>CAIZLW010000082.1 GCA_903933915.1 uncultured beta proteobacterium | reverse complement strand
GGCGGCACTGCGCCGGGTATTGCCGCCAGCATGTGATTGCGGCCGGCGCGTTCCGGCAGCGAATCAAACAGCTTCTGTGAGTAGGGATGCGCCGGCCCCTCAAAGAAGGTCTGCACCGGCCCCGTTTCGATGATCTCGCCGGCATACATCACAGCGACCTGCTGCGCCATCTGCGCGACGACACCGAGATCATGGGTAATCAGCAGCATCGCCATGCCGCGCGAACGCTGCAGATCGCGCAGCAGTTCCAGCACCTGCGCCTGCACCGTGACATCCAGCGCCGTGGTCGGCTCGTCGGCAATCAGCAGCGCCGGATCGCAGGCCAGCGCCATCGCGATCATCACCCGCTGTTTCATGCCGCCCGACAACTGGAACGGATACTCGTTGACGCGTCGCACCGCATCGGGCATGCGCACGGCATCGAGCAGTTCGATGACCCGCGCATCCACTGCGGCGCCGCTCAGGGCGGTATGCCGGCGCACCGATTCGGCAATCTGCGCGCCGATGGTCATCACCGGATTCAGCGACAACCCGGGTTCCTGGAAAATCATCGCCACGCGGCGGCCGCGCACGTCGCGCATCTGCGACTCCGGCAGCGCCAGCAGGTTCTGCCCATCCAGTTCCACGACACCGCCGGTGATCGTTGCTGCATCCGGCAGCAGACGCATCAGCGACAGCGCCGTCATCGATTTTCCGCAACCCGACTCGCCGACCAGCGCAAAGGTTTCACCCGCAGCGATGTCAAACGACACGCCATCGACCGCGCGCACCGGCGGGCCGTCGCTGCGGATCTCGGTGCGCAGGTCGCGCACGCTGAGCAGCGGTTTTATGCTCATGCCGCAGCTCCCGCCCGCACCAGCCGCGGATCGAAGGCATCGCGCACCGCGTCGGCGAACAGGTTCGCGGCCAGCACCAGCGCCAGCATGAATACAAAGGCGGCAGCCAGCGACCACCACACCATCGGCTCGCGCGCCATTTCCAGGCGTGCGCTGTTGATCATGGTGCCGAAGCTGATCATCGACGGGTCGACGCCGACGCCGACATAAGACAGCACCGCTTCCGCCAGCACCAGGCCGCTGAAATCCATCACCAGCGCAATCATCACGATATGCATCACATTGGGCATCACATGACGCATCATCACCCGCCAGTGCGACACGCCGAAGGCATGCGCCGCCTGGATATATTCGAGTTCGCGCAATTTCAGCGTCTCCCCGCGCAGCAGCCGGCACAACCCCGTCCAGCTGGTGACACCGAGGATCACGCACAGCGCAATCAGCCGCACGTCGGCGCGAATCTCGGTGGTCGGGAACAGCGCCGCATGATTTTCGATATAAACCTGCATCATCAGCACCGCGGCCGCGATCAGCAGCACCCCGGGGATCGAGGACAACGTCGTGTAGAGGTACTGAATCATGTCGTCCACCCTGCCTTTGAAATAACCCGCCATCACGCCCAGCACCAGTGCAAAGGGCAGCATCACCAGTGTGGCCAGCGTACCGATCACCATGCCGGTGCGGATGCTCTTCAGCGCCTGGTACAACACGTCCTGCCCGACCTTGTCGGTGCCGAACACATGGTAATGCGGCGCCAGCGCGACAACCGGACCGGCAATCACCGCGAGAACGGCCGTCGCACACAGCGCCGCGCGCCAGGGCACCGCCGTACGGCCGCTCCAGATATCGTTCCAGGCCGTCTCAATGCCCACAGCCGAACGCTGGGCGACGGCGGCACCCAGCGCCACCGCCGCGGTAAACCACAGCAGCAGGGCCACCGCCAGACCGCGGAATCCACGCAGCGCGACGTCTCCCGCCCAGTCTGCCGCGGGATCTTTCAGATGCGCGCCGCCATGTCGCAGGCGCGGAAACTCGCGTACCTCGCGGCCATCGGACAGCTGCAGTGTTTCCTTGGCGTACAGATGCGTCGCCAGCGGTGCCGAATAGGTTTTTTCGCGTTTGACGCGCAACGGCTCCAGCACGCGATCAAGCAGGCTGCGCACTTCCGTGGCATAAGCCGCCTTGCCGTCCTGCGGCGGCAGCAGCGGCCGGTAGTGCACCGAGTCGAGCAGACCGGCGAGCACGAAGGCGGCGAGAATCACCGCCGCAGCGATGCCGCTGGCGCTGCGGCTGACCCGCGACCAGGGCGCGCGCAGATGCGGCCGGGCGCGGGCATAAGCGGCATAACCCGCAATGGCCGCAACCAGCAGCCAGACCAGCGCATCAGTCCACAACAGCTCGAAGCGGAACGGGAAGAACGTCATGAAAAACGCACCCGCGGATCAACCAGCGTATAGGACACGTCGGTCATGATCAGGCCGATTACGTAGAGCACGGAACCGAGGAACACCATCACCCGCACGATTGCAAAATCCTGCTGACCGATGGCGTCGATGGTGTAGCTGCCCAGCCCCGGGATGCCGAAAAAGGATTCGGTGATCAGCGCACCCATGAACAGCAGCGGGATGACCACCACCACGCCGGTGAGTATCGGGATCATCGCGTTCTGCAGCACATGGCGGAACAACACGCGCGCCTCCGACAATCCCTTGGCGCGGGCAGTGCGCACATAGTCTTTGTTGATCTCCTCCAGGAAAATCGTGCGGTACCAGCGCGCATTACCGCCGATGCCGCTGATCACGCCGATCAGTACCGGCAACGCGAGGAACTTGATCGCATCAAAGCCGCCGTTGTAACCGGAAATCGGCACCAGGTTCCACAATTTTCCGAATACAAACTGGCCGCCGATGATGTAGAACAGCGTCGACACCGACATCATCAGCACGCACAGCACCACGCCCCAGAAATCCAGAATGGTGGCGCGAAAAAAAGCCATCAGCAGTGCAAACGAGATATAGACCAGCAGCCCAATCAGGAAGGCCGGCAGCTGCACGGCGAGGCTGGGCCACATGCGCGTGCTGATGTCGTAGCCGATGTTGCGTCCCTGGTCGGATTCGCCGAACTGGAACGCAAACAGCTTGACCGACTTGTCAAAAAACACGGTTTCGGTGACGCGTTCAAGGCCTGATAATTTTTCGTTTAAAAACAATGGCTTATGATACCCCCGCTCCTGCTTCCATTTTTCCACTGCTTCCGGGGTGACACGCTTGGCGCCGAGCTGCGCGCGTGCCATGTCATCCGGTGTGTTGACGAAAAAGAACAGCGCAAACGTCAGCACATTGACGCCGATCAGCACGAACACGCCGTAGATCAGGCGCCGGAGAATATATCCGCTCATGCGCGCTCCCCGGACACTGCGGTAAGCCGCTCACGCCGGCGGTATGCGGATACTGCCGGCCACGCACCGAGCCCCAGCACGATGGCGACCAGCGCCAACGGCCACAGCACCGGCGCATTCCAGGCGCGGCGCTGCTGCGCACGCAGCGCCGGCTCCAGACGCTGATATTTGAGACTGTTGTTGGCGATCTGGTTGGGCTTGCGGTTATGCACCCAGCCGTGATGCAGCGTGTAGTCCTTCGGAAAAAAACTCCATACCCAGGGGGCATCATGGCGCAACAAGGCGATCATGCGGTCGATGATCGCCTGTCGTTCCGCGCCGTTGGGCATGTGTTTCATGCGCTCGAACAGACGGTCGAATTCGGGATTGCTGTAGTTGGACGCGTTCTCTCCCTGCGTTTTCGCGCGCGACTGCGGTCCATGAAACAGGAACAGGAAATTCTCGGGGTCCGGATAATCGGCGTTCCATCCCATAAAAAACAGCTGCGCGGTACCGCGGCGCAGTTTGTCCTGCAGCCGGTTGAAATCGGTGGCGCGGATCACCAACTGGATGCCCAGCTTGGCGAACTGGTTGATATACCAGTCGAGACGCGCCTTGCTGTCGGCGCCGCTGGACGTGGTATCCAGATGCAGCAGCAGCGGCTGGCCGCTTTTGGCGTCACGGCCGTTCGGATACCCGGCTTCGGCCAGCAACTGTTTGGCCTGGTCTATGCTTTTGCGCCGCGCCTCGCCCTCGCGCCATTCGTACACATAGGGATTGATGCCGGCGGCATCGGCGTCGCGATAACCGAATATGCCCGGCGGCACCGGGCCGTGCGACGGCACGCCGCGGCCGTTGCGGAATATCGAAATGAATTCTTCCTGGTCGATCGCCATCGATACGGCGAGTCGCAGCTTGCGCGCTTTTTCACGCATGGGTTCGTCACCCTGGTCGCCGACCAGCGGATCCAGCATGTTGAAACCCAGATAGAACACGCTGGTCGCCAGCGAGGTCTGCAGACTGATGCCGCGTTTCGCCATGTCTTCCGACAGCGTGACATCGCCCTGCCCCGAAAACTGTACAGCCTGATCAAAAGTATCTGAAGCAATACCCGATGCGTCGTAATACCCCTGCAGGAACTTGTTCCAATACGGAATCTGCTCCTTCTCCAGACTGAACACGACACGGTTGATGAACGGCAGCGGTTTGCCGGCGTCCTGCAGCAGGCCGCGCTCGGCGTCGCCGGGCTCGCCTTCGACCGGATAGGTTTCGCCGCGGTAGTTCGGATTGCGCTCCAGCACCATCTGCCGGTTCGGATTATTCACCGTCAGCATGTACGGCCCCGTGCCCACGGGATACCAGTCGAGCGTGATGTTCTTCTGCGTCAATCCCGGCTGGCCGTAGAAGCGATCGGCTTCCGGCGGCACCGGCGCAAAAAACGGCATCGCCAGCCAGTAGGCGAACTGCGGATATTTGCCGCGCACGCGCACGGCATAGGTATGACGGTCGATGACGCGCACTCCGGACAGCTGGTACGGTGCGAGATCAATGAACGCATGTTCGGGCAGACCGGCGGCAGACTTGGCCAGATCGCCCGCCAACTCCTTCAACCCGACCACATACTCGGTCATCAATTGCAGGATCGGCGAATGCAGCCGCGGATGCGCCAGGCGTTTGATCTGGTGCACATAGTCCGCAGCGACCAGTTCGCGGGTACCGGTATGTTTAAAGTCGCCCAGCGTGTCGATGCCGCGCAGATCGGCCACACTCAGCGCGTGATAACGCGGCTTTCCCGCTTCATCCACGGCCAGCGCCGGATGCGGTTGATAAAGCACGCCTTTTTTCACTGCAATCACGTATTCACTGAACGCCACGCGCTCTGCAGGCGCGTGATCCTGCAACCTGCGGCCTGCGGCATCCAGATAAACCGGCTTCGGCACCACCTCGGCGCCGAACGGGATCAGTTCATACGGCCGCTTGAGATAGTGGTACTGCAGCGGCGGCTGGTAGATGTTGGCGATGAATGCAAATTCGTTCTCGGCATACGACTGCACCGGATCCAGATGTTTGGGACGCTCGGCAAACGAGGTGTAGAGCGTATTCGAACCCGCTTCCGCCGCCGGATAGGGGTCATTCCAGGGTGATCCGCTGCAGCCCGCGGCCATGATCAGTACTAACAGCGGGGCGAACAGCGGAACAATCAGCGGCAGGCGGTAACGAAGCGAAGTCATCGCGCAAAAGTGTAGCCGATATTGGCGGGCGCGGCTTCTGGTTATAATCGCCCCGCGTCTGCTCCATTCTGATTCGTTACGCTAAGGGAACACCATGGCTTTCCTGCAAGACAAGAAGATCCTGATCACCGGCCTGCTCTCCAGCCGCTCCATCGCCTACGGCATCGCCAAGGCGGCGCACCGCGAGGGCGCGCAATTGGCCTTTACCTACCAGAGCGAGGACATCCGCGAGCGGGTGCAGAAACTCGCATCCGATTTCGGCACTGTGCCGGTGCTGCCCTGCGACGTCAGCCAGGACGAGCAGATCGACGCGCTGTTCTCGTCACTGAAGGGGGAATGGGGCCATATGGACGGCGTGGTACATTCCATCGCCTTTGCGCCGCGTGAAGCGCTAAAAGGCGAGTTCCTCGACGGCCTGACCCGCGACGCCTTCAAAATGGCCCACGACATCAGCAGCTACAGCTTTGCCGCGCTGGCCAAGGGCGCAGTGCCGCTGATGGCGGGACGCCAGGGCGCCCTGCTCACGCTGAGCTATCTTGGCGCCAAACGCACCGTGCCGCATTACAACGTCATGGGCCTGGCCAAAGCCAGCCTGGAAGCCTGCGTGCGCTATCTGGCGACCAACCTGGGTCCGCAAGGCATCCGCGTCAATGGCGTCTCGGCGGGTCCGATCAAGACCCTGGCTGCAGCCGGCATCGGCGATTTCGGCAAGATCCTCAAATACGTTGAAGAAAACGCGCCGATGCGGCGCAGTGTCACCATCGACGATGTCGGCAATGTAGCGGCCTTCCTGCTCTCCGATTTGGCGGCGGGCATTACCGGGGAAATCACCTACGTCGACAGCGGCTTTAATACCACCGTCGGCGGCATGCGCGAATAACAGCGCAGACCGGCGCACCATGACAAAAAGGGCGACTCAAAGAGTCGCCCTTTCTATTGGCGCCAACCGGTAAGGCCGGTCAGGACTTTTTCTCGACCTGATCCTTGCGGATTTTCACATCCGATTTCTGTTTCAGGCTGGCGAGATAAGCCGCCAGCTCGGACTGCCCCGCCACCTGGCGCAGGGTCTGGGCGATGGCGTTCTGCTTGTCCTTGGCGCCTTCCGCAGCGTCCAGAACCTTGCTGATGCGCACCAGCATATAGGCGCCGCCGGCAATCTCGACACCGGCGTAGGCCGGCACTTTGCTGACATCCGTCTTGAACGCCTGGCGCAAGGCGTCAACCGGCACCTCCTTCGGGTCACCGCGACTGACCAGCAGCGGCGCGCTCCATGCCATCTGGGCGTTTTTGCCCGCATCTCTTCCCGCATCCTTACCGGCATCTTTACCCGCATCTTTATCTTCTCGCAGCGCGGTCAGGCGGGCGCGGCCATCCTGCGCCGCCAACTGGCCGGCCTGTTGCAGGGTCAGCTTTTTGGTCAGCGCCGCACTGATTTGCTCGAACGGCTGCACCACCGAGGGTTTGTGCTCGATCACCCGCGCCGCCATCAACACCCCCGGCGCCAGTTCGATCGCTTCACTGTTGCGTTTGTTGTTCAGAACATCGTCCGAGAAAATCGCCTTCAACAGCTTCGGATTGGACAGCAGCGGGCTGTCGCCACCGTTGCGGGAAATCCAGCCGCTTTTCTGCGGCACAGCCTTGATCAGATCGGCTGCGGGTTTCAGGCTGTCCGACTGCTCAAACAGCGTGGTACTGAAACTCTCCGATATTTCGGCAAACTTGCGGCCGGCCTGCTGTTTCTTCAGGTCGACCTCGATTTCCGCGCGCGCTTCCTCGAAAGACTTCGCCTTGCCGCCGCGCACGTTGGTGAGCCGGATGATGTGGTAACCGAACTCGGTTTCCACCGGCTGCGAAATATCGCCTGCCTTCATCGTGAACACCACGTCATCAAAAGCCTTGACCATCGAACCACGCTCGAAGAAACCCAGATCACCGCCGTTGGCGGCCGAGCCCGGATCCTGCGAATGCTGTTTTGCCAGAGCGGCGAAATCCTTCGGGTTCTTTTTTACCTGCGCATAGATTTCATCCGCCTTGGCTTTGGCTTTTTTCTTGGCCTCCGCGTTGCCATCAGCAGCGAACAGGATATGACTGGCCTGGCGCGCTTCCTTGACCTCGAAACGCTTCATGTTTTCGTCGTAGGCCTTGCGCACGTCCGCCGCCAACGGCTGGATCTGCGCCAGAATCGCTTCACCACTGAGCAAGACAAATTCAATGCGTACCTGCTCGGGCACGCGGAACTCGTCCTGGTGGCCGTCATAATATTTTTTGACTGCATCGGCTTCCAGCTTGACCTGCGGCAGGAAACGGTCCGCTGCCAGCGTGAAATAACTGACTTCGCGCTGCTGCTCGGAAATGCGCAGCAGATTGGCCGCTTCCGAGCGCGACACGAATGACGACGCGGCGTACGGATAGGCAGCGTGTTCGCTGATCATGTCCTGGCGTATGCGCTGCTCGAAAATCAGCGGGGTCATCGACTGCGCCTTGAGCAACTCCTCATAACGCTCAAGGGAAAACTTGCCGTCGACTTTGAATGCTTCGACGCCGGCAACGATATCCTGAATCTGGCGGTCGGTAATCACCAGCCCGGCCTTTGCGGCGCGTTCAAACAGCAGTCGCTGCTGCACCAGGTTGTCAAGCACCGCAAAGCGCAGCTCGTTGCTGTCAAGCATCGCCGGATCGACGCGGCCGCCGGCCATCCGCTGCAGCGCATCCTGGCGCTCGCGCAGCGCCTGCGAGAACTCTTCCTGGGTAATGCGGTAGTCGCCGACCGTCGCGACACTGTTGGCGCCGCTACCGCCCTGAAAATAGGAATCGATGCCGAAAAAGGCGAACGGCAGCACGATCAACGCCAGCATCAGTTGCATCAGCCGTTTGTTTTTATATACAAAATCGTACATGGCTCTCTCTCCAGGATCGCGCATCCAGTGCGCGGATAACAAAAAAGGCGAACACGGTTCGCCTTTTTTTCTAATGTTGGCGGAGTGGACGGGACTCGAACCCGCGACCCCCGGCGTGACAGGCCGGTATTCTAACCAACTGAACTACCACTCCAATTTGCTGCCGTATTTGGTATTGCTTCGTATTGCTTCGTAATTACTTCGTATTGCGGTGCTGCTGGTGGGTGCTGACGGGATCGAACCGCCGACATTCGCCTTGTAAGGGCGACGCTCTACCAGCTGAGCTAAGCACCCCCGCCTCTTTAGCCGCAATGCCCTGTGAAACAAAGGGCCGGATTGTAGCCCAATCCAGCCCCGATTTCCAGCTTTGAAGGCTTAATGCTTGATCGCTACCGGCGTTGCGCCCTCGCCAGCAGGCGGAACCGGAACCGCAGCCTGCTCGGGCAGTGCCTCGGGCTTGCGTTCCAGCGCCAGTTCCAGCACCTGATCGATCCATTTCACCGGATGGATGTCGAGCTTGTTCTTCACGTTATCCGGTATTTCTTTCAGATCCTTCACGTTTTCTTCCGGAATCAGCACGGTCTTGATGCCGCCGCGATGTGCTGCCAGCAGCTTCTCCTTCAGACCGCCGATCGGCAGCACTTCGCCGCGCAGCGTGATCTCGCCGGTCATCGCCACATCGGCGCGCACCGGGATGCCGGTCAGCACCGACACCATCGCCGTGCACAGGCCGATACCGGCGCTGGGGCCGTCTTTCGGCGTCGCCCCTTCGGGCAAGTGAATGTGGATGTCGTTCTTCTGATAGAAGTCCGGATGGATGCCCAGGCGCTGCGAACGCGCACGCACCACCGACATCGCCGCCTGCACCGACTCCTGCATGACCTCGCCGAGTTTGCCGGTGGTCGTCATCTTGCCCTTGCCGACCATGGTCGCCGCTTCGATCGACAGCAGTTCGCCGCCGACTTCGGTCCACGCCAGACCGTTGACCTGACCGATCTGGTTTTTCTTCTCGGCAATGCCGAATGAATAACGCCGCACCCCGAGATACTTGTCGAGATTACGCGCACTCACCGTGAGCTTGCGCTCCTTGCCGCCGCTGACCAGTTCCTTCACCACCTTGCGGCAGATCTTGGACACTTCGCGGTCGAGACTGCGCACACCAGCCTCGCGCGTGTAGTAGCGCACGATGTCGCGCAGTGCGCTCTCCGAAACGGCCAGCTCGTCACCCTTCAGACCGTGGTTCTGCATGGTCTTCGGCAGCAGATGATGTTCTGCGATGTGGACCTTTTCGTCCTCGGTGTAACCCGACAGGCGGATCACTTCCATGCGGTCAAGCAACGCCGCCGGAATGTTCAACGTGTTGGCCGTGGCCACGAACATCACATCCGACAGGTCGTATTCGACCTCGATGTAGTGGTCGACGAAGGTGTGGTTCTGCTCGGGATCGAGCACTTCAAGCAGGGCCGACGCCGGGTCGCCCCGGAAGTCCATCCCCATCTTGTCCACTTCATCCAGCAAAAACAACGGGTTACGAACACCCACCTTGGACATGTTCTGGAGAATCTTGCCAGGCATTGAACCGATATAAGTGCGGCGATGGCCGCGGATCTCGGCCTCGTCGCGCACGCCGCCCAGCGACATGCGGATGAACTTGCGATTGGTCGCACGGGCAATCGACTGGCCGAGCGAGGTCTTGCCGACGCCGGGGGCGCCGACCAGGCACAGGATCGGCGCTTTCAGCTTGTCGACCCGCTGCTGCACAGCCAGATACTCGACAATGCGTTCCTTGACCTTCTCCAGACCGTAGTGATCTTCGTCGAGCACTTTCTCGGCGATTTTCAGGTCAGTGCTGATCTTGCTCTTTTTGCGCCACGGCAAGACGATCAATGCGTCGATGTAATTACGCACGACGGTGGCTTCGGCCGACATCGGCGACATCAGCTTGAGCTTTTTCAGTTCGGCGTCGGCTTTCTTGCGCGCGTCCTTGGGCATGCGTGCGCCACGGATCTTTTTCTCGATCTCGTCGATGTCAGCGCCTTCCTCGGTTTCGCCGAGTTCTTTCTGGATCGCCTTCACCTGTTCGTTCAGGTAATACTCGCGCTGGCTTTTCTCCATCTGGCGCTTCACGCGGCCGCGGATGCGCTTCTCCACCTGCAGGATGTCGAGTTCGCCCTCGACCACCTTCAACAGGTGCTCAAGACGCTGCTTGACGCTGGTCATTTCCAGCACTTCCTGCTTCTGCTCGAGCTTGAGCGGCAGGTGCGCGGCGATGGTGTCGGCCAGACGGCCCGCTTCGTCGATACCGGCGAGTGAGGTCAGGATTTCCGGCGGAATCTTCTTGTTCAGTTTCACGTACTGGTCGAACTGCTGGATCATCGTCCGCCGCATGGCTTCGGTTTCACTGTCCGTATCCGGCTCACTGGCGATCGGCGTCACCTGCACCGTAAAGTGCGTCTTGACGTCTTCGATGCCGTGGATGCGCGCGCGCTGGCTGCCCTCGACCAGCACCTTCACGGTGCCGTCCGGCAGTTTCAGCATCTGCAGGATGTTGGCAATGCTGCCGACGTCATACAGGTCTTCCGGCGCGGGTTCGTCCTTGGCGGCGGATTTCTGCGCCACCAGCACGATGCTTTTGCCCGCTTCCATCGCGGTTTCCAGCGCCTTAATCGACTTTGGCCGTCCCACAAACAGGGGAATGACCATGTGCGGGAACACCACGACATCCCTCAGCGGGAGCAGCGGCATTTCCATCTTGCTGATTTCATTGCTATTTTGGTCATTCATCGGGGTCACCTGAGAGTTTCAACATAATTGGAGCTTGGGGCAGACGCCGGTAAATCAAGCGCCGCACGCAAATCATCCCACGAAAGCGGGGAAACCGCTCCCATGCCGTCAGTGCCGGATATCAGAACTGCTGTGCGGGCCTGGAGCACCCACTTCCGGTCAGACGGTTGATCCGGCAACTTTGGGCTGGTCCGAGTAGATGAGCAACGGTGCTGCGTCGCTGGTGATGGTGCCTTCGTCGACAACAACTTTGACGACATTTTCCATCGACGGCAGGTCGAACATCGTGTTCAGCAGCGTGTGCTCGAGAATCGAGCGCAGGCCGCGCGCGCCGGTCTTGCGTTGCATCGCCTTGCGCGAAATCGCCTTCAGCGCGCCGTCACGCACTTCCAGCTCGACGCCTTCCATGCTGAACATTTTCTGGAACTGCTTGAGCAGCGCGTTTTTCGGCTGCGTCAGGATTTCGATCAGCGCGGTCTCGTCCAGCTCGGCCAGCGTCGCCACTACCGGCAGGCGGCCGACGAATTCCGGGATCAGGCCGAACTTGATCAGGTCTTCCGGCTGGCAGTCGCGCAGCACCATCGCGGTATCACGACGATTGTCCTTGCTGCGCACGTCCGCACCAAAACCGATGCCGCTCTTCTCGGAGCGCGCGCGAATGACCTTGTCGAGGCCGTCAAAAGCGCCGCCGCAGATGAACAGGATGTTGGTGGTGTCGACCTGCACGAATTCCTGGTTCGGATGCTTGCGGCCGCCCTGCGGAGGCACCGAGGCGGTGGTACCCTCAATCAGCTTCAGCAGTGCCTGCTGCACGCCCTCACCCGACACGTCACGGGTGATCGACGGGTTGTCCGACTTGCGCGAAATCTTGTCGATCTCGTCGATGTAAACAATGCCGCGCTGCGCCTTATCAACGTCGTAGTCGCACTTCTGCAGCAGCTTCTGGATGATGTTTTCGACGTCCTCACCGACATAACCGGCTTCGGTCAGCGTCGTCGCATCCGCCATCACGAAGGGCACATTGAGCAGCCGCGCCAGAGTCTGTGCGAGCAGCGTCTTGCCCGAGCCGGTCGGCCCGACCAGCAGAATGTTCGACTTCGCCAGTTCAACGTCGTCGTTCTTGCCGACGCTGCGCAGGCGTTTGTAGTGGTTGTAGACCGCCACCGACAGGATCTTCTTGGCGGTTTCCTGGCCAATCACGTACTGATTGAGGATGTCGCGGATCTCATGCGGCACCGGCAGGTCGGACTTGGCGCCCTTAGCGGCGTCGCCGCCCTGGGTTTCCTCGCGGATGATGTCGTTGCAGAGCTCGATACACTCGTCACAGATGAACACCGACGGCCCCGCGATGAGCTTGCGCACTTCGTGCTGGCTCTTGCCGCAGAACGAGCAGTACAACAACTTTTCACCGCTCACTTTTTCCGTCATGCCCGCAACCCTTTGTTAACTGTTTCGATGTGACCGCCCGTAGCCTCAATAATTCCCAACCCTGCTCCGGCTCCGATCAGGCCGTAGCCACTTCACCGCGGCTGCTCAGAACCTTGTCGACCAGGCCGTAGTTTACCGCCTGCTCGGCGGAAAGGAAGTTGTCGCGATCGGTGTCTTTTTCGATCGCCGACACGTCCTTGCCCGAATGTTTGGCGAGGATTTCGTTGAGTTTCACCTTCAGGTAGAGGATTTCCTTGGCATGGATTTCGATGTCCGAAGCCTGCCCCTGGAAACCGCCCATCGGCTGATGAATCATCACTCGCGAGTTGGGCAGGCAGAAGCGTTTGCCCTTGGCGCCCGCGGTCAGCAGCAGCGCACCCATGCTCGCCGCCTGGCCCACGCAAAGGGTTGAGACGTCGGGCTTGATGAACTGCATGGTGTCGTAGATCGCCAGGCCGGCCGAAACCGAACCACCCGGAGAATTGATATAGAAGGAAATGTCCTTGTCCGGATTCTCCGACTCGAGGAACAGCAGCTGAGCAATGATCAGATTGGCAGTGACATCGTTCACCGGGCCGACCAGAAACACCACACGCTCCTTCAGCAGGCGCGAGTAGATGTCATAGGCGCGTTCACCGCGGCCGCTCTGCTCGACGACCATCGGCACCAGGCCGAGATTCTGCGGTTCCTGCATCATCGAGTACGGCTCGGTAAAGCCCTTCATTTGGCATTCCCCATCAGTTCGTCGAACGTCACGGCTTCATCCTTGACCTGCGCCGTCGCCAGCGCCCAGCTCACCACGTTCTCTTCCAGCACCACCGACTCGATGTCACGCAACCGGTCCGGCGACTGGTAGAACCATTTAACCACTTCCTGCGGATGCTCGTAACTCTGCGCCTGTTCTTCGACCAGTGCCCGCACCTGCTCCGGTTTGGCCTGCAGATTCTGCCCGCGCACCACCTCGGACAGGATCAGACCGAGGGTCACGCGGCGCTGCGCCTGCTTCTCGAAAATGTCCGCCGGCAACGGGATATTGTCGTTTACCGGGATGCCGCGCGACGCCAGATCCTGGCGCGCCATCTGCTGCAGACGCTCCACTTCCATGTCGACCAGCGCCTTCGGCACTTCGATCTTGGTCGCCTCCATCAGCGCGTCCATCACGCGCTCCTTGGTCTTGGCCTTCAGTCGCGCATTGACCTCGCGCTCCAGGTTGCCGCGGATTTCCGCGCGCATCTTGGTCAGGTCGCCGTCCTCGACGCCCAGGGTTTTCGCAAACTCGGCGTCGATCGCCGGCAGCTTCGGCGCCGCAACGGCCGTCACCGTCACCGCAAACACTGCGGTCTTGCCCGCCACTTCCTTGCCCGCGTAGTCATCGGGGAATTTCAGGTCGAATTTCTTGCTGTCGCCGGCTTTCATGCCCGGCAGACTCTTCTCAAACTCCGGCAGGAAACGGCCGTCGCCGAGCACCACGCTCTGGCCTTCGGACTTGCCGCCGGCAAACTCCACGTCGTCGATGGTGCCGACATAATCCATGGTCACCCGGTCGCCGTTTTCCGCCGCGCGATCAGCTGCCTCGTAACTTACGCGCTGCTTGCGCATGATTTCCAGCGTCTTGTCGATCTCCGCTTCCGAAACTTCCAGCGTCGCACGGGTCACGGCCGCCTTGGTCACGTCGCCCACCACCACTTCCGGATACACCTCGAAGGTCGCGCTGTAGCTGAAATCGCTGGCGTTATCGGCCGGCGGCGCCGCGTCGAACTTCGGATAACCGGCAACGCGCAGGTTCTGTTGTGTAACGGCATCGCCGAAGGTTTTTTGCAGGGTGTCACCGAGGACTTCCTGGCGCACCTGCGGGCCAAACTGCTTGACCACCACCGTAAACGGTACTTTGCCGGGACGGAATCCATCCAGTTTGACAGTGCGCGTCAGCCGCTTGAGGCGGGATTCAACCTCCCCATCAATATCAGCCATCGGCACGGTAATGTTCAGCTTGCGCTGGAGTGATCCCAGCGTTTCCAAATTCGCTTGCATCGAAAATTCCCTGTTGAGTTAATCCGTAGCGCCCTGGTGCGAAAGGAGGGACTCGAACCCACACGCCTTTCGGCGCCAGAACCTAAATCTGGTGCGTCTACCAATTTCGCCACTTTCGCGCTGCAACAACGGCAGCCGGGCCCGCCAACAGCTGTATTTGCCGGCACCGGCGTCTTTTGCAACCCTTTGATTGTAATATAATTGCTACCGAGCTAGGCCCCAGGCTGGCGTCTGCACCCGAAAAATAAGCCAAGCCCTTGATGGAACTCCCTTTTCCGCATCCCGTGGCCGTCGACCATTACGAAAATTTCCCGGTTGCGTCGGTTTTGCTGCCAGCCCGGCTGCGGCGTCCGGTCGCCCTGATTTATCGTTTTGCCCGCGAATCCGACGACTTCGCCGACGAAGGCGACCTGCCGGACGCCGAGCGCCTGGCCCGACTGGCGACCTTCACCCGCGAACTGCAGCGCATCGAACACAACGAGCCGCCGGGCATCCCGTGGTTCGCCGACCTCGCCGACGTCATCCGTGAACACGGCATGCCGATCCAGTTGTTCCACGACCTGCTGTCGGCGTTTGCCCAAGACGTCACTACAAAACGCTATGCGGATTACGCCGGCGTACTCGACTACTGCCGTTGCTCGGCCAACCCGGTCGGCCGCCTGCTGCTGCACCTCTACGACACCGCAACTGAACAGAATCTGCAATACTCCGATGCCATCTGCACCAGCCTGCAGTTGATCAACTTCTGGCAGGACGTGGCCATCGACTGGCAAAAAGACCGTGTCTATTTCCCGCAAAACGACATGCGGCGCCACGGCGTTACCGAAGCACAGATCGCAGCCGGCGATACCGGCGGCAACTGGCAGGACCTGATGAACTTCGAAGTGCGGCGCACACGCGAACTGCTATACACCGGCCTGCCCCTGGGCCGGGTGCTGAAGGGCCGCATCGGCCTCGAAATGCGCATGATCATTGCCGGCGGCGACCGCATCCTCGAAAAAATCACTGCGGTGCACGGCGACGTGTTCCGCCACCGCCCCGTCCTGACCAAACCCGACTGGGCGCTGATGCTGTTCCGCTCGCTGATGTCATGATTGATCCCCATCAGTACTGCCAGGACAAGACCACCGCAAGCGGCTCGAGCTTTTATTACAGCTTCCTGTTCCTGCCGAAGGAACGCCGCCGCGCGATCACCGCGCTGTATGCCTACTGCCGCGAAGTCGATGACATCGTCGATGAATGCACCGATCCCGGCGTTGCCCGCACCAAGCTCGTGTGGTGGCGCGAGGAAGTCGCACGAATTTACACCGGCAAGGCCCAGCACCCGGTCGCGCGCGCACTGGCCGATGTCGTGCACGCCTACGGCATTACCGAAGACCTGCTGATGACCGTCATCGACGGCATGGCGATGGACCTCGACTACAACCGCTACCCGGATTTCGACACGCTGAAGCTGTACTGCCATCGTGTCGCCGGCGTGGTCGGCCTGATGTCGGCGCGCATTTTCGGCTATAGCGACGAGCGCACGCTGGACTACGCCGCTGAACTCGGCCTCGCATTCCAGCTGACCAATATCATCCGCGACGTCGGCGAGGATGCGCGGCGCAACCGCGTCTACCTGCCGCTGGACGAACTCGCCGCAGCCGGCATCGAAGCCTCGCAGATCGTCCACGTCAGTGCGAATGCCCAGGCAAGCGAGGCCTTCCGTCAACTCATGTTGCGGCAGGTCGAACGCGCACTCGGCACGTATGAGGCGGCATTTGCCAAACTGCCTGCCGCCGAACGCAAACCGCAACTGCCGGGCATCATCATGGCTGCCATCTACCGCACACTACTCGACGAAATCCGCGTCGACGGCTGTCGCGTGCTGACGCACCGCACGTCGCTGACGCCGCTGCGCAAGCTGTGGATCGCGTGCAAGACCTGGATCAAGGGATAACAGAGGAATACGTTCAATGGACCTGCAACTGAAGGGCAAAACCGCACTCGTCACCGGCGCCAGCCAGGGCATCGGCCGCTGCATCGCCAAAATGCTCGCCGCCGAGGGCGTCAAGCTGTGCATCGCCGCACGCCGCAAAAACCTGCTGGATGATCTGGCGAAAGAAATCACCGCAGCCGGCGGCATTGCCCCGGCTATCGTCGAGGTCGACATCATGCAGGACGGCGCGCCGCAGAAACTCGCCGACGCCGCGCGCGCCGCATTGGGCCACGTCGACATCCTCGTCAACAGCGCCGGCGGCAGTCGCCCGGCGATCCCCATCGACGCGCCCGAAGAAGAATGGAACAGCGTGATGACGCTGAATTTCGTCCGCGTGCGTCAACTCACCCACGCCGTGCTGCCGGACATGATCAGCAACCAATGGGGCCGCATCATCAACCTCTCCGGCAAATCCGAACCCGATGCCCTGCTCGCCGCGACACCGGCCAAAGCCGCCATCCACGGCTGGTCCAAGGGCCTGTCGCGCACCGTCGGCAAACACGGCATTACCGTGAACTGCCTGGCGCCGGGACGCATCATGAGCGAACAGATCCGCCGCAAATATTCCCCCGAGTTCCGCGCTCACGAGGAACAGAACGAGATTCCGCTCGGCCGTTACGGCGAGCCCGAAGAAATCGCCGCGATGGCGGTGTTCCTCGCCTCCTCGCGCGGCAGCTACGTCACCGGCACGGTGATTCCGGTCGACGGCGGCATGCGCCGCTTCGCGTTCTAACGGAAACATCGCCCGTGATTGCGGTCATCTTTGAAGTGTGGCCCGCACCCGGCCGCAAGCAGGAATACCTGGATCTCGCCGCCGGGCTGCGGCCGTTGCTGGAAAAGATTGACGGCTTCATTTCCATCGAACGCTTCGAAAGCCTCAGCGAGCCGGGCAAACTGCTGTCGCTGTCGGTATTCAGGGATGAAGCTGCGGTCGAACGCTGGCGTCAACTGGAGAAGCACCGCAATGCGCAGGCACTCGGTCGCGACGGCGTTTTTCGCGATTACCGGCTGCGGGTCGCGGGCGTGATCCGCGACTACAGCATGAACGAACGGGCGCAAGCCCCGCAGGACAGTCGGGACAGGCACGACTGATTCGGCCTACCGCCGGTTACGACAACAGTTTGATGTCCAGCGCGCGTTCCGCCAGCCAGATTGCTGCGAGGATCGCGACGAGAACCGAGCCGCCGGCAAACACCACGCGCGAATAAAAGCGCGTCCCGCGCATCGCAAAAGCCAGCGGCAGGAACACCGCAACGATGGTCAGCTGCCCCAGTTCGACACCGACATTGAAGCCGAACAGCGACGACACCAGCGCATCGCGCGGCAACCCGAGGTCGGTCAACACCGACGCAAAACCGAAACCGTGAATCAGGCCGAAGACAAAGGCCATCAGCCAGCGCCGCTCATTGACCAGCGGATACAGGTTGTTCAATGCTGCGAATACCACCGACGCAGCAATCACCGACTCCACCAGCCGTGACGGCAGCGCAATGATCTCCAGCGCGGCGAGGCTCAACGTGATCGAATGCGCGACCGTAAAGGCCGTCACCACCCTCAGCACATCCCAGAACACCGGCTTGAAACGCTGCGCCGGCACCCAGCGTCCGCCCTCGCGCAGGAACACCGCGGGCAACAGCAACGACAACAGGAACAGCACATGGTCGAAACCGATCCAGATATGCCACACGCCTTCGCGCACATAAGCGGTGATCTGCGCCAGCAACGACGGCGCCGCCAGATTAAAAGTCTGCTCCGCGCGTTCCGGCCCGAACACCGCGGTCTGCGTCACGCCGCCCGCTTCGATGCGCACCAGGCCGCGGTGCGTCGGATCGAGCTCGAAGAACAGGCCATAACGGATTTTCAGTGTACCGGCCGCCGCGCAATCGCCGCTGAAGCGGATCACCGCATAGGCACCGTCGCTGTGCCGGTCGACCAGATGGTCGGTCGCCTGCAGCACGCACGCTGCGTCGCCTGCCGATACCTGCAGCCGCGCCAGCGCATACGACGCCAGATCCTGGTGCCGCGCCGACAGTTCACCCCAGGTGATTTCACCGTTGCCGTCGGCATCCAGACCAATGGCGTATTCAAGATCGCGCAGCGCGATATCCCACTGCCCGGTGACATGGCCGGGTTCCGATTTGAAACTCAGATAACTGTCACTGGGTTTGTGCGCCTGCGCAGCCGCACTGGCCATCACCAGCAGCAGCGCCACCAGCAGCCGTTTCACGGCTTGCCTCCGACCAGCTTCTGCGCCAATACCGCGAGCTGCGGATCTTCATGCCTCGATTGCGCCAGCCAGTCGAGCACCGGCTGCGCTGCATCGCGACGACCGGCTGCCACCGCAGCTTCGAGCAGGATGCGTGCGTCATAGGGTTCGCGCTGGATCGCCCAGTTCGCCACCGCCAGTTCCAGCGCGCGGGTGTTGTTGCGTTCAACCGACAACTGGAAGCGTGACTCTTCCTGGCGGTGCAGCGTGTCGCCGCGCATCGCGGCGGCAGCAAATCGTTCGCGCAGCATCTGCGCGTAGGTCTTGAATTCCGCAATATTCAGCGCCTGCGCCGCCAGCGTCAGCCGCAGCAGCAGCACGTCGGAACGTCCCCAGTCACGCAGCAATGCCACGGCTTCGGCATGGCGGCCCTGATCAATCAGGAAATCGCCGTAATTCGACAACAAATACTGGCTGGTGATGTTCAGTGCCAGCGCGCGGCGGTAATAGCGTTCGGCATCCGCCGTGCGCCCCAGGCGCGTCGCCAGATCGGCCAGCCGCGTCAGCAGCCACAACTGTCCTTCGGGACTGCTGCCGGCGTGGCGCGCCAGCAGATCGGCAAGCCGGCGCTCCGCTTGCGCCGCCTGCCCGGTCTGGCCGTCGATATAGGCCAGGCAGCTCGCCCAATAGAGTTCTTTTTCGCGCGCGCGCATGGATTCGCAGTCGCGCCGCGCAGCGGCATAGTCGGCAAGCACGGTCAGCACTGCGGAACGGCCGCTCAGCGTGTCGTAGTGGCCCGGTTCGCGCTGCAGGACTTTGGCGAACAGTTCCAGCGCCGGCGCGTATTCATGGCGCCATTGCAGCAACTTGCCGCGCATATAGAGAATGTCGACAGGCGCATCCAGGTCGGCAGCCCACGGCGCCATCGCTGCTTCGGCATACCCGATATATCGCGGATCGCCTTCGGCGCCGGCGAACGCGTAATAGGCGCTCGCCACTTTCATCGCCAGCGCGGGATCACGCGGCGCGGCAGCCAGCCGGGCGCGATCTGCGGCCAAACTCCGTGCGCGCTCGTCGCCCCGGTTCATCGGCAGACGCTCGAGCACCATCGCGGCATCCGTCGGGCGGAAGGGTTCTGCGGCACTGAGCCCGCTGCCCAGCAGCAGGGCAACGCCCAGCACCCGTACCAATAAGATGAATTGCATAAACCGGATTCGGAAATGAAAAAGGCAGGGCATAAGCCCTGCCTTCATGAAGCGAAAGAAGATTACTTCTTGTCGTCTTTTTTGGCTTCAGCTTTCGGAGCGTCTTTCTTGGCTTCAGCTTTCGGAGCGTCTTTCTTGGCTTCAGCTTTCGGAGCATCTTTCTTCATGCCATCTTCGTGCTTGGCGGCGATGGCACCAAAGCTAACAGCGGCGAAAGCGGCAGCGATAATAGCGGCGAAAATTTTGGTCATTTTAAATCTCCACAAAGATTAAGTTTGGAATTCCGCGACTGGATTGCAGTCACTGGAAGCTTAAAACGCGCAAACAGCCCTGCTCGTTGACACTTGGCTTACAACGCCGGTTCAGCGTTTGCCGGCCCCCGAGTTATCGGCTGGTTTGCCGCCACGAATTCTAAACGAAATCAGCAGCTTGTGCGGATATTCAGCAAATCGTCAGCCATCCGACGGCGCCCGCAGGCCGCAATCCCGGGGCTGCAGCTCAACAGAGCCTTGATTGCGATAAAACAGGCAATGGCAATAAAAAAGGCAGGGCATAAGCCCTGCCTTCATGAAGCGAAAGAAGATTACTTCTTGTCTTCTTTTTTGGCTTCAGCTTTCGGAGCGTCTTTCTTGGCTTCAGCTTTCGGAGCGTCTTTCTTGGCTTCAGCTTTCGGAGCGTCTTTCTTGGCTTCTTGCGCGAATGCCGGGGCAACAGCAACGGTGGCGAAAGCAGCGGCGATGATGGCGGCGAACAGTTTGGTCATTTTAAAATCCTCAAAAATTAAATTTGGAACACGGCGACCGATAAGGCCACTGGAACCGAAAAACGCGCAGACAGCTTATTAGTTGACACCCGGGACGCTGCGATCCACTGCAAGCACCTCACGATACCCACTGCTGACACAATCGCGTGGGCCGAATACTAAACGAAAACAGCAGCTTGCGCTGCTATTCCTGAAAAATTCCCTGTCGCCTCCCAGGCAACGCCGGGACCCGGTATTACATATATTGGATTCGATTACTTCGCTGCCTTGGCCAGCCCGAGTTCGCCGAGGATATCCTTGATGTCGCCGTACTCCTCGGCGATGTATTTCGTCGTATCGGCGCTGTTGCGGTAGCTGTTGGACATCTGCGCCGCGGCCAGGTCGTCGTTCCACTCCTTGCTCTGGGTCAGGGTCTTGAAAGCATGGTCCCAATACGCCACCTGCGCCGCGCTTAAGCCCTTGGGCGCAATCAATAAACGCCAGTTGTCCGCCACCATCGGAAACCCGGCCTCCCTGGTCGTCGGCAACTTGGCCAACGCACCCGGCAAACGCTGCGGTGCAGCAATTGCCAGCGGCCGGATGGTGCCGGCGGCATACGGCGCGGCAATCGACGATGCCGAATTGACCCAGACCGCCACATGGCCGCCCAGCGTCGCGGTCAGCGCTTCGCCGCCGCCGCCGTAAATCACCACCTTCAGTTTTTTGACGTCAGCGCCTGCGGCCTTGGCCAGCAGGCCTGCGGCAATGTGATTGGCGCCGCCCGCGCTGCTCGAAGTGCCGATGGGCACGGATTCCGGATTCTCGCGCAGCGCCTTCGCCAGATCGGCCAGCGTCTTGTAGGGCGAATCAGCCTTCACCGCGAAACCGATGTATTCGCTGATCAGCAAGGAGATCGGCGTGAAATCCGTATAAGTCAGCGTGCTGCGGCCGGTAATGTGATTGGTGACGATGTTGTATGACGTCACCTGCAGAACGTGCGCATCACCGGCTTTGGGGCCCATATAGGCCCAGCCGACCGCGCCGCCCGCACCCGGTTTGTTGACCACCGTCGACGTCACCGGCAACGCCTTCTGCTCCTGCCAGATCTTCTGGATCAGTCGTGCCGTGCGGTCGGTGCCGGTGCCCGGCGTGGAGCCGACAATGATCTCGATATTGCGGTCAGGTTTCCACGTCGCCTGGGCCCCGGCCGTCCCGCACGCCGCCGCCGCCAGCACCAGTGCCACTGTCAGACTCATGATTTTATTCATTGCTTCCTCCTCCGTATTTATTTCGCATCATTCTGCACCAAACGACTGCCCCGCTCGGCGATCATCATCACCGGCGCGTTGGTGTTGCCAGAGGTGATGGTCGGCATCACCGACGCATCGATCACCCGCAAACCTTCAATACCACGCACCCGCAACTGCGTATCCACCACGGCAGTCGGGTCATCGGCACGACCCATTTTGCAGGTGCCGACCGGATGAAAAATCGTGGTGCCGATCTGCCCCGCAGCCTGCACCAGTTCCGCCTCCGATTGAAACTGCGGCCCCGGCATGAACTCCACCGGCTCATAACATTTCAGTGCGGCGGATTCATTGACAATGCGCCGCGTCAGCCGGATCGCCGCCAAAGCCACCCTACGGTCCTCCTCGGTCGCCAGATAATTCGGCGCAATCGCCGGCTGCGCGCGCGGATCATTCGATGTGATGCGCACCGAACCACGCGAGGTCGGCCGGATGTTGCATACGCTGGCGGTAAACGCCGGGAACTTGTGCGGCGGCTCGCCGAAACGATCCAGCGATATCGGCTGCACGTGGTATTCGAGATTGGGCGTCGCCTGTGACGGATCGGACTTCGCAAACGCACCCAGCTGCGACGGCGGCATGGTCAGCGGACCGGTACGCTTGAACGCATATTCCAGCGCCATCTTCGCTTTCGCCCACCACGAATCGAGCAGCGTGTTCAGCGTCACCGCATTGTTCACGCGGAAGGCCAGTCGCAGTTGCAGATGGTCCTGCAGGTTCTCACCGACGGGAAGGTCCTGCACCACCGGTATGCCATGCTGCTGCAACAGCGCCGCCGGACCGATACCCGAGAGCTGCAGAATCTGCGGACTGCCGATGGCGCCCGCCGACAATAGCGTTTCACGGCTGGACCCGGCATGTTCAAGCACGCCGTTGCGCGAGAACTCCACACCCGTCGCGCTTCTACCCTCGAAGGTCACGCGATGCACCAGCGCGTTCGTCACCACCGTCAGATTGGGCCGAGAACGCGCCGGATCGAGAAAGGCCCGCGCCGCACTCCAGCGCACACCGCTTTTCTGCGTCACTTCAAAACGCGACACACCTTCATTATTGCCGCGGTTGAAATCCTCGGTCGCCGGTATGCCCGTTTCGACCGCGGCATCACGAAACGCATCAATGATGTCCCACTGCACGCGCGGCGTTTCGACACGCAACTCCCCGCCGGCACCGTGTTTTTCATCGGCGCCGCGCCAGTAGTCTTCGGATTGCATGAACACCGGCAGCACCTGCGGCCACGACCAGCCGGCATCACCCGTGAGTTGCGCCCACTCGTCGTAATCCCGCGCCTGGCCGCGCAGATAGAGCATCGCGTTGATCGACGAGGAACCGCCAATGACGCGGCCGCGTGGATAGTTAATCGCACGGCCGTTGAGCCCGGGCTCGGCAACGGTCTTGTAACACCAGTCGGTGCGCGGATTGCCGATGCAGTAGAGATAACCGACGGGGATGCGGATCCACATCCAGTCGTCGTTGCCGCCCGCTTCGATCAGCAGCACCGACACCGTCGGGTCGGCGGACAAGCGGTTCGCCAGCACGCAGCCGGCGCTGCCCGCGCCGACGATCACATAGTCATAACTGCCGAACGCCCGGGCACTCATAAAATATCAATAAAAACAATAACTTATTGATATATTACGACTTGACCAGTTTCTGCACATTCCAGTTCAGCGAATCCGCGACATAGATATTGTCCTGCGCATCGAGTGCGAGGTAATGCGCTTCACCGTACTGGTTCGCGCCCTTGCCCTGACCGCCAGTCGCGGCAAGCAGATTGAGTTCCAGATCGAGCTTCATGATGCGACCGGTGTGACCGTGCGCCATCATGATGTGCTTGCTGTCGCTCATCAGGCACAGCCCGCAGGGCGTGCCCGGATGCGCCTTCTCGCGCAGGAATTTGCCGTCGCCATCGAAGACCTGCAGCCGCTGGTTGGAACGGTCGGCGATGATGACCTGGCCTTGCGGATCGACCAGCACCGCATGCGGCTGATTGAACTGACCGGCGTCCTTGCCCTCGCCACCCCAGGTCAGCAGGAAGGTACCGTCGGCGTCGAACTTCATCACACGCGACTCGCCTTTGCCGTGACCCTGCGTCACATAAAACTCGCCCTTCGATCCGAAGGCGATGTCATTGGGTTCGTTGAAACAGCGCAGATGCCCGGCCTGATGCCAGTCGGTCGCACGCCCCTTCACGCCCAGCACCATCTGGATGCGGCCTTCGGGATTCATTTTGACGACGATGTGCGCAACGGTATCCGTGGTCCAGATATTGCCCTCTGCATCCAGCCGCAGCCCGTGCGGGTTGTCGAACACGCCGCGGCCCAGCGAACGCAGATACATGCCCTGCGGATTGAATTCCATCAGCGCATGTTCATTGCGGCTGAACACCAGAATGTTGCCATTGGCACGCACCGCCACCGCTGAACAGGGCCCGAAGTTCACGCCCTCCGGCATCTGAAAAATGTCCGGCACGACCTTGTAATTCAATTCCGGTACGTTCTGCTGGACTGCGATGGTCGCGGCTTGAACCATGAAACTCTCCTTGGATGCACTGTTATTGTTGGCGCGCGTTTGCGACACGGCGGGTGGCGGGAGGATAACGCGGATTTCGCGCCCGCGGTGACTGCCGGAACGCGCTCAATATTTGGTCTAAACCCCACCCGCATCCAAGCCATTCCGGCAACCATTCCGACAGCCACTCCGCCGACGGTTCAGGGCTAGAATGCACCTACCCATCGACCCACAGGAACCACCATGCACACGCCCCGGAAAATCACCCTCGCCGCTCTCAGTATCTGCCTCTTCGCCGCTCCGGCCCTCGCACAGCAAAACATGAAGCCCGGCCTGTGGGAGGTCACCAACAAGATGGGCGGCAGCGGCGACATGGGCAGCAAGATGGCCGCGGCGCAGGCCGAGATGCAAAAGCAGCTCGCCGCGATGCCGCCGGAACAGCGTAAACAAATGGAAAAAATGATGGCCGACAAAGGCGTCAGCATGGCGCCCGGCGGCGCACCGGACGGCGGCATGGCTGCGCGCGTGTGCATCAGCAAGGAAATGGCCGCGCGCAACGAGCCGCCCGCGCAACAGGGCGACTGCAAACAGGAGCAGCTGCAGAAAAGCGGCAATACCACCCGATTCAAATTCAGCTGCAGCAAACCGCAGACCACCGGCGAGGGCGAAGTCACGCTGCACAACCCCGAGTCCTACACCATGAAAATGAAGACCAGCAGCCAGGTCAAAGGCAAAGCCGAGAACATGACCATGGATGCGCAGGGCAAATGGCTGTCGAATGACTGCGGCAACCTGAAACCGGTCAAAGGCTGATCGTTCAACCAAGGCCGCATCGATAAGCGGCCGTTACAAACAACCACGAGGACTCTTTTGAAAACCGCACTCACCGCCATCGCCACCGCACTGCTGACGCTCACTGCCACAGCCCACGCCGCCGACCAATACCCCAGCAAAGTCATCCGCATGATCGTCCCTCTCGCCCCCGGCGGCACCGGCGACACGCTGGCACGCACCGTCGGTGATGAAATGAGCAAGACCCTCGGCACCAATATCGTCGTCGACAACCGCCCAGGCGCCGGCGGCCTGATCGGCACGCAGACAGTCGCCGGCGCTGCGCCCGACGGCTACACGCTGATCAACGTCAGCCCCTCGCACGTCATCACCCCCGCGCTGTACAGCGGCAAGACCTATGACCCGATCAAGGATTTCGAAGCGGTGATCCACATCGCCAACACCTACCAGATCATCGTCGCCCACCCGTCCATGCCGGCGAAGAACCTGAAGGAACTGATTGCGATGGCCAAAGCCACGCCCGGCAAACTGTCCTACGGCTCGGCCGGCACCGGCTCGGCGACGCACTTGAATATGGAGTTATTCAAATCCATGGCCGGCGTCGACATCACGCACATCCCCTACAAAGGCAGCACCTTCGCGCGCATGGACACCGTCGGCGGCCAGGTGCAACTGGCGATGGACGGCCTGCTCCCCGTACTGCCGCTGATCAAGGAAGGCAAACTGCGCCCGCTCGGCCTGACCAGCAGCAAACGCTCGCCCATCGCCCCCGACATCCCCACCATCGGCGAAACCGTCCCCGGCTACGCCACTGATACCTGGTACGGCATTCTTGTCCCCGCCAAAACGCCGAGGCCCATCATCGCCACCCTGCACGGTGCTGCATTGAAGGCGATGAACACGCCGGCAACGGCAGCGCGCCTGAAACAACTGGGGACTGATCCGGTGGGCGGCACTTCAGAACAGTTTGCGAAACTGATTGCGAGTGAAGCGAAGCTTTGGGCGAAGGTGGTGCAGGTTTCGGGGGCGAAGGTTAACTAAGCACCGGGCCACCCCTGCGACCTTGAAGCACCAGCGCATCACAGCCCTCTATAATGTCGCCTCAGAACAAAGCCCCGCAGCGAGACCCGACATGCAAACCAAAATCCCCTGCGTCATCATGCGCGGCGGCACCTCAAGAGGCCCTTTCCTCCTCCAGGACGACCTCCCCAGCGACCCCGCAACCAGAGACGAAGTCCTGTTAGCCATCATGGGCTCACCCCATGAAATCCAGGTCGACGGCATCGGCGGTTCGCATTCGGTGACCAGCAAGGTCGCGATGATCAGCAAATCCAAACGTCCTGACGCCGACATCGATTATTTTTTCGCGCAGGTGCAGATCCACGAAAAGTTCGTCGATACCAAACCGACCTGCGGCAACATGCTGGTCGCCGTCGGCCCCTTCGCCATCGACGCCGGTCTGGTGCCGGCGCAGGACGGTGAAACCACGGTGCGCATCCACAGCGTCAACACCGGCGCGCTGGTCGAGGCCATCGTGCAGACGCCCGGCAAACAGGTGCAGTACGAAGGCGACGCGTCGATTGACGGCGTGCCCGGTACCGCAGCCCCGGTTGGCATCAATTTCAGCGAGGCCATCGGCGCGGTCACCGGCAAGCTGCTGCCGACCGGCAAGCCACGTGACGTGATCGATGGCATTGAAGTGAGCTGCGTGGATATCGCCATGCCCATCGTGATGATGCGTGCCGCCGACATGGGCAAGACCGGTTACGAAAGCGCTGTCGAGCTCGACAGCGACCGTCAATTAATGGAACGCATGGAAGGCATCCGCCGCAAGGCCGGCGTGTTGATGGGCATGGGCGACGTGTCGAAAAACGTGGTGCCGAAAATCGCCCTGCTCGCCAAACCGCGCCAGGGCGGCACGATCAGCTCGCGTTATTTCGTACCCGAGACCTGCCACAAATCGCATCCGGTCACCGGCACGGTGTGCATCAGCGCCGCCTGCGCGATTCCCGGCACGCTGGCCGCGGAGATCGCGCCGCTGAAGCCTGCGCCGCAGGGTATGGTGAAAATCGAGCATCCTTCAGGCATGATCCTGATCGACCTCGATGTGGATTTCACCAATGGCAAAGAGGAACTGCGCCGTGCCGCGCTGGTTCGTACAGCGCGGCGGATTTTCGAAGGGCTGGTCAACGTGCCTTCGAATATCTGGGCCGGCAAAACAGCCGCTGCGAAGCGCGCAGCCTGAGCTTTCATTGATGACGGCCAAAACAGTCGCCGTCATCGGCGGCGGCTACGCCGGCATGGCCGCGGCAGTGGAACTCGCCGGCCGCGGTGTTGCGGTCACGGTATTTGAAGCGGCACCTGCGCTTGGCGGCCGCGCGCGCCGCGTCACGGTCAACGACACTGCGCTCGACAACGGTCTGCATATCCTGATCGGGGCCTACTCGGAAACGCTGCGGCTGATCGACAAGGTCGCCCCCAAACGTGATTCCTTTTTGCGCCTGCCGCTGGACCTGCAGATCCACAATCAATTTCATCTGCGCGCACCCAAGCTGCCGGCGCCGCTGCATGTGGCGTGGGCGCTGCTCACCGCCAAGGGCCTGCGCTTCGAGCACAAGCGCGCCGCTGCGCGCTTCATGAATGCGATGAAGGCCTGTGGTTACCGGCTGGCACAGGACTGCACGGTCGAGGCCCTGCTCGCGGAACATGAACAACCCATTGTTTTAATTGAATATTTATGGGCGCCGCTGTGCGTGGCCGCACTCAACACGCCGATGCAGCGCGCTTCGGCGCAGGTCTTCCTGAATGTGCTGCGAGACAGCCTCGGTGCGGGCCGCGCCGCCAGCGATCTGCTGCTGGCGCGCATGGACCTCACCGCGCTGTTTCCGAAACCGGCTGCTGAATACGTGCGCGCTTGCGGCGGACAGGTGGAAGTCGGCGCCACTGTCGAACGCATCACCCGTGACGACGAAGGATTTACTTTGCAGGTGCAGGGCCATTCGCGGCGATTCGATCAGGTGATCTGCGCCGTCGCGCCGCACCGCGTGTCACCACTGCTCGCCGACATTGCGGAACTGCAATTCGCCGCACAGCAGATCGAAGCGCTGCAGTACGAGCCCATCCATTCGGTGTGGCTGCAGTTCGACGGCGCGGTAAAGCTGCCCTCACCGATGATCGGTCTCGCCGGCAGTCCGGCGCAGTGGCTGTTCGACCGCGAAGCGATCTGCGGCCAGCGCGGACTGATCGGCGCGGTGATCAGCGCATCGGAAGAACAGGTCGGCGAAGCGCAGGATGATCTGGCGCGGCGCGTGGTTGCAGATATCACCAAAGCCTTCGGCCCGCTGCCGAAACTGCTGTGGCACCGCGTGATCGCCGAAAAGCGCGCGACTTTCAGTTGCACGCCGAGTCTTGCACGGCCGGCATCGCAACCCCCCTGCCCCGGTTTTTATCTCGCCGGCGACTATGTGGCCAGTGACTATCCGGCAACCATTGAAGCCGCAGTGCGCAGCGGTGTCATGGCGGCGCGCCTGATCCGATAACCCGTGGCTCGGATGCAATCCGGGGAATCAGTCATTACCGCTTGAGATCACCCTGGCGTACCCGTCCACTTCACGGACCCGGATTACATCCGGGCTACGGGCCCTTTACATCCCCCGGATTCCGGCCTGCGGCCTGCCACCCAAGGTGACTTCCTTCGGGGCGCATCCGGGCTACGAACCCCGTCCATATCGCCTTTGTAGCCCGGATGGAGCAACCCGAAATCCGGGGATTGTGCATATCCATTTTTCCGGGCGTCATCTGCATGCGCAGTTTTACATCCCCCGGATTCCATCCGGGCTACGGGGGACCGGGCGTCGTATAATCGCTAGATAAATCATCAACATGGAGCGAAAAATGGCCGAACGCGAAGCCATGGAATATGACGTCGTCATCGTCGGTGCCGGTCCTGCCGGCCTGGGTGCGGCAATTCGTCTGAAACAACTGGCCACGGAACAGAACCGCGAAGTCAGCGTCTGCGTGCTCGAAAAGGGTTCGGAAGTCGGTGCGCACATCCTCTCCGGCGCGGTGATGGACCCGATCGCGCTGAATGAACTGATTCCGGACTGGAAAGAAAAAGACGCACCGCTCAATGCGCCGGTCAGCGAAGACCGCTTCATGATTCTCAGTGAAACCGGTGCCTTCAAGATTCCGTCGGCTCTGCTGCCCGAATGTTTCCAGAACCACGGCAACTATGTGATCAGCCTCGGCAACGTCGTGCGCTGGCTGGGCCAGCAGGCGGAAGCACTGGGCGTGGAGATTTTCCCCGGCTTCGCTGCGGCCGAAGTGCTGTTCCATGAAGACGGCCGTGTCAAAGGTGTCGCTACCGGCGACATGGGCATCGGCCGTGACGGCCAGCCCACCGACGCGCACCAGGTCGGCATGGAACTGCATGCCAAATACACCTTTTTCGCCGAAGGCTGCCGCGGTCACCTCGGCAAACAACTGCAAGCCAAGTTCAATCTGCGCGACGGTGTGGATCCGCAGGTTTACGGCATCGGCCTGAAAGAACTGTGGGAGATCAAACCGGAACTGCACCAGCCCGGACTGGTGGTGCACACCGCCGGCTGGCCGCTGAAGAGCGACACCTACGGCGGCTCCTTCCTGTATCACCTCGAAAACAATCAGGTCGCCATCGGTTATGTGGTCGGCCTTGCCTACAAGAACCCTTACCTGAGCCCTTACGAGGAATTCCAGCGTTACAAGACGCACCCGGAAATCCGCAAATTCCTCGACGGCGGCAAACGCATTTCGTACGGCGCGCGCGCCATTGCTGCGGGCGGCCTGCAGTCGCTGCCGAAACTGGTTTTCCCTGGCGGCTGCCTGGTTGGTGACGATGCCGGCTTCCTCAATGCCTCGCGCATCAAGGGCAGCCACACCGCGATCAAGTCGGGCATGCTCGCCGCCGAAGCGGCCTTCGCCGCGCTGGCTGCGGAAACCCCGGCGCCCGAGCTGAGCGCCTATCCGGAATCGTTCAAGTCGAGCTGGCTCTACGACGAGCTGCACCGTGCACGCAACTTCAAGCCGTGGATGAGCAAGGGCCTGTGGATGGGCACGATGATGGTCGGCATCGACCAGGTGCTGTTCCGCGGCAAGGCGCCGTGGACGCTGCACCACGGCCACGCCGACCACGAATGCATCCGCCCGAAAACCGAATACACACCGATCAGCTATCCGAAAGCGGATGGCGTGCTGACCTTCGACCGGCTGTCGTCGGTGTTCATCTCGAACGTGAATCACAATGAAGACCAGCCCATCCACCTGACGCTGAAGGATGCGTCGGTGCCGGTGAACGTCAATCTGGAACTCTACGACGCGCCCGAGCAGCGCTACTGCCCGGCCGGCGTCTACGAGATCGTGCGCGATGACAACGGGGCGAATCCGCGGCTGCAGATCAATGCGCAGAACTGCGTGCACTGCAAGACCTGCGACATCAAGGACCCGACACAGAACATCGTCTGGGTGACCCCGGAAGGCGGCGGAGGGCCCAACTATCCCAATATGTAACGCAACAACGGCCGCCAGCGGCACGGGCGGCCCCATGCACATGGAGCCAGGGGCGGGATGAAATTCCTGTTCAAACTGTCATTGTTCCTTGGTAAGCGCCGGGTGAAAACCATGCTGTCGGTGCTGCTCACGCTGACGCTAGGCCTGATGGTCATTGCGACCATCTACTTCACGCTGTTCGACCTGCAGTGGCTGGCCTTCCTCGGCGGCATCCTGTTCGCCGCGGTACTGTCGATGGCAAGCCAGGCATCCAAGGCGGAATGGCTGATCATCCGCCGCACCACGCAACTGGAGCGTGCACGCGAGGATATCAAACGCGAAGCCGCGCGGCGCAAGATCGCCGAAGACGCCATGCGCGCTACCGACACCCGCATGCGGATGGTCTTCGACCTGATGCCCTCGCCGATCATGTTTGTCGATCGCGACCTGCGCATCCATGAGCACAACACCGCCGCCAAAACCCTGACGCGCATCCCCGAGGTGCGCATCGAGAACCAGTTGCTGCGCGATGTTGTCAGCTCGCAATACATGGAAATCCTGCCGCATTGCCGGGAAGCACTGACCGGCACCAAGGTCGAATACCATATCCACTGGCCGAACGGCGAACACTACCGGGTCAAACATGTGCCGCATCCCGCCGGCACCGACCACCCGCTCGGCTTCTACATGGTGATGCTGTCGATGAACGCTCTGGTGGCCGCGTCGGCCACCCCTGCCGAAGGCAGCACCGAGAGCCAAGGTAAGCACGCCGACCCTTACGCCGCGATCACCAGCGACACCGGCGAGACCATGTATCTGCATGCCATCGGCGATCACCTGATGGGCGGTGACGATCCGCGCAGCAAGCTGATCCGGGCGATTGAACACGACGAATTCATCCTGTTCGCGCAGAAAATCCTGCCGCTGAAGCCGCTACCTTTTGACCACGGCTGCTACGAAATCCTGCTCCGGCTCAAGGAAGAGGAAGACAACCTGCTGCCGCCCGGCGGATTCATACCGGTGGCGGAACGTTACGGCCTCACCGAAGACATCGACCGCTGGGTGATCCGCACCGTGCTCGGCTGGTCGATGCAACAGAAGCGGCACCATCCGGACTGGGACATCCCGATGTACTGCGTCAATCTGTCCGAGAGTTCGGTCGGCGACATGGAGTTCGCGCGTTATGTGCGCACCGAACTGCAACGCAGCGGTTTCCCGGCATCACAACTGTGCTTCGAAATCGGCGAACTCGACACCATCGCCCACCATGACAACGTCGCGAGTTTTATCGCCGCGCTGAAACCGGTGGGGTGCCGCTTTACAGTGGACTCTTTCGGCAGCATCAAACTGTCGTTTGCGCACCTGAGCGGACTGACCGTTGATTTCATCAAGATCGACGGCGTGTTGATCCAGAACCTGTTCAAGACGCCGATGATGATGAACAAACTCAAAGCCATCGTCGGGGTCTGCGAAAAACTCGGCGTGCACACCATCGCAGAATTTGTCGAAGATGACAAAACGCTGGCGGCACTGAAGGAAGCCGGGATTGATTACGCCCAGGGCTTTGGCATTGACCGCCCCGGTCCGATCAGCAAGACGCTGGATCAAAAAGCCTGATCGCGAAAGTCCCGCCCCACGCGGGGATTCCTTATAAGTTATTGTTTTAAAATAACTTTTTACAAGGATTCAAACACCCCTGCAGCACCCATGCCGGTGCCGATGCACATCGTCACCATGCCGTATTTCTTGTTGTGACGGCGCAGGCCGTGCAGCAATGTCGCGACGCGGATCGCACCGGTCGCACCCAACGGATGGCCCAGCGCAATCGCGCCGCCCAGCGGATTGACCTTCGCCGGATCGAGCCCGAGTTCGCGGATCACTGCCAGCGACTGTGCGGCAAAGGCTTCATTGAGTTCGATCCAGTCGAGCTGTGACTGGCTGAGCCCCGCCTGCTGCAAAACCTTGGGGATGGCCTTCACCGGACCGATACCCATCACGTCCGGTGGCACGCCCGCCACCGCATAACCGACAAAGCGGCCCAGTGGCTTGAGGTTGTAACGTTTCACCGCAGCCTCGCTCATCAGCACCACGGCACCCGCGCCATCCGACATCTGCGAACTGTTACCCGCGGTGACGCTGCCCTTGGCGGCGAACGCCGGCTTCAGTTTGGCCAGCGCTTCGACGGAAGTATCACGGCGAGGACCCTCGTCCTGATCAGCACGCCGGGTCTTGACGGTGATTTCCCGCGTCTTCAGATCGGGCAGACGGTCATTGATGTCGTACGGCGTGATCTCGTTTTTGAATTCGCCACCATCGGTCGCCCATACCGCACGGCGGTGACTTTCCGCGGCAAACAGGTCCTGGTCTTCACGACTGATTTTCCATTGCGCAGCCACACGTTCGGCGGTGATGCCCATGCCATAAGCGATGGCGACGTTTTCATTCCTGGCAAACACCGAAGGGCTGAAGCTCGGCTTGTTGCCGCCCATCGGCACCATGCTCATGCTCTCGGTGCCGGCAGCGATCATCACATCGGCTTCGCCGAGTCGGATGCGCGCAGCGGCATCGGCCACGGCCTGCAGCCCCGATGAACAGAAGCGATTAAGCGTCATGCCCGGCACAGTGTCGGGAAAACCCGCGAGCAGCAGGCCAATGCGGGCGACGTTCATGCCCTGCTCGCCCTCCGGCATCGCACAGCCGACGATCACATCGCCGACTTCATTGAGATCCAGCCCCGGGCACTGCGCCACCGCGCTTTTCAGCACATGCGCCAGCAGATCATCGGGCCGCACGTTTTTGAGCATGCCGCGCGGCGCCTTGCCCACCGGAGAACGGGTTGCGGCGACGATATAGGCGTCCTGCAGGGATTTGCTCATGTCAGTTCCCTCATCTCAATTCCTTAGGGGTTTGCCGTTTTTAAGCATGTGCTCGATGCGCGCCTGCGTCTTTTCGGTCGCCATCAGTTCCATGAAATGCTGCAGTTCGAGATCGAGCAGCCATTGCTCATCGACCAGGCTGCCGGCCTCGACATCGCCCCCGCACATGATGGTGGCGACCTTGCCGGCAATCAGTCGATCGTGCTCGGAGATATAACCGCCGGCATACATATTCTCGACAAAGGCGCGGATGGTCGCGATGCCACTGCGACCCAGCACCGGAATCGCCTTGGCGCGCATCGGCGGCCGGTAACCGGCTGCCGCCATCGCCCGCGCCTCGGATTTGGCGATTTCGAGCAATTCAAAACGGTTCATCACCACGCGGTCGGTCGGGCGCAGATAGCCGATCTCGCGCGCATGTTCGGCGCTGCGACTGACTTCAGCCATCGCCACCGCCTTGAAGTATTTCTGCAGGAAGGGTGAGATGTCGCCGCCCTTGGCTTCCGCCGCAGCGCGCATCGCGAACTCCTTGCAGCCGCCGCCGGCGGGCAACAGGCCAACGCCGACTTCCACGAGGCCAATATAGCTCTCCAGTGTCGCCACCGCGCGGTCGCAATGCATGATGAACTCGCAGCCGCCGCCCAGCGCGAGACCATCTACAGCGGCCACCGTCGGCACCATCGAGTACTTGAGCATCTGCGTCGTTACCTGGAACTGTTCGACGAGGTGCTCGACTTCAGCCAGCTTGCCGGCCATCAATTGATCGGCAACACCGATCTGCCGCGCCGCCTTCAGCGCCAGTGACTCGGCTTCACGTTTGACGTTTTTGAACAGCTTGCCCAGCGCCGTGGGCGCGGCGCGTTTTTCGCCACCGCCCGCGGGCGTCTTTTTCAGGTTGGCGCCGACCGAAAACGGCGCCTCGGTCTGCCAGATCACCAGCCCCGCGTAATTGCGTTCAGCTTCTGCAATGGCTTGCTGCACACCTTCCAGCACCTCATCACCGATGGTGTGCATGCGGCTTTTGAAACTGACAATGGCAATGTCGTCGCCGTTGTGCCAGCAGCGCACGCCGTCGGTTTCAAAAATGGTCGAGCCATAACGCCGCTCCTCGCCCACCAGCTTGTCCGGGAAAGGCTGGCGGCGGTACACCGGCAGCGCCGAGCGCGGCTGATAGGCATCCGGCACCGGCGCAAAGGAACCGTCGGGCCGGTGCACACCGGCACGCGAGGGATTCAGCGCCCAGGCCGGCAACGGTGCATTGACCATGGTGCGGCCGGCGGCGATGTCTTCAACAATCCAGTCAGTGATCTGCCGCCAGCCGGCCGACTGCCAGATTTCAAACGGGCCGATATCCCAGCCGAAGCCCCAGCGGATCGCAAAATCAAGGTCGCGCGCGTTGTGCGCAATCGACGCGAGATGCAGCGCGCAGTAATGGAAGCTGTCGCGGAAAATCGACCAGATGAACTGCGCCTGCGGATGCGTCGAGGCATGCAGCTGGGCGAAACGTTCGGCGACGTTTTTGTTTTTGAGGATTTCGACGACAGCCTCGTCGGCCTGGCCATCGGCGTTGCGGTAAGCGCCGGACTTCAGATCGAGCACGTGGATGTCGCGGCCGACCTTCTGGTACACGCCCTTGCGCGATTTCTGGCCCAGCGCGCCCTGGTCGATCAGCGCCTGCAGCCACGCCGGCACGCCGTAATACTGGTGCCACGGGTCATCCGGCAGGGTGTCGCGCATGGTGTGCACGACATGGGCGAAGGTATCGAGGCCGACGACGTCGGCGGTACGGAAGGTTGCGCTGCGCGGCCGCCCGATCAGTGATCCGGTGAGCGCATCGACGGTATCGAAGCCGATGCCCAGGCGTTCGGCGTGATGGATAGTCGCCAGCATCGAAAACACGCCGACGCGGTTGGCGATGAAATTCGGCGTGTCCTTGGCGCGCACCACACCCTTGCCCAGCGTGGTGACGAGAAAGCGCTCCAGTTCATCCAGAATGCCGGCCTCGGTGCCGTCGCAGGCGATGAGTTCGACCAGGTGCATGTAACGCGGCGGGTTGAAAAAATGCACGCCGCAAAAACGCGGACGCTGCTGCTCGGGAAAAGACGCCGCCAGGCGGTTGATCGACAGGCCCGAGGTATTGCTGGCGAAGATGGTGTGTTCGCCAAGATAGGGCGCGACCTTGCGGTAGAGGTCGGCCTTCCAGTCCATGCGTTCGGAAATCGCCTCGATGACGATGTCGCAGTCGCGCAGTGCTTCAAGGTGCTGGTCGTAATTGGCCGGCTCGATCTGGTCGGCGCAGTCTTTGGTCGCCAGCGGCGACGGCTCCAGCTTCTTCAGATTGGCAATGGCCTTGAGCACATTGCCGTTGGGGTCACCCTCCTTCGCCGCCAACTCGAAGAGCATGACCGGGACACGTGCATTGATCAGGTGGGCGGCAATCTGCGCACCCATCACGCCGGCGCCGAGAACGGCGACCTTGCGCACCACGAGGGGGGGTTGGGACATGAATGGGGCTCCTTGATGCGTGCAACGATTCTAGCACGTGCATCCTGTGCGTCGCGTCTGCGCAGTGGTCGAAAAAAGGGCGGCCCGCAGGCCGCCCCGCATCGTGCTGCGTTGCGTTAGAAGCGGTGCGAGTACTGCACCGACAGGATGTCGGCTTTGCTGTTGAATGTGCCGTTAAGTCGCCCCCCTGCCGGTGCCAGTGGTGTTGCGCTGATCGTTGAATCCTTCACGAACTCGTGCGCGTAACCGACCTCAACCGTACCTTCTTTTGTGGGCTTGTACTGCACGCCAAAGGCCACCCAGGTGCGGTCTTGGTCGGGCAGACGCGCCGTACGATCGATATCGTTGCTGGGCGTCGGATCAAATGCAAGACCGAAACGCAGTTTGGTCTGGTCGTTCATCTTGTAATTGGCGCCGACGCCAAGGCGCAGGGTGTCCTTCCAGTTGAACACTTCGGTGGTCAGCACAGCGCCTGCTGCAGGACCCGAGGTACGGACGACATCCAGACGTTTGACGTTGCTCCAGCCGGTATAAGTCATGTCCGCCATGACCTCCCACTTCGAGTCAATGGCACTGAAAATGCTCAACGACGTGGAATCCGGCACTCTCAGGTCAGCACGAACGTTGCCGCTCGCCGCAGCACCCGCCGGCCCTGAAAATACCGCTGTGCCTTCGAGGTGGTAGGCAACCTGCGAACGATAGGTTGCACCGATCCGAGTGGATGGCGTGGCCTGCATGAAGTAGCCCAGATTGAAGCCGAAGCCAATGTCCTCCGCTTCCATCGCGACGTTGCCGGTAGCACCCGCTCCCGTGAACCGCGTCAGCTTGGCCTCAATTTTCTGCAGGCTGATACCGCCACCGATCGACACCTTGTCGCTGACCTTGTAGGCGAGCGAAGGATTCAGGTTGATGGTCTTGATCGCCGACTCCAGCGCGACGATCTGGCCGCGCCAGCCCGGATCCCATTCGGTTGACAGACCGAATGGGACGTTGACGGCAAAACCGAAACGCAGTTTCGGATCAATGTCCATCGTATAGTAAAAGTTCGGCACCACTGCAAGGCTGCCGCCGTCGCCACCCTCGCCCGTGCCAGGTGCGGCATACACGCCGGTCGAACCGGTGTTGGTGAACTTGAACGATGGCACCAGAATGTGTGCAGCGCCGGTGATCTGCTTGCCCGCAGGCAGTGCTGTCATCGCCGCCGGATTGGACCATGCCACGCTGGCATCATCGGCCACCGCAGCGCCGCCGGCAAAGGCATTGCCGGTGCCGCTGCCGCTTTGGGTGCCGATGCCGAAACCGCCAGCACCTGCCGTAGACGCCATGCTGGCAAGCGCAATGGCCACTGCCACAGAAGACAAACGCTTGTTCAACTTGACCATGATCCCCCTCACTCCGGACTGCGTTAATTATCGTTTCAGTTTAGTGCTGAAAATCTAATACTACAATTTCAATGCTGCAATTTTGCGGCAATCTTACCCCGGCGCAAATTGTGCGTCTGCAGAAGCGCGGTTACTGTTGCTCCGATACCACACGTGGACGCCGGTTGGCGTCCACTGCAACATAGGTCAGCACCGCCTCGGTCACCCGCACGCATTCCTCGCGTGCGGCTCGCCGCTGCGCATACACCGTGACGTCAACCGTGATCGACGTGCGGCCGACCTTGATGACTTCAGCATAAAAACTGACCAGATCCCCGACAAACACCGGTTGCTTGAACACAAACGAGTTCACCGCGATGGTCGCCACGCGCCCTTTGGCCAGGCGCATCGCCGGAACGCTGCCGGCGAGATCGACCTGGGACATGATCCAGCCGCCGAAGATGTCGCCGGTGTAGTTGGCGTCCGCCGGCATCGGGATGACGCGCAGCATCGGATCCTTGCCTGCCGGCAGGGTGGTCGTTTCAGGCCGCTCGCTCGCCGTTTGCTGCTGTTCAGTCATGTTCGAATTCCATTGTTGATAATTGCTCCGTCAATGCCCGGCATACATCTGATCGATTTCGGCATTGAATTTCTCCAGCACTTTGGCGCGACGCAACTTCATCGTCGGCGTCATCAGGCCATTCTGCACAGTCCACGGCTCCAGCGTCGCCGTCACGCGGCGCACCTGCGCGTAACCCGGAAACTCGGTGATCTGCGCCGACACACGATGCAGGACCAGTTGTTCTGCGTGTTCGGTTCGCAGCAAGGCGTCGTTAAGGGGATCAATACCCGTCGTCCCGGCAAGCTTGCGCCACCGGTCAGTGTTGAGCACGGCCATCACCGTCAGGAACGGCTTGCCTTCACCGAGGAGGATGACCTGCTCGAACAGCGGATCACGCATGATCGCCGCTTCCATGTCGTTGGGCGGCACTTTCTCGCCATTCGACAGCACGATGATCTCTTTCAGCCGCCCGGTGATGAACAAATGCCCCTGATCACCGATGCGGCCGGTATCGCCGGAGTTGAGCCAGCCGTCGGCCTGGATCATCGCACGCGTGGCTTCCTCGTTGTTCCAGTAGCCCATCATCACGTTGGGCCCCTTGATCATCACCGCGTTCTTGTCGCCGATTTTCACTTCTACACCGGGTATCGGCTGGCCGACGCTGGCGGGGATGTTGTTTTCGGGACGGTTGGCGCTGGCAATGGGGCTGGTTTCAGTCAGGCCATAACCCTGCAGGATCGGCAGGCCCAGCCCGATGAACAGGCGCGAGATGTCCGGTGGCAATGCGGCGCCGCCGGACAGCGCATAACGCAGTCGCCCGCCCAGACGCGCCAGCACCTTGGACGCGACCAGTTTGTTGAGCAGCGGCCACAACAGGAACGAGAGCTGCCACGGCGCGCGGCCCTGGGCATGTTCAAAGCGGGCATAACCGACGTCCGCCGCAAGCAGAAACAGTTTTTTGCGCAGCGGCGGGCCTTCTTCGAGTTTGGCGCGGATCGCGCCCCAGATGCGCTCGTAGATGCGCGGCACTGAAACCAGCATGGTCGGCCGCACGGTCTGCAAATCCTCGGCCAGTTGCGGAATCGAGCGCGCGTAGGCCACCGTCGAACCGGACATCACGGTCAGGTAGTAGCCGCAGGTGCGTTCGAAGGTATGAGACAGCGGCAGAAACGACATAAAAATGTCATCGTGTCCGGTGGCGAGCACGGTCAGTGCGGAAGCGGTGTTGGACAGGATGTTGTCGTGCGACAGCATCACGCCCTTGGGCCGCCCGGTGGTGCCGGAGGTGTAGACAATGGTCGCCAAGGTATTGCCGGGCCGGCTCAGGTGGCGCGTCGCACCGCCGTCAGCGGGCAGCCATTCGCCGATCCATTTCAGCCGCGCATCGCCGGGCGCAGACTGCGCTGCGTTCACGGTCAGAAAACGCACCACCGTGCGCATCTCGCCCGCCACATCGTGCAGCGCCAGCCATTGCTCGTCCCCTTCGACCAGCAGTACTTTGCATTCTGAATTGTTGACGATGTAGGCGACGTTTTCGGCGCGGTCCTGGGTATACAGCGGCACCACCACCAGCCCCAGCCCCAGTGCGGCCTGATCGAACATCACCCACTCCGGCGAATTGCGCAGCATCACCCCAACGCGGTCGCCGGGCTGCAGGCCGTCCTTCTCGAGCGCCGCCTGCCAGCGCGCCACCTGGCGATTGATCTGCGCCCAGCTGTAGTCGCGCCAGTTGCGGTGTTGCTCGTTGTAGGCCTTGTAGGCCACCAGATCCGGCGTGCGCCGCACGCGCTCGCGGAACAGGCCATCCAGCGTGACGGCGTCCGTCATCGCAATGACATGAGATAAATCTTTGTTTTTATTAATTTTTTATACTCCAAGCTGCGACAAGTCAGTCGAGGAACAAATCCGGCTGGAGCCGGCCTCCCGGAGTCACTGCGTAAGACTCAAAGTTGGTAATGCCCTCCTCGCGCAACACGGCTTCGTCGATATAGAAATGGCCGCTGGCGTTGCGGCTGTCACGCCGGAAAATCGCGTGCGCCGCGTCGGCCATGATATCGGGTTTGCGGCTGGCCTTCAGGACCGCCGGCGGGAAGTTGATCTCGATGGCGGCTGTGGCAATGGTGGTGCGCGGCCACAGCGAATTGACCGCGATGCCCTGCGCGCGGAATTCAGCGGACATGCCCAGCGTGCACATGCTCATGCCGTATTTCGCCATGGTGTAGGCAACATGCCCCTGGAACCACTGCGTTTTCATGCTCAGCGGTGGCGCAAGGTTGAGGATATGCGGGTTCGCCGCCTTTGCCAGAAACGGCAGGCAGGCCTGCGAACACAAAAACGTGCCGCGCACGTTAACGCCAAACATCAGGTCGAAGCGTTTTGCCGGCGTCTCCGCGGTGCCGGTGAGCTGGATCGCGCTGGCATTGTTGACCAGAATGTCGATGCCGCCGAAATGCGCTGCGGCCTGCTGTACTGCCTCGGCAATCGCCGCCTCATCGCGCACATCGAGCTGGATGGCCAGCGCCTTGCCGCCGGCCGCCGCCACTTCGGCGGCCACCGTGTGAATGGTACCCGGCAGCTTCGGTTGCGGTGTCGCCGATTTTGCGGTGACGACGATATTGGCACCGTCGCGTGCGCAGCGCAGCGCGATGGCGCGGCCAATGCCGCGGCTGGCGCCGGTGATGAATACGGTCTTGCCGCGCAACTCGCCCATCAGCGCCCCCGCCTTTCCTGCTCAGCCTTGCGGGCCAGTGCCTCAAAGGTCACCGCCTGCGTCGTCTGGTAAAACTCGGTGCGGCCGAAATCTTTCGGAAAATCATCAACCATGATCGCCTTCCTGCGCAGTTCCGCAGCGCGCTGCAGCAGTCCGGACTCAGCCTCGGTGATCACACCATTCTTCAGACCTTCGGCCGCCACCTGATCGGCATAACGGCGGGCAATCTGACCAGCCTGCTGCGCTGCGCGCAGCTTGGCTTCCACCGGTTCAGCCGCAATCGCAGCCTCCAGTGCCGACTCCAGCGTGCGTACGGCGTCGCTTTCATCCTTGGAGATAAAAACGCCGCGCGTCAGGCGGTTGCGCGATGGCCCCGGCTTCATCATCAGCCGCACCACGTCGTGACCCAGCGGATCGCGCGGCGGTGCGAACTCGCGGCCGTACCGCATCACCACCGGAAAAATCAATACTCGCAGCAGCCAGGCCGCCACCGGCCACGGCAGATTTTCGAAAATCGAATAAAACGATTCCTCGATGCGATTGAGGCAGTCGAGCAGGCCCCAGCGCACGAATGGCAGATCGGCTTCGGGTCGGCCGTCATCCTCGTAACGCTTGAGCACAGCCGAAGCCAGGTAAAGCTGGCTCAGCACATCACCCAATCGGGCTGAAAGACGCTCCCTTCGTTTCAGCGTGCCGCCGCAGAGGAACATCGCCACGTCGGCAGTCAATGCGAAACCGCTGGAGAGCCGGGTGAGCTGCTGGTAGTAGTGGCGCAGTTCCGGCGCACCGGGCACCGCGGTCAGCCGTCCGCCGGTGAGCCCCATCCACAACACCCGTGCGACGTTGGATATCGTAAACGCGATGTGCCCGCAGAAAGCCCGGTCGAGCGCACGCACCGCTTTTGCGTGGTCCGTCTCGCGCGTGGCCTCGATTTCCTTGAGCACCCAGGGATGGCCGCGGATCGCGCCCTGGCCGAAAATGATCATGGTCCGCGTCAGGATGTTGGCGCCTTCGACGGTAATCGCGATCGGCGTCTGCATGTAAGCGCTGGCGAGATAGTTGCTGGGCCCCATGCAGATGCCCTTGCCGCCGTGCACGTCCATCGCATCGTTGATGACCTGGCGGCCGCGTTCGGTCAGATGGTATTTGACGATAGCCGACACCACCGACGGTTTTTCACCGAGATCCACCGCACCCGCAGTCATCACCCGCGCCGCATCCATCACATACAGATTGCCGGCGATGCGCGCCATCGCCTCCTCGACGCCTTCGAAGCGGCCGATCGACAATTTGAACTGCTGGCGCACGCGGCCGTAAGCGCCGGTGGTCAGCGCCGCCAGTTTGGAAATGCCGACGCCGTTGGCGGGCAGCGAAATCGAGCGTCCGGCAGCCAGGCAGTTCATCAGCATGGTCCAGCCCTGACCGGCCTGCTCGATGCCGCCGATGATGCAGTCCATCGACACAAACACGTCCTTGCCCCAGTTCGGGCCGTTCATGAACGTCGAGGTCATCGCACGATGGCGGCGGCCGATGTGCACGCCCGGCGTATCCGTCGGCACCAGTGCCAGCGTGATGCCGAGGTCGTCCTGCTCATTTCCCCCGTTAGCGAGCAGGTGATCCGGGTCATACAGACGGAACGCCAGCCCGAGCAGCGTGGCTATCGGTCCGAGCGTGATGTAACGCTTCTCCCAGGTCAGGCGGATGCCGAGCACATCGGATTTGCCCTGCCACTCACCTTTGCAGACGACGCCGAAATCGGGAATGCCGCCGGCATCGGAACCCGCCTCGGGACTGGTCAGCGCGAAACACGGCATCTCCAGACCTTTGGCCAGGCGCGGCAGGTAATAGTCCTTTTGCTCTTTCGTGCCGTAATGCAGCAGCAGTTCAGCCGGGCCCAGCGAATTGGGCACCATCACCGAAACCGCGGCGGTACCGCTGCGCGTGGTGAGCTGCATCACCACCTGCGAATGCGCCAGCGCCGAAAACCCGAGGCCGCCGTATTCGCGCGGAATGATCATGCCGAGAAAGCCATGATCCTTGATGAACTGCCACACCGGCGGCGGCATGTCGTTCATTTCATGGGTGATCTGCCAGTCATTGAGCATTTCGCACAGTTCGCACAACGGACCGTCGATGAACGCCTGCTCCGCTGCGCTCAGACGCGGCTTCGGATAGGCCAGCAGCTTGTTCCAGTCCGGACTGCCGCTGAACAGTTCACCATCCCACCATACCGTGCCGGCTTCCAGCGCCTCACGTTCGGTCTGCGACACCTGCGGCAGGATGCGGCGGAATACGGCGAGCATCGGTGTGCCGACCAGCAGGCGGCGCAAGGGCGAGGGCACGGAGACCATGGCGGCAACGGCCAGGATGACCACTACCGTGTAGAGCAATCCCGCGGACCACAGACCGGCCTGAGCAAAGACTGCCGCAAAAATCGCAAACGTCGCGAGCCACAGCAGCGCCGGCAGACGGTGATAGGCGAGAAACCAGCCGATCGCCAATATGCCAAGCACGGTAAACAGTAAGGCCATCATGTGCGCTCCGTCGGTGAGTCTGTTGATGTTTTCTGTTACGCCGACGCTCCCGTCAGCGCGAGGGTGACGGATGGTAGTCCGTGATCGTGATGCTGCGGCCAGCATACACGCGGGGTGTTGGGGCGACAACGTCAAAAAATCGCAAGTATTTGTTTTTATTTAAACTTTCGCTTTGCCAATGACAGCGCCATCCACTGTGGCGGCGGAAGATCAGGGACATCGCCACGTAGATCGTGATGTCCCGCCCCTGGGCCAGATTCGGCGCGATGTCGCCCAGACGGCCGGTGGCCCAGGACGACGTATCGAAATGCCACACCACGGCCTCGCCACCCGGTGGCGCCGAAAAACGTACGGTCTCCCCGCTCTCGACATTGATCCAGCGCGTCTGCGGCGTGATCATCACTTCACGCGTCACCTGGCGCGCATCGCCCCGCAGACCCAGATCCGCGCCCGCCGGCGCAGTCACCGCCGTTGCGGCACAGCCGGAATCCCTACTCGGCGACTTTACCGAGCAGAGTGATGACTTCAGTCTTGTTGCGAACCATCTGCTCCGGGAACACCACGGTGATCGCATCGGTGGGGCAAATGGTCTGACACAGTCCGCAATACCAGCACTCATCCGGATACTTGATCACCGGCAGCGTCTGGCGGTTGTCCTCTTCCTTGTAGATCAGGTCGCCGGGGCAGATCCAGTCGCAGAGGTTGCACTTGATGCAGGTTTCGGCATTGATACGGATCGGGTTGAACACTTCCTTGTCGGCAGTCGTCATGGTCATTCCCTCAGGCGGCCACTGCGGCATTGCCGCGTTTGAATGCTGCGGACAGCGGCTGGTCGGTCGACAGCGTACGTGTCACCGGCCCGTTGGCGCCGCGCTCGACGATGACGAATTTGCGCCAGTTCACATCATCCGTTTTCGGAAAATCCATGCGGAAATGCGAGGAACCGGTCCGCGTTTCCTGCCGCGCCAGCGACGCCGTGGCCATGATCTCGGCGTTCATGCGGATATTCTTGGCTTCATGCACGCGCATCAGCCCGTGCAGGTCGTCGGCCTTCAGCGTCGGTTCACGTTTGGCCAGCGCGCACAGCGTATCCAGCGCCAGCTTCAGGCCGCGCTCGTTGCGGCGCACGCCGACGTAATCGCTGACGGTCTGGCGGGTGGTGTCTTCATAATCTTTCCACGGCAGGCCGTCCGGCTGCTGCAGATGGGCTTCGGACTGCGCGCGGATCTGCGCCAGCGCCTTCAGATCCAGCGCGGGCAGCGAACCGCTGCTGGCACGGATGCGTTGCACCACGCCTTCGCCGGCAATATGGCCGAGCACTGCGGCGCCGGATATTCCACCGCTGACCGTGGCGCAGTCGCCCGCGGCAAACAGCGCCTCGACTGCCGTTTCGCCATTGGTGTCGACCGCAAGGCCGCTGCCGCGGAAATACACGCCGCTGCGGCGGATGCTCAGTTCGGACACCGACACCTCGACCAGTTCCTCGCGGAAATTCACACCCTTCTGCTGGTAATACGCCGGCAGCGTGTAACGATCCACCTGCAAAGTGTGCTCCATACGGTCGAGCATGTCCTGCGGCAGATGCCGGCAGTCGAGATAGATCGGGCCGTTGCCGAGAAGGTATTCATTGATGACGCCGTCGGCAATCACCGCGCGGCGGGCGTTTTCGCCCTTCTTGTCATACTTGAACATGAACCGTTCGCCGGCCTTGTTGACGAAATAGGCACCAAGGCTGACCAGCGCGTTGAGGCCCTGACAGGAAAAACCTTTGGGCGTCAGCGTCGCTTCGACCGACTCCATGTTCGCCAGTGCGGCGCCGGCGTGATAACCCATGGCCTGGGCATCTCCGGTGTTATACGGGATATGCCAGGAATCGAATGCGAGACCCGATGCGTTTTGCGAAATGCGGTTGACGTCGCCGGCCGCGAGCACCACCGCCTTGGCACGAATCACCGTCCATTCGCCGGTGCGGAAATTGAAGGCCACGGCGCCGTAAGCGCGGTTGTCTTTCACCAGCAACTGCACCACCATCGTGCGCATCAGCACCGTGGCCTTGCCCTTGCGCACCCGTTCCCCGAGGTGTTTCTTGAAATCGGTGCCGTCGAAATTGATGTGGTACGTACCCGGCAAGCCAAAGGAACGCAGCCGGTAATAATCGCCAGTCTGGCGATCCCTGAAATCGACGCCCAGCGCTTCGATCTTGCGGAAAATCCGCGGCATCTCGTGGATCACCCGCCCCGCCACTTCCATGTCGACGATGCCATCGGTCAGTTCCGGTACATGCTTGATCAGGAATTCCGGCGTATCCCATTCCGGACCGGAGTCCATGATCGTCAGGTAGTGGTCAACGCCGCAGCCGATGCTGCCGCAATGGTCGAGCACCTTGCCCTTTTCGCAGATGACCACTTTCAGACCGGCTTCCAATACCGGAATGGCCGCCATGCTGCCGGCAACGCCGCCGCCGACCACCAGCACATCGGTTTCGATCTGGATGAATTGCTTGTTCATTGCGGCCTCATGCCGGCACTTGCCGGGGTTGTTCACTGAAGAGGCCATGCTACGAGGGGCGACGTCGGGAAACCAGTGACGCGTTGGTGTTTTTTAAGGATTTTCCTACTGTTTTGCCGAACGCAGACGGAACTGGCGCGGTGCAGTCGCATAGCGCTGGCGGAAACGACGGGCGAAATAGGCTTCGTCTTCAAAACCCACCGCCTGCGCCACCTCGTTGATGCGCAGCGTGGTGTGGGTCAGCAATTCGCAGGCTTTCTCCATGCGCCGTTCGGTGACCAGGTCGACAAAGGTCTTGCCGGTTTCCTTTTTGATCAGGTGTGCGAGGTAGTTCGGCGACAGATCCGCCGCCGCGGCCGCATCGGTGAGCTGGATGCGCTGCGCCAGGTGTTCGCGCACATGGCGCATCACCCGCGCCAGCGCATCGCGCCGGCTGGTGCGCTGCGCCTGTTTCGCCGCCATTCCCAGCAGCGCACGTTCATGCCGCCGGCACACCGTGCCCAGCAACAACAGCAGATACCCGCGGATCAGTTCCAGCGAACCGTAACGGCGGCGCGCATTCTCCGTCTGCATGTTGCGGCAGGCCTCGGTGACAAGTTCGAGGTCCTTGCCCGCCATTGAAAAATCCAGGTATTCCTGAAACAGGAACGGCGCCAGTTCGGGCGCACGCGTCAGCGGCACATCCTCCAGATCCAGCGGATCAACACCCAGCTCCGGGCGCAGGAAATGCAGATTGAAGCTGAGGATGAAAAAGCGCGAGCGCGGCGGATGCGGGATGCGATGCACCCGGTACGGCAGTACAAAACTCAGATCGCCGGGCCCCAGCGGCCGCGCCGCCGCCGCGATGTGCTGCGTGGTGCGCCCGGCAAGATTGAGCTGGATCTGGAAATACTCGTGACGATGCGCCTCGACGATGCGGGTAACGCTTTTTTCGTCGCGGATCGCAAAGTCGGGACTGACGGCGCGATCCGCCATCGAATAAGTGCGGATCGCGCGGGTCATGCGTTTACTGGATGTCTTTCACCGCAGCTTTGAGGATAGGCGACAGCGCCGCACTGGTGCGCGCCATCTCGGTCATCGCCTTCTGCTGCACAGCGCCGTCCATCGGCGACAGCAGACGCTCGCCCTTGGTCGACTCGGCAATCAGCGCCGGATCCTTCATCGCCGCATTGACGGCGGCGCGGAAGGCGGCAATTGCCTGCGGCTCCATATTGGGCGGGCCGATATAGCTGCGGTGGGTCTCGAGGATGGTCGCCATTGCCTGCACCACGCTGCGTTTGGCTGCGGGCGCGATGTTGGTGACAATCGGAATATTCGGGTAGTCGGGCGAAGCCTGCGAAGTCACCATCATCACCGGGAACTTGTCGCCGGAACGGATCGCACCCAGAGATTCGCTCCAGCCGGTGATATGGCCGTCGCCGTCGCCCTTGATTACCGCCAGCGAAGTGTCGGCATTGCCTTCGTAGCCGGTCACTGCCTTCAGCTTGAAGCCCAGCGCATCGGACAACACCGCCATGGTGTAGAAATCCTCGTCGGTGCCCTGCGACGGAAACACAAACGGCCGTTTCAGCTTCTGCATGTCCTGCACCGAGCGGATCGCCGACTTGCCGCCGACCGTCAGTACACGCGGCTCGCTGGTGACGCGGCCGAGGAACGCAAATTTCGTCGGATCAAAGGTGGCGCCGGCACTGCCCGCCAGATTCGCCAGCAGCAGCGTCGACACGTTGCCGAAATAGACCTCCGCCGCGCCGGGTTTCAGCCGCCACACATGATTGGCCGCCTTCAGGCCACCGCCGCCGGGCATGTTGACCAACCGCACGTCCTTGGCGCCGATGTACTTTTCGAGGTACGGCGCGAGCATGCGCGCGAAACGCGTATGGCCGCCCGCGGGGCTGCCGGCGATGTTGATGATCAGGGTTTTGCCCTTGTAATAATCCAACGCCTGCGCCGAAGCGCGCAGCGGCATGCCCATCACCACCGGCGTCATCGCGCCGGCCAGCAACAACTTTCTGCGATTGGTCTTCATCGTTTCCTCTTCGTCAAAGTTCGATCAGGACATTCATCCCGCCAGCAGCCCGTGATAAGGCTGCATCTCCAGCGCCACAGCAAACAACAGATAAATCGAAACCGTCAAAGCTGCGGAATACGCCAGCCCCTGCACCGCCGTGCAGTAGCGGGTCAGGATCAGATAAGCCGCGGTAAAAACGAACACCGTCGGAAAGATCCCGATCGCAAAAATCATCGCCACCAGCAAGGCGACAATGAAATAGGCGCCAGTCTCGCCCCACTGCCCCAACTGCTCTTCCGTACGTTCCGTGCGCGGCCGGCCTTCGCCAGTCGCTGTGATGGCGCTGGTATCGACGCTGATCATCTCCATCGGACGGGCGTCTTCGCGGCCGAAATTGTGCCAGGCGAATTGCGCCACAGTCAGCGCGATGCCGAACACCGCCAGCGGCAGCGGGATCAGCCGCGCCCGGGGGCCGAAGTCCTGGCACAGCCAGAGCACCAGACCGAACAGCCCGAGCAGGATCAGCGAAACCAGGTTTTCCTGTGCGTGCCGGCTCATGCCACGCCCCCGGCCTGCAGCGCGGCGCGTTTACGACGGCGTTCGCGCCAGAAAGGCAGGACTGCGGTGACCACCACAAAGATCAGCATGGCCAGCGCAATCGGCCGGTCAAGCAGGAAATCAGCCCCGTAGAGGTTGATCGAAATATGCAGATTGCGCTCGATCATCACCGCCAACACCATGCCGATGACAAAATTCGCGCGCGAATACCGGTATTTGTCCATCAGATAGCCAATGACACCGAATACCGCGGCCACCACGACATCCTCGATGCGGCCGCGAGTGGCATAGGCGCCGACAAAACACACTGTCAGCACCATCGGCACCATCAAGTTCGCCTGCAGCGACGGCAGCCGCGCCAGCCACGGCGTGATGCCGAGACCGATGATGGTCACCATGATATTGGCGAGCACGATGATCCATACCATGCTGAACACGACATCAAGATTTTTGGTCAGCATGTCCGGTCCCGGCACGATGCCCAGCCCGATGAAGGCCACCAGCAGGATCGCCATGCTCTCGCCGCCGGGAATGCCGAAGGCCAGCGTCGGCATCAGCCCGCCGCCTTCGTTCGCCCCCATCGTGGCGTCCGGTGCAATCACCCCTTCCACCGCACCCTTGCCGAAACGCTCCGGTGTTTTCGAGGTCTGAACTGCCTGCGCATAAGCGGCAAGACCCGCCACGCTGGCGCCAACCCCGGGCAGTACGCCGATCCACAAACCGAGCAGGCTGGAACGGACCACCAGCCACCAGTGGCGGAAGGCGTCGCAGACGCCCTGCCATACCGTGCTGTCTTCGCTGACCAGCGAGCGGTCAATGATTGGCGTGCCGCGGATCGACATTTTCATCATTTCCGACACTGCGAACAGGCCGATCATCGCCACCGGAAACGAAATGCCGTCCATCAGGAATTCGCTGCCGAAGGTGAAACGCGGCGTCGCCGTCACCACATCAGTGCCGATAAAAGCGACCAGCACGCCGAGAACACTGGCGGTCATGCCCTTCATCAGCGAACCTTCGCTGAAGGTCGCGATCACTGTCAGACCCCACAGCGCCATCATCAGGTATTCGCTGGGACCCAGCGCCAGAATCACCGGACGGATCAGCGGAATGCACAAGGCCAGAAACACCGCGCCGATGATGCCGCCGAGAAGCGCGCCGGTTGCCGACGCGGCGAGCGCGCGTTTGGCCTTGCCCTGCTTGGTCATCGGATAGCCGTCGAAACACAGCGCCAGCCCCTTCGCCGAACCGGGCACGCTGAACAGAATGCTGGTCACCGAGTCGCCCCAGATCGTCGCGATGTGTGCACCGAGCAGCAGCGCCAGCGTCGCCGCCGTCTCGAAACCATAGGTAAACGGCAGCAGCAGCGCCATCGCCACCACGCCGCCGAGACCGGGCAGGATGCCGATGACCAGGCCGTAAATCACGCCGAGGAACAGGAACAACACCGCCTGCGGAGTCAGCAACGCAAAAAGGCCGGCGGAAATCGCATCAATCATGCGCACACTCCGCAGCGTTTGCGCCGCATGATCCCAATACAGCTGCCTTTGATCAAAATCGCTCCTCCGGTGGATGCGGCAACCGTGCTGCATTGGACACTGCAGTCTTTCGGCAACCGAGGCGGCACTTTACCGCAATCCGTCATGAAGCGGCCAGTATCGGTACAGCCCGTTCGAAGCAGCACTAATTCAGTGAGGTACCCTGCGTGCGCGCGCAGGTCACAACATGACCGGCCGGTTGGAGAGTTCATCCACGTTGCCGGCTGCGGCCGGAAAATGTGCCGCGAGCAGTCCGGTGATGCGCGCAATGCCTTCCAGCAGTCCGGCTTCGAACCGCCCTGCGCGGAAGGACTGCTCGATGGCCTGGCAAATCGCCTCCCATTCATCCTGGGACACCCGCGCACTGATGCCGCGGTCGGCGATGATCTCGATATTGCGATCCGCCCAGTTGATGTAAAGCAGTACGCCGCTGTTTTCAGCGGTATCCCAAACGCGCAGTTGCGAGAACACCTGCTCGGCCCGGGCCCGCGGACTCTGCCCGCGCCACAGCGATTCCAGCTCAAGGCCGGCCTCCACCGCAACACAAAGCTCGCCGCGGTGAGTCCGCTCGCTCGCTTTGACAGCGTCCTCGACGCGGCGCATCACTGCCGATGAAAAAGTGCCGCGCACCAGCCACGGCGGCATCAGCACATGTTTAAGCAGGCGTTTGATATTCATGTCACCAGCTCCCCGATGCGCCGCCGCCACCGGAACTGCCCCCGCCGCCGCTGAAGCCGCCACCACTGCTGAAGCCACCGCCGCCGGATGACCATGAGCCGCCGCCGGACGACCATGAACCCCCGCCAGAGCCCCAGGACCCGCCGTTGCCGCCACCGGCCAGCCCCATAAAAAAAATGACGGCGCCGGCAATCAGCCCGGCAAAGAGACTGCCGAAGACCAGCCCGATTCCCACACCGACCGCGAGGCTGATCAAACCGGCCGCAGGAACACGCCCGAGCAACGGGCGCAGCATCCGCGTCAGCGGGTTGGCAAAGATGAACGCAGCTAACAGCAGCATCGGATCGAAGGGCAGCGAGGATGATCTGCCCTGCCCTTGTTGCACAGGCGGCAAGGGTTCGCCGCCGGCCACGCGCAGGATGCGCGACACGCCGGCATTGACGCCGGCGGCAAAATCACCATGCTTCAGATGCGGCACGATGTCTTCGCTGATGATGCGTTTCGCGGTCGCGTCATTGAGCGCGCCTTCGAGGCCGTAACCGACCTCGATGCGCAGCTTGCGATCGTTTTTGGCAATGACCAGCAGCACACCGTCATCAATGCCCTTGCGGCCGATTTTCCATTGCTCGATCACGCGCACCGCGTATTCCTCGATGGATTCCGGCTGCACGGTCGGCACCATCAGCACGGCAATCTGGACGCCCTTCTCTTTTTCAAAGGCGGCGAGACGCTGCTCGAGTTGCACGATCTGCTGCGCCGGCAGCGTGCCGGTTAGATCGGTGACCCGTGACTTCAGCGGCGGAATGTCAACGCCGGCGGCGCCGGCCTGCAGGGTAAAACCCAGCAGCACGGCAACCGCATACACACGCCACCGCGACAAGGCACGCATCACTTATTTGGTGGCGGGCACCGTGTACTCGCTGGCAGGACTGGAAGGGGCCGCGGGCGGTGCCGGTGCGGCTGGAGTCGGCGCCGCGGGTTTGCCGAACTCGACTTTCGGCGCCTTGCTGATTTCTTTTTCGTTTTCGACGGTGAACTGCGCCTTCTCCTTGATGCCGAAAATCATCGCCGTGAGATTGCTCGGGAAGGACCGCACGATGGTGTTGTATTCACGAACGGTATCGATGTAACGCTTGCGCGCAACGGCAATGCGGTTCTCCGTGCCTTCGAGCTGCGCCTGCAGGTCGCGGAAATTCGCATCCGATTTGAGCTGCGGATAATTTTCGGAAACCACCAGCAGCCGCGACAGCGCTGAGGACAGTTCACCCTGTGCCTGCGAAAAACGCGCGAAGGCCTGCGGATCGTTGACCAGCTCCGGCGTTGCCTGGATCGAGCCGACTTTCGAACGCGCGTTGGTCACGCCGAGCAGCACATCCTTTTCCTGGGCGGCGAACCCCTTCACGGTCTCCACCAGATTGGGAATCAGGTCGGCGCGACGCTGATACTGATTGACGACCTCGGCCCAACTGGCCTTGATGTGTTCGTCACCGGCCTGCAGCGCGTTGTAACCGCAGCCACCGGCGAATAAAGAAAACATCAATAAAATCAATATATTAAGTTTTTTCACCGGCAGACTCCTCAGACAGAGATGAACACCACTTCAGGTGGCGGCGGATTGTGCAGATTGCAAGGCTTGCATCGTGGTCACGGCAAAACAAAGATCTTCCCAGGCCTTCGCCTTGTCCGACAGCGTGCGCAGCAGATAAGCCGGATGATATGTCACGATCAGCGGGATGCCACGGCAATCGTGAACAGCGCCGCGCAGACTGGCAATGCTCGCATCGCGGCCGAGCAGATTCACCGCCGCGACCTTGCCCAGGGCGATGATCAGCTTCGGCTGGATCAGTTCGATCTGCCGTTTCAGGTAGGGCGCACAGGCCTGCGCTTCATCGGCCTGCGGATTACGGTTGCCCGGCGGCCGGCATTTGACGATGTTGGCGATATAGACATTCGCGCCGCGCTTGAGCTTGATGGCTGCCAGCATGTTGTCGAGCAGTCTGCCGGCCTGCCCGACGAATGGTTCACCCTGCGCATCTTCATCGGCGCCGGGGCCTTCACCGACAATGAGCCAGTCCGCCTGTTGATCACCGACCCCGAATACCGTCTTGTTGCGGCCCTTGTGCAAGCCGCAGGCGGTGCAATCGGCAACGCAGGACTGCAGCGCCGGCCAGTCCATGCCGGCAACGTCGCCGCGCGGCGCGATCACTGCAGCCATCGGCTGTGGCTGCGGTTCTGCAGCGACCAGCGTTGTTCCGGTTACCGGCGCTGCCGGCGCCTCTGCAGCCGCAGGCGCGCCACGCAGCCGCCAGATGGGACTGATCCCCATCTCGCGGAGCATCTCCTCGCGTCGGCGATCCGCAGCCTCGGTCATGCCAGTTTCCTCTCCATCGTCACCGCATCCTCGCGCCCCTGATGCGCCGGGTAGTACGCCTTGCGGATGCCGATCTCGGCAAAGCCGTGACGGGCATACAAGGCGCGCCCCGCCAGATTGGACGCACGCACCTCAAGATACAGGGTCACGGCGCCGCAGTCGCGCGCCAGTTGCAGCATGAAGCGCAACAGCTCGCTGCCCAGGCCGCGGCGCTGCAGCGTCGCAACGATGCTCAAGTTGAGCAGATGCGCCTCACCCGCAGCCACCATCGTCACCGCATAGCCGATGACATCGCCACACTGCTCCATCACCCAGCATTGATAACCCGAAGCCAGCGAATCGACAAAATTGCCGCGCGTCCAGGGATGGGTATAGACCGACTGCTCGATCGCCTCGACGGCATCGAGGTCGGCGTCGGTCATCAGCCGCAGCCGCGGCAGCGTGTCGAGTTGTGCGCTCATCGCTCTGCCGTTTTCAGCGCGACCTTGTCGCGGATGTAGCGCGGCGCCGCCTGTTCAGCCGGCCGGCCGAGCCCCGCGGCAAACACCGGGGCCGCCAGTCGCGCGATATCGCCGGCATGCGGATAAACATCCGGGCGCACTGTCACCAGTGCATTGCCCAGCCGTTGCCGCAGCACTTCGCCATAAACCGCAAAACCGCTGCCACACCCGGTCCAGCCCCCGCCTTCGGCAAGCGGCACCGCAGCCGGCGCGCACACACGCGGGGCCGAAATCTCGCGCCACAGGCCGTCCTGCTGCTCATAGGCGGCGTGATAAACCTCCTGCATCCGCGCATCCAGACAGCAGATCACCCGCGGCGCATCACAAGCCGCCGCCATCGCCTGCAAGGTGCCGATGCCCGCCACCGGCAGATCGGCGGCAAAAGCCAGTCCCTGCGCCACCGCGCAGGCAATGCGCAGTCCGGTAAATGATCCCGGCCCTTCGCCATAAGCGATGCCATCAAGCGCCTGCAACTTCAATCCGGCCTCTGCCAATACGGCATCCGCCATTTGCATCAGCAGCGTCGAATGCGACTGGCCGGCGGCGGCAGCCCGTTCCACGCATAAACCGTCCCGCCACAATGCGGCGCTGCAGTAATCGGTTGAGGTATCGAGGGCGAGGATATTCATCTGGAACACAGGCCACGGAGAGCCCGGATTGTATCGCACGCAAGGTGGACACCGTCCTGCAACGGCTGCGTTATACTGTGCCGGACGCACCCAAATCGACGTCCAAACAACGACCAAAATCAAGCCGTTACAGACCATTCATGAGAGCACTTTTTAATCTTCTGGGAACTCTTCTGGTTGGCGGACTGATCCTGCTGGGTATCGGCGGCGTCGCCTACCACCTGTTCCGCGAGAACGGCTGGCTGTCGCAGGGACTGGGGGCGTTGTGGGAGGCGCACTACGAGGCGCCCTTCATGACACTGACTCTGTTGATTGCCGGTTTTCTGGTGTTCAAGGCACTGCACACGGCGCAGGTCGGCAACACTCGCGAAAGCAAAATCCCCGATTTTGTGATGTTTACGTTCATCGCCATCGGCATTTTTTTCTTCGGCCGCTGGCTGACTTCCGGGCACATCTGATCGTCCGGCCCTGTCGTTCAACTCTTTGGCATTACAACACCCTCGGAGCACAACCATGAGTGATATCCAGCGTTTCAACAGCGACTCGCGTCTGTCGCGGGCGGTAGTCCACGGCAATACCGTGTATCTCGCAGGCCTCACGGCGGATGACCGCAGCAAGGGCATGCGCGAACAGACCGCGGAAATCCTCGCCAAAATCGATGCGCTGCTGAAAACCGCGGGCACCGACAAATCGCGCCTGCTGACAGCAACGATCTGGATCACCGACATGCGCGCAAAAGCGCACATGGACGAAGCGTGGATTGCCTGGGTTGATGCCAAGAATGTTCCGGCGCGCGCCTGCGTCGAAGCGCGCCTCGGCACGCCGGATACCCTGGTCGAAATCATGGTGCAAGCCGCGAAATAAGCGGCCTGCAGTACGGCGCGCTCAGGCTTTTGCGCGCGCCTTGGTCTTGATTTCGATGCCGGCCCAGCGCGCGAGATCGCGATGGATGCGGCTCACACGCTCGGTCTGCCCTTTAGCGGGAAACCGCTCGTAAAAACCATCGCCCTTGAACTGGGCGCGATGTTCAGCCCACGCTGACAAGCGCTCTTCCCAGCGTTTGATACGCCCAGCCGCCGGCTCTGCATCCGCCCGCGCGAGATCGGCGCAAACCCGGATCATTGCCTTAAGCGTCACCGGCCGGGTGATCTGGTAACTGTCATGCCCCCAGGCATCGCCCCAAACCTTGTGCGCGGCTTTGAGGAAATCGCGGATGATTTCGTAGAACCGTTCGCTTTCGCGATACAGGTTGCTGGTGCGGCTGATCTTGCGCCAGTCAGCGCTGATCCAGCGGTGCAACTCGTTGAACAGTTCCGCCTGCAGGATCCATTTGTCCTTCAGGCTGCGGCCGCCGAGGCGGTTGATGCGGTATTGCAGCGGACTGTCGTCTTCCGAATACAGGTCTTCGACCATGCGCGCTGCAAACCGCTTGTCGGGATCGGCCCAGGACACGCGTTCGTAGAGATCGACCAGATGACTTTTGTTGATGCGTGTCGGCGTCGAATTGATGATGACGAACATTTCAGCCGCAAAATCCTCGCTGCGGCCGTCAAAAATGATGCAGGGCACGTTGATCGATGCCGCTTCCGACGGATGCTCCATCAGATAAAACTTCAGCGCCGCCAGGCGATGCTGGCCGTCGATGATCAGGTATTTCGAGGCCGGTACCGCGAGATGCCCGATCGAATCCTGTCCCGGCAGGCAGGTAAAGCGCAGTTCGTCGGACGTAAACAGCAGCACGGTGCCGGGAATCGGCGGCTGGCTGACCGCCATTTCGTAAAAATTCCGCAGTTGGCGGACCTTGGCCTTCGACATCTGGCGCTGAAACGCCTCGTCGGTGCGCTCGATGCGCGAAATAAACTGGGCAATCTCGTCCTGTTGGGGCAGGCTCTGCGGCGTAATTTCCTCGCCTTCGCCATAAAACCGGCTGATGAACCGCACGCGCTCCAGCACTTCCTTGGCCGGATAGCTCGCGAAGTAAAACAGACCGTCTTTTTGTCTGATGCGCGTTGCCAGCATGGTGCCTGATCCCCTTTGGTTTTGTTGTAAGTCCTTGGCGCGTCGCGGAATTTCCCTTGCTACGCAGGTGCCGGGTGGATTGCGGATGTCATTCTAGCGTTCGCAACTGCCTAAAAGCGAGGCACACCATGCTCAGCCGCAAGGGTATAAAAAATACTTCTTTAAAAACAATTAGTTATATTAAGTTGCCGAAATCAGAATCTGGCTGAATTTCGCGATATGCGAACCGGTCCGGCGAACTGAAATGCCGCCCGGCCATTTAAAACGAAAAAACCGGCCGCCCAGGCGGGCGCGGCCGGTTTTAAGCTGCAGCGTAACGGTCAGGTGCGCGGCTGCGCCGGTGCACCCGGGCCCTGCGGCCGGCATTTCGACGGGTCGGCCTGGCACTGTGCACGGCGTTCCTCGCCCTTCGCTTTCATCTCCTTGCAGCGCTGGGGATTCTCAGCGCACATTTTGTCGCGCTGCACCTGGCGTTCCTGCCGGCATTTCGCCGGATCCGCCTGACATTGCGCCCGACGCTCGTCAGCCTTGGCCTTCATTTCCTTGCAACGCTCCGGATTCTGCTCGCACATTTTGTCGCGCTGTGCCTTGCGTTCCTGCTGGCACTTCGTCGGATCCGCCTTGCACTGTGCGTGGCGCTCTTCGGCGCGGGCTTTCATTTCCTTGCAGCGTTCCGGATTTTCGGCGCACATTTTTTCACGATGCGCTTTGCGCTCCTGCTGGCACTTCGCCGGATCGGCCTTGCATGCCTCGTGACGCGGCCCGTGAGGACCTTCACCAGCCTTGGCGCCATCCGCCGCAAACGCCGGCATCGCTACCATCGCACCCACCAACAACATCAGTCGCATGCTCATCATCAATTCCTTTTCAAATATCATTTAACGTTCACGGCGCGGCTGGTAAATCTCCCGCCGCGCCTTGTCGAGATCGCGGTGCAATTCACGGCGCTCGTCATCCGACAGGCGCTGCGGCCGCTGTTGCCGCTCCGGCGGCGGCATCTCGCGCTGCCGCTGCGGCCCGTGCTCCGCGCGTTCCGGCCGGCTCTGGCTCTGGACGGACGGCAGGTCGCGCCACGGACCGGCGACCGCCGGTCCTGCCTGCAGCACCACCCACCCCAGAACAATGACCAGCCAAACTTTCATGCACCAAGCTCCCTATGATTGCTGCCGCCGGCCATTCACGCCGGCACCATGGCGCAGATTGTAACTGTGACGGCCTGCAGGCTGCTTTCGCCGTACAGACCGCGACTTCGTCGCCGTTGTTCCTGCTGCCCTGCCGTGCCGGTATGTCTGGTCATCATGACCTCCATGCTGTCGGGTTATGCCGGAAGGTGCTCCGGCGACGCGCCATCGGCGCGTTGAAATCATCATCGGCGCGACCTGTAACCAGACTATTTCCACCCGCAGCCATTGTGTAAGCAAGTGTTGCCGGCCCCCAGCACCGCTACTGCGCCCATTGCCGATGCTAAGTCCGGCGCCGCCGGCAACAGCCGGGTAATTTGTAAGACTTTGTTGCCGGGCCATGGCCGGATGCCGCTGAACTGGCTAGGATTGCGCCATGAACCAGACCAAAACACGGATTCTTGTCGTTGACGATGATGTGCGCCTGCGCGATCTGCTCAACCGTTACCTCACCGAGCAGGGTTACGCCGTACGTGTTGTTGCCGATGCGGTGGAAATGAACCGCTACCTGGCCCGCGAACGCTACGAACTGATGATTCTCGACCTGATGCTGCCCGGCGAAGACGGCCTGTCGATCTGCCGCCGGCTACGCGGCGGCGGCGAAACCCTGCCCATCATCATGCTCACCGCCAAGGGCGACGATGTCGACCGCATCGTCGGACTGGAACTCGGCGCCGACGACTATCTGCCCAAACCCTTTAATCCGCGCGAACTGGTCGCACGCATCCAGGCCGTATTGCGCCGCCAGCCGCCGGCAGCGCCGCCCGGCGCACCCGGTGGCGCGGCGCAAGTCATCGAATTCGGCGAATTCCGCCTGAACCTGGGCACCCGCACGCTGTCGCGAAACGGCGAAAACCAGTCACTGACCACCGGTGAATTTGCGCTGCTCAAAGTACTGGTTGAACACCCGCGCACGCCGCTGTCACGTGACAAGCTGATGGAACTCGCACGCGGCCGCGAGTTCGGCGCATTTGACCGCTCGATTGATGTGCAGATCTCGCGCCTGCGCAAAATCATCGAACCCGATCCGGCCAAACCGGCCTTCATCCAGACCGTGTGGGGATTCGGCTATGTGTTCATCCCCGACGGCAAGGCGCAATGACCTTGTGGCCGCGCACGCTGCTCTGGCGCAGCGTGCTGCTGATCGCCGGACTGCTGATCGTCGCCCACCTCGCATGGCTGCAGATTTTCCGCGCATCGGAAGTGGAACCGCGGGCGCTGCAGGCCGCGCAGCAGGTGATCAGCGTCGTCAACCTGACACGCGCCGCGCTGGTCACCGCTGATCCGGCCCGGCGTTATGCGCTGCTGGATGACCTCGCCGAGCAGGAAGGCATCCAGGTCTATGCCGGCGATCCCGATGAAGCCGTCCCCGCACTGCCCAACCGGCCGTTCCTGCGCATCATGGCGGCACAATTGCGCGAACGACTGGGCGAACAGACGCGTTTGACCCTGGAGCGCGAAGGCATCTCCGGCGTGTGGGTGAGTTTTCGCATCGATACCGACGAATACTGGGTGTCACTGCCGCGCGGACGCATCGAAAGCAATGAACCGCTGCGCTGGATCGGCTGGGGCGCGCTGGTGCTGGCGCTGACCGTGATCGGCGCCTTCCTGGTGGTCGCTCGCATCAATCGGCCGTTGCGCGAACTGACCCGCGCCGCAGAACTGCTGGGACGCGGCACGACGCCGACCCGCGTCACCGAAGCCGGCCCCGCGGAAATCCAAACTCTGGCCCGCGCCTTCAATCAGATGGCCGCTGACATCCAGCGCCAGGATGAAGAGCGCGCGCTGCTGCTGGCCGGCGTTTCGCACGACTTGCGCACACCGCTGTCACGCATCCGCCTCGCGCTGGAAATGCTCGATGACCGCGGTGCCGCCGATCTGAAAGCGGGCGTCGCCCAGGACATCGGCGACATCGACACCGCGATCGGCCAGTTCCTCGACTTCGCGCGGCCCATTGATGCCGAGCAGATGCTGGGCAAAGCCGATCTCAACGCGCTGGCGCAAGCGGTGGTCGAGCGTTACACGCGCAACGCTCGCCATGTTGTACTGCACGCCGGCACGCCGGCGCCGCAAGCGCTGCGCACTCAGGCGGTTCAGCGGCTGCTCGCCAACCTGATCGACAATGCGCTGCACCACGGCGCCGGGCCGGTCGAGGTCGTCACCGCAAGCGACGGCAACATCAACCGCATCGAAGTGCTGGATCGCGGGCCAGGAATACCGCCCGAAGATGCCGCGCGCATGCTGCAGCCGTTCACACGCATGAACAGCGCGCGCTCGACCAGCGGCACCGGCCTTGGACTGGCGATTGTCGACCGCATTGCCAAATTACACGGCGGCCAGGTGCAACTGCTGCCGCGTCAAGGCGGCGGCCTGCGCGCCCGCGTCGAACTGCCCGTCGCTTAACGGCGCAAGCGGAATGAGGTGTTGCGCAGTCTGATCGACAGCACCCGCGCCATTGCGAACAGGAAATCGCGCGCCAGTTCCGGCTCCGTTTCACCAAACTCGCTGAAATGCTCGTAAGGCAGCAGCAGCAGCGTACCGTCGGCGACAGCCCAGACATTCGCCGACCGTGGCTGGCTGTCGAAAAAGGATTGTTCACCGAGAATGCTGCCGGTGCTGATGCGCGCCAGCGACGTCATGCTGACGCCGTCCACCCGGGTCACCCCCACTTCAAGCATGCCTGCTGCGACCAGATACAGCGTACGGTCTGCGGCGCCGCGCTGGATCACCACCTCACTGGCACGAAAATGGCGTTGTGTGGTTCGCGTCAGGAGTTTGCCCCAATGAGCCTCGTCCCAATGCGGCAGCGCGAGCACATCCGGGGCTTCGCGCGTGGGCTCCAAGCGCTTGAAGACTTCGACCCAGTGAGCCTCGTTCATCACAGCCCCGGCGGCAAATTGCAGGAATACTGATTATAAGACCGCCCGGCCGGCAGCCATGGCCCAATACTGCGGTCAGTCCCCGGACGCGTCCGCACCGGCAACCGCCCGACTGATCAGGGCCACTGCTTCGGCAACGATACCTTCTCCGCGGCCGACAAAACCCAGTTTCTCGGCGGTCTTGGCCTTGATGTTGACGTCGTCGATGTGCACGCCGAGGTCCGCGGCAATGTTGGCACGCATGGCGGGGATGTGCGGCTCCATTTTCGGCGCCTGGGCGATGATCGTCGCATCGACATTGACCACCGCAAGACTGCGTTGCTGCAGCAGTCGCACCACGGCGCGCAGCAATTCGCGGCTGTCGATGCCCTTGTAGCGCGGATCGGTATCGGGGAAATGTTTGCCGATATCGCCCAGACCGGCCGCGCCGATCAAGGCATCGCACAGCGCATGCAGCAGCACATCGGCGTCGGAATGGCCGGCCAGCCCGCGTTCAAACGGTATGGTCACGCCGCCGATGATCAGCGGCCGTCCTTCGACCAGTGCATGTACGTCGAAACCCTGTCCGATGCGCATCATCACTGCCCTGCTTTTCCCAGTATGAGTTCGGCGAGCGCGAGGTCTTCAGGATAGGTTACCTTGAAGTTGGTGGCGCTGCCCTGCACCAGGCGCGGCCTCGCGCCGGTCTGCTCGACGGCGCTGGATTCATCGGTAACCGCTGCGATATCCGCGCGGCGCAGCGCCTCGATCAGCACGCGATAACGGAACATCTGCGGCGTCTGCGCGCGCCACAGATGATCGCGCCCCTCGGTCTGCACCGCTTCGCGTTCCGCACTGGCGCGTTTCAGCGTATCGGCCACCGGCACCGCCAGCAGTCCGCCGACTTCGCTGTCGCCGACTTCGGCGATCAGCCGGTCGATCTCCTGCACGCCAAGACAGGGCCGCGCGGCATCGTGCACCAGCACCCAGTCGTTGGCGTCGATCGCGTCATTGGCGGCAAGAAGGCCGTTGAATACGCTGGCGGCGCGGGTCTCACCGCCACAATACAAGGCACTGAGTTTGGCCTCGCAGCCGCGCCAGTCACAGCGGTTGAACTGCGCGTCGCCCGGTGCCAGCACGACAAAAACCGCATCGATACGCGGATGCGCGCACAAACGATGCACCGCGTGTTCAATCAGCGGCCGGCCGGCCAGCGGCGCGTATTGTTTCGGCGCTGCCGCACCCATGCGTGAACCGCTGCCGGCGGCAGGAATCAGCGCGACATAACGCGCCGCTGCAGTTTGATGAGGGTTCACGGTCATGGGCAATGCGCAGTCACGCCGAAGCAGTCTCGTAATTTGCTGATTTTATTGGCATTATAGCAGCGTGTTTTAGCCGTACCGTGTGCACATCAATCAAGCATCCAACCTTTCGCATCATTCGCCATCAGTCGCAAGTCATGAACACTGAAACCGGCCACACCCTGATCGCCATTGCACGTAATGCCATCGCTCGCCGACTGGGCCTGGCGGGTTCCAGCGATACATACGATGCCGAATGGCTGCGCGCACCCGGCGCAAGCTACGTGACGTTGCTGCGCGAAGGCAAACTGCGCGGCAGCATCGGCACACTGCAGGCTCACCGCACGCTCGCTGAAGACGTCATCGCCAATGCCATTGCTGCCGCCTGCAGCGATCTGCGCTTCAAACCACTGGACCAGGATGAATTTGCGCATACCCGCATCGAGGTCTGCGTGCTGTCAGTCGCTGAAACGCTGCAAGCCGCCGACGAAGCCGCAACCCTGGCGCAACTGCGGCCTGGAACTGACGGCGTGATCCTGGAATACGGCCGCCATCGCAGCAGCTTCCTGCCCGAGATGTGGGAACAGTCGGCCAATGCCGGGGAATTTCTCGCTCAACTCAAATACAAAGCGGGCTTGCCTCCGGACTTCTGGAGTCCCGAAATGCGGATCGCGCGATATACCGTCATCAAATGGCAGGAAAACGAGCCCAAAACCTAAAACGGCAATGCCCAAGCCGGCCAGAAGTGATCAGAAATCCATTTTTTCAGAACATCATGCATTGCCGATGGCGGCATTGTCATTGATATTCACCCCGCGATTTACCTTGATTTGACGCCGGGAATCGCTACACTGAATCGATAAGAACAATAGTGATAAACGTCGGCGCTATAGCCCAAGACATGGGCGTCTGCCCGGACGGCAGACAGCAATCGGTAACAAGGGAACATACTGATGCCCAATTGGAAACTGCCCGTCAATTGGAAACTGCCTGTATTTGGCACTCTGGCCTACATCCTGGCGGGTTCAACCTGGATACTCACCGGACATTTCCTTACCAACACCCTGTTCGCCGACTATGGCGCGTCGCATTTCGAGTTGCTGAAAGGGCTGGCCTACGTCGGCATCACCGGAACCGTGCTGTTTGTTGTGCTGACCTATCTGGACCGGCGCAACACCGAAAACATCATTGAAGGCGACCTCGGCGCCGAGGTCGCCCAATCCCTGGAACGCGGTGATTGGGTCTCCCGTTGGCTACCGGCGCTGGTCATCGTCCTTTACTGCACTCTCTTCATCATCCTCGCGGCGGCCCTGTGGTGGCATCGTGAACACACCCTGCAGAATAGCGAACGTTCGGCGCTCGCCCTGCAAAAGGCGCAAGCGGTGCAGACCAGCGGCTCGATCGATCTCATTAATTTCACGCTGAGTGCCATTGCCCAGGACATCATTCAAAACAGGATGCCCCCTCCCGCGGAGGAACTTCGGGCCCATATCCCTGATATTGCATTCTCCGTCAGCAGCATCGGCACTACCGACGCGAGCGGCAAGGTCACCGCCCACAGCGATCCCGGCGCAACCAAGCTGGATCTGGCGTCACGGGATTATTTCCTGCACCACCGCAACAATGCGAACAGCGGGTTGCACCTGACCAAACCTTTCCGCGGCGAAGCGTCAGGCCGCTGGCTGATCGTCGCCAGCCGGCCCATCCGCACATCATCCGGCCAGTTCATGGGCATTGTCGCCGCCGTCATCGACCCCGCCATCTTCGGCGCCTATTGGCAGCAGACGACTCAAGCCGGCACCACGCTGTCTGTCTACGATGCGAATGACACGCTGCTGTTGCGCAGCCCCTATAACGAAGCCGCCATCGGGTAGTCCAGCAGGCTTCTGCCGTCAAACACATCGCTCGCGCAGAACGGGGGAACCCAAACCTTCCGCGCTTCCAGCGAGATCGACGGGGAAGATCGTATCTATGCAACAGGCATCGTTCCGCGATACCCCAATCTTCGTCTGCTGGTCGGCATTCCCAAGTCACAATTACTTGAAAGCTGGCAGGCATTTGCGATCATCAGCCTGGCCATCTACCTGCTGGTCGCCAGCGGCCTTACCGCATTGACATTCGCGCTGCTGCGCCAACTGCGGGGACATCTGGTTTTACACCGCAAGGCGGCCGAACTCGCACGTTACCCGCTACAAAGCATCAACCCCGTACTGATGGTGACGCCGGCCGGGAAAAAGCTGTTCATGAACAAGGCTGCACAACAACTGATTAAATCCATCAAAGGGCGGGTCGCCGAACGACTGGAGCAGCAACTGAAGACCATGGCCGCCGAAACCGCGCCGGGTCTTACCGAGTTTGCCTTGGGCGCCCGTATCTGGTCGGTATCCTACGTGCCGCATGCACCGGATTTCTGTGATTTCTACATGACCGATATCACAGCGACGCGTAAGGGCGAACATCTGCTGCAGTTGTTTTTCAACCTGCCGTTCATCGGCATGGCCATCACCTCACCGGAATCCAAGCGCTGGCTGCACTTCAACAACCAGCTCTGCGAAATCCTCGGCTACACGCGAAAACAGCTGGAGGAAAAAAACTGGGAAGAGCTGACGCATCCCGACGACCTTGCCGCCGACGTTGCCGAATTTGATCGGCTGCTCCGCGATGAAAGCGACGGTTATTCGCTGGACAAACGCTTCATTCGCGCCGATGGCATGGTGATCGATACCATCATTGACGTGCATGCCGTACGGCGTGCGGATCGTTCTGTGGAACTTATCTTGGCGACGATACAGGACATTACCGATCGCAAACAGGCCGAACGCAGGCTGCTCGAGCAGCGCAACCTGTACGCGGCGCTGAGCGCCACCAACGAGGCCATCATCCGCATCCGCGACCGCAATACCCTGTTCCAGCAGGTTTGCGAGATTGCGGTGGAACGCACCGGCATCGTCTTTGCGTGGGTCGGCATGCTCAACGATGCCGAAAAACTCCGGCCGGTGGCCCGGGCCGGCGAAGACCAACACATCCTCGAACTGGCAATGACCAGCCTCAATTCGACGGATCGCAGCGAATGCGCCGTTGCGGCCCGCGCGCTCGTCCACAACCGCATTGAAGTGGTCAACGACTGGAAGGATGAGCCCGGCCTTGCACCCTGGCTGGGACTGTTCGGGAAGGCCGGATTCCGATCGCTGGCGGTGCTGCCGATCCGGCAGAACGGCACCCCGTTAGCGACCCTGCATCTGTATTCCGATGTGTCAGGCTATTTCCGTCCGGACATCGTCACCCTGCTGACCGAGATGGGGGCTAACCTTGATTACGCCCTCGAAGGCCTGCGGACCCAGACCGAATGGGATCACTCCATCGCCGAACTGCAACGCGCGGAAGCGCGCTGGCAGTTCGCACTGGAGGGCGGCGACCACGGCGTGTGGGAATGGAACATCCCCGCGGACACCGCGTTTTATTCGCCGCGCTGGAAAACCATGCTCGGATACGGCGGCGAGGAAATCAGCGATTCCATCGACGAATGGAAAACCCGCGTGCATCCCGATGACTGGCCGAGAGTGGAAACCGAAGCCCGCCAATATCTCGAGGGCATAAAGCCGAATTATTCCTCAGAACATCGCGTCCGCTGCAAGGACGGCAGCTACAAATGGATACTGGACCATGGCAAGGTCACGAGCCGCGATGCCGCAGGCGCACCGCTGATGATGATCGGCACGCATACCGACATCAGCGCGCAAAAACAGAGCGAAATGGCGCTTGCCGAAAGCGAACACAAGTTCAAGACGCTGGTCGAACAGTCGATGGTCGGCATCTACATGGTCGACAACGAAAATCTGATTTACGTCAATCCACGTGCGGCTGAAGTTTTCGGTTACGAACCTGAAGAACTGAGCGATGTCAGCCTTACCAACATCATCGCACCGGAAGACTGCGATCTCGTGCGCGAAAACATCCGCAAACGCATCTCCGGCAGCATTGAAACCCTGCGCCACGAATTCCGCGGCGTGCACAAGGACGGACGGATCATCGACGTCGGCGTTCATGGCAGCCGCACCATGCTCGGCAACCGCCCGGTGGTGCTGGGAGTGCTGCAGGACATCACCGATCGCCGGACGCAGGAAGAACGCGTCAAGGAATACATTGACCGTCTCGAACGCTCGATGATGTCGACCGTGGATGCGATTTCGCATATAGTCGATCTCCGCGACCCCTACACCTCAGGGCACGAGCGGCGGGTGGGCGAACTGGCTGCAGCCATCGGCACCGAAATCGGCCTCACCGAACAACAGGTCACCGGCCTGCGTGTCGCCGGCCGCGTGCATGATGTCGGCAAGATCTCGGTGCCTGCGGAAATCCTGTCCAAACCGACACGCCTGTCAGCGGCGGAGTTCCTCATCATCCAGACCCATGCCCAGCAGGGTTATGAAATTCTCAAAGACATCGAATTTCCATGGCCCGTGGCAACCGCTGTCTGGCAGCACCACGAACGGCTGGACGGCAGCGGCTACCCGCAAGGCTTGCGCGGCGACGCCATCTGCCTGGAGGCGCGCATCCTTGCCGTCTCCGATGTCATTGAATCGATGAGCACACATCGCCCCTACCGCGCGGCACTGGGCATCGAAGCCGCCATTACCGAATTGCAGGCCCATTCGGGTACGCTCTACGACCCCGCCATTGTCACTGCATGCATCAAGCTGTTCCACGATAAAGGCTACCAGTTACCGGAGTAAACCAAGCGTTGGCGAGCACCCGGCTTTATGTTTAAAATAATAATAAAAACAAAGGGTTATTAAATGCATGCCGTCGCGCAGTGGCTGGATCGCAACATCCTCGAACTCGGCCGTGAAATGCGGCTGTCCTATCTGCCGCCATTGATGGTGTACATGGCGGCCGGCATTTCCGGACTCACCGGCATCGTCGGCACCTTCTTCGTCAAGGATTACCTCGGCCTGTCTGCGGCCTTTCTCGCCGCACTCGGCTTCTGGGCGGGTGTGCCGTGGGCGCTGAAAATGCCGCTCGGACATCTCGTCGATCTGATCTGGCGCTGGAAAAGCCTGCTGGTATTTCTCGGCGCCGCGATGATTGCCGCCAGCCTGCTGATCATGGTGGGTCTGCTCACCGACCGCGACGCGATGGCGGCCATCATGGCGCCTGGAGCGTGGTACGTGGTCACCGTGCTGCTGGGTGCGGTGGGCTATGTAGTGCAGGATGTCGTGGCCGACGCGATGACCGTTGAAGCCGTACCCCATGTCGATGCCGACGGCCAGCCGATTGATCCGGCAATACGCAAGCTGATGAACACCACCATGCAGACGCTGGGGCGCGTCGCCATCATTGGCGGCGGCGTGCTGGTGGCGGCAATCAATCTGTATGTGTTCAGCGGCGTGCACGCGCTGTCCGAAGACCAGAAAGTCGACATCTACCGCCGCATTTATCTGATGGCGCTGTGCATCCCGGCGATTTCCGTGGCCGGCGTCATCATCGCAATGCTGCTGCGCCGGCGCGATGCACAGCGCCTGCGCACACAAGGCCGCAGCACGACGGAAATCGACATCCTGCTCGGCGGCCAGCAGGAAAAAACACCACCGAACTGGTGGATCCTCGGCGGCAGCGGCGCTTTTGTCGCATTCACGCTGGGCATGGGTTTCAGCGACATCCCGTTCAACCAGGAAATCATCTTTGCCGGCTCCTTCGGCATCATCGCCTTCCTGCTGCTGCGGCTGACGCGCGAACTGGAACCCGACGCGCGCAACACGCTGCTCGGCACCGTCATCGTCATTTTCGTGTTCCGCGCGATACCCGGCCCCGGCGAAGGCGTCACCTGGTGGTTCATCGACGAACTGAAATTCGACCAGCAGTTCATCTCGGTGCTGTCGCTGATCGGCTCGGTGCTGACCTTGTTCGGCATGTTCCTGTTCCGCCGCTTCATGGCCGACCACTCGATCGCCTACGTCATCGGCTTCCTGACACTGCTCGGCGGATTTCTGTCGCTGCCTTATGTGGGCATGGTATTCGGACTGCATCAATGGACGGCAGCGGCCACCGGCGGCGTGGTCGACGCGCGATTCATCGCACTGGTCAATACCGCGCTCGAATCGCCGCTGGGACAGATTGCGATGATTCCGATGCTGGCGTGGATCGCCAACTCGGCGCCCGCGCGCCTCAAGGCCACCTACTTCGCGGTAATGGCCTCATTCACCAACCTCGCACTGTCCGCTTCGGCCCTCGGCACCAAGTATCTCAACCAGACTTATGTGGTATCGCGAGAGGTCAAGGACAAGGGCGGCGCGATCACCATCCCGGCCGACTACAGCCAGTTGGGTGAACTCCTGATCGTGCAACTGATCCTCGCCATAGGGTTGCCGTTTGCGGCGATCGCGATCATCCGTATACTGAGATTGCGCAGCGCCTGAACGCGCCACCCGCGAAATCATGGACCTGAATGAACTGACCATCACCGACACCGGGACCACGGACCTGATCCTCAGGGCCGTGGCGTTTGCCGCGCACAAACATCGCGACCAGCGGCGCAAGGACAAGGAAGCCTCACCTTACATCAATCATCCCATTGAACTGGCGCACGTGTTGTGGGATGAGGGCAACGTACGCGACCCAATGGTCATTGCTGCGGCGCTGCTTCACGATACGCTGGAAGATACCGAAACGTCGTGGCAGGAACTGCGCGGCGAATTCGGCGAAGAAATCGCCGACATCGTCCTTGAAGTCACCGACACGCAGTGGATCAAGAAGGAAGTGCGCAAGCGCCTGCAGGTGGCCAAAGCCAAACACTCCAGCGAACGGGCGCGACTGGTAAAGCTCGCCGACAAGATCTGCAATGTGCGTGACCTTGGCACTCGCGCCCCGGCCAACTGGTCGCTGGAACGCAAGCGCCAGTATTACGAATGGGCCAAGGAAGTGGTCGATCGCCTGCGCGGCACACATCTCGAACTGGAACGCCGCTTTGACGAAGTCTACGCCTTGAAACCCTGACACCGCACGGGCACGGAGTGTGCGATATTCGCGTTTTTCCCAACAGAAAACAGCGCCGCCATGAAAATCACCCATGCCAGCACCACCCTCGTTGCGCTACCCCAGACCGAACCGCTCGCTGACGGCCCGACCACGCCGGGCTCGAAAAACTTTGTCGCACTGAAGCTCGGCACTGACGAGGGCGTCGAAGGCATCGGCTTCACCTTTTTCGGCGGCTCCCTCGACAAAGCCCTGCTGTCAGCGGTGCAGTCCTTCGCCGATCTGATCATCGGCGACGATCCGCTGCGCATCGAGCAGATCGTCGGCAAAATCCGCGCGTCCACCCCGGCGGGTCCGGCCGGCATCGCGACGCTGGCGCTGTCGGCGATCGACATTGCGCTGTGGGACATCAAGGGCAAGGTGCACAACCAGCCCGTGGGCAAGCTCGCCGGCGGTCACCGCAACCGCATCAACACCTATGCCAGCGGCGCGCTGATGCGCCACTTCCCGCTGGATCAGCTTGAAAAATCCGCGGCACTGCTGAAGGAGCGCGGCTTCAAGCAGATGAAAACCCAGCTCGCCCTGCCCGGCGACACCAACCAGGTCAAGGAAGTCGAACATATCAAGGTCATCCGCGAAGCCGTCGGCTATGAAATCGACCTGATGTGCGACATCAACCAGCGCTGGGATGTACGTCAGGCGATCTCCATCGGCAAACAGGTCGATCCGTACCGCCTGTTCTGGCTGGAAGACGTCACCGCACCCGACGACTATGACGGTCTGGCGCGGGTCGCCAATGCGCTCGACACGCCCATCGCCTGCGGCGAGTATCTCTACGGCATCGCGCCCTTCCGCCAAATGCTCGAGGCGCGTTCGGTCGACATCGTGATGATCGACGTGCTGCGCGCCGGCGGCATCACGCAGTGGTTAAAGATTGCAGGAATGGCCGAAGCCTTCAATATTCCAGTGGTCAGCCACCTGGCGCCGGAAATCCATGTGCATCTGGTGTCCGCGATTCCCAATGGCCTGACCGTGGAATACATGCCCTGGTCCTTCGGGCTGTTCCGTGAAGTGCCACAACCCAAGGATGGCCAGCTCACAGTGCCGCAAAAACCGGGGCTGGGACTGGAATTCGATCCGAAAACCGTGAAGTTCGCCTGAGCCCGGTCAGCTGCAGACGAAAAAAAGGGGCGGAATCATCCGCCCCTTTTTGTTTCCGGCAGGCGCCGGCTGCAGCACGATCAGAACTTCGCACCGCTGCGCTTGACCACGTCCGCCCATTTTTTCATGTCGTCGAGCATGAACTGGCGGAACACTTCCGGCGAATTGGTCACCGGCTCGGAACCGTTGGCATCGGCAATCTTGGCGAACTCCGGCGACTTTACGTAATTTGCAATGTCCGTATGTATTTTGGTCAATATCGGCTTCGGCAGTTTTGCCGGCCCGGCAACACCGTACCAGCCCACGACCTCGAATCCCGGAAGTACCTCATTCATTGCTGGAATATCAGGTGCCGTGGCCAGACGTTTGCCATTGCTCACCGCAATGCCGCGCAGCTTGCCGGAACGCACGTGCGTGAATGCCCCGGCCAGCCCCATGAAGTTATAGTGATACTCCCCGCTGATCAGACCAACGGCAGCCGGCCCCGTGCCCTTGTACGGAATGTGCTGACTCTTGATGCCGGCCATCAGATTGTAAAGTTCCCCGGCCAGATGCCCGCCGCTGCCGATGCCCGCGGAACCGAAATTGATCGGCTCCTTGGTGGTCTTGGTCCACTGCACGAAATCCTTTGCTGTTTTTGCAGGATGCGAAGGATTGACCACCAGCAGCAGTCCGGCAGCCGTCATCTGGGTAATCGGCGTGAAATCGTTGACGGGGTGATACGGCAGCTTGGGAATGATCGCCGCGTTCACCGTGTGCTGATGGTAGGGAATGAACAGCGTATAGCCGTCAGGCAGGGAATCCTTGGTGATCTCGGCACCATTGACGCCCGAGGCGCTGCCGCGGTTATCAACGATGACCTGCTGATTCCAGACCTTGGTCAGGTGCGCGGCCAGCAGCCGCGCCAGGAAGTCCGTGGTACCGCCGGGTGCCGCAGGCGTGATGATGCGGACCGGACGGCTCGGATAGTCTGCAGCCTGGACCACCGCTGCAGACATTGCCAACCCCAGTGCAACCAGCACCAGCGGCGCGCTCTTGGTAAAAAGGGAAATACGCAGCATTGCTTCCTCCTGTTTTTTTGCTGTTTAGCCTCGAAAGAATACCGCACTGTGGACATCAGTGCACCACTTAGGCATCATTCCCCTTTCACGAGGTCGGGTTTGATGACCGAAGCCGCAAACTGCAAGCCGCCGCAAAACACCCAACAAAACCGCCACCAGCCAGAACAACATCAAACGGTCGCTGCACGCCAGCCACCCATCGCATCACATCATCACATCAACATATCCATCAACAACAGCAGGAGGACAGCAATGAAACTTCGTGTATTGACAGCAGCCTTACTGTGCGCATTCGCCGCAACCGCGCAAGCACAGACTTACCCGTCCAAAACCGTTCGCGTCATCGTGCCGTTCGCCCCCGGCGGCGGTTCCGACTTCATCGCCCGCGCCGTAGCGCCGTCGCTGTCAAAAGCCATGGGGCAGCAGTTCGTCGTCGACAACCGTCCGGGCGCCGGCAGCACGCTGGGCAGTGAAATCGCGCTGAAATCGCCGGCCGACGGCTACACCCTGCTGCTGATTTCCGGCAGCTACACCACGTCGCCCAGCCTGTACAAGAATCTGAAATACGACACGTTGAACGACATGGCTTCGGTGGTGCAGACCGAGAACGGCCCCTATGTAATCTCGACTCACCCGTCGCTGCCGGTGAAAACCGTCAAGGATCTGGTGGCCATCGCCAAAGCCAAACCCACCCAACTGAACTACGCCAGCACCGGCAACGGCGGCATCACCCACCTGGCGTCGGAACTGTTCGCGCTGCGCACCGGCATCAAGATCACGCACATCCCGTACAAAGGCACGGGACCGGGCGTCATCGACACCATCTCCGGCAACACGCAGATGATGGTTGCTGCGGTTTCCGCGGTCATCGGCCATATCAACAATGGCCGCCTGAAAGGCCTCGCCGTATCCTCGCCGAAACGCCTGTCGGCGATGCCGAACACTCCGACCGTGATGGAATCGGGCTATGACTACCAGGTCAACAACTGGCACGGCATCATCGCCCCCAAGGGCACGCCGAAAGCGATCATCGACAAGCTGAACGCCGAGGTCAACAAGGCGATCAAGGATCCGGACTTTGCCAAGCGCATCGCGCTCGACGGTCTGGAACCGGCAGGCGGCACGCCGGAAGCCTTTGAAACCCTGCTCAAGCGCGAAGTGGCGGAATGGGCGGAAGTGGTCAAGGCCGCCAACGTCAAGGCCGACTGACCGCAGCGTTACAATAGCGACATCGACGGCCTCGCGGGGCAACCCGCGGGGCCGTTTTGTTTTTGGACTTCCCGGCTTCTTTGCAACGTGATCCAGTTCAGAAATCTCACTCTCGTCCGCGGCGCGCGCGAACTGATCGCCGACGCCAGCGTACAAATCCATCCCGGCTGGCGTGTCGGCCTGACCGGCGCCAACGGCAGCGGCAAATCCAGCGTGTTCGCACTGCTGCGCGGTGAACTGCAGGCCGAACACGGCGACTGCGACATTCCCGCGGCGTGGCGTATCGCCACGGTTGCGCAGGAAACCCCGGCGCTCGACACCCCCGCCATCGACTACGTGCTCGATGGAGACACCGAGTTGCGCGCACTGGAACGCGAACTGGCCGAAGCAGAAACCGCGCATGCCGGAGAAAAAATCGCCGAGTTGCACACCCGCCTCGACGATATCGGCGGCTACAGCGCCAGGTCCCGCGCCGCCTCTCTGCTCGCGGGGCTCGGCTTTGCCGATGCCGAAATCGAACGGCCGGTACGCGAATTCTCCGGCGGCTGGCGCATGCGGCTCAACCTCGCCCAGGCACTGATCTCCCGCGCCGATCTGCTGCTGCTCGACGAACCGACCAACCATCTCGACCTCGACGCCGTGGTCTGGCTCGAACAATGGCTGTCCGGTTTCAAAGGCACGCTGGTGGTGGTTTCACATGACCGCGATTTTCTCGACGGCTGTGTCACCCACATTGCCAACATCCAGGCATCGAAACTGACGCTGTACACCGGCAATTACTCGGCATTCGAAGATGCCCGTGCCGCGCAACTCGCCGCGCAGCAGGCCACTTACGAAAAGCAGACCCGCGTCATCGCGCACATGGAGTCCTTCGTCGCGCGCTTCCGCGCCCAGGCCACCAAGGCCAAACAGGCGCAGAGCCGACTCAAAGCGCTGGCACGCATGGAGCGCATTGCCGCAGCACACGTCGACACGCCCTTCGAATTCGTCTTCCCGCAGCCAGAACGCTCGCCCAATACCCTGATTTATTTGAATAAAATTTCAGTGAATTACGGTGAACGGGCGGTGCTGCGCGACATCGAAATGACCCTGGCACCAGGTGCGCGCATCGGCCTGCTGGGGCCAAACGGCGCCGGCAAATCAACGCTGATCAAACTGCTGGCCGGCGAACTGCAGCCGGCATCCGGACAGCGCAGCGAAGGGCGCGGCCTGGTCATCGGTTATTTCGCCCAGCATCAGCTCGAACAACTGCGGCCGGACGAATCACCGCTGCAGCACCTGCTGCGGCTCGAACCACAGACCCGCGAACAGGAATTACGCGATTACCTGGGCGGTTTCGATTTCCGCGGCGCGATGGCGGACCGGCCGGTCGCGCCGTTCTCCGGCGGCGAAAAATCGCGGCTGGCGCTGGCACTGCTGATACGCCGCAAGCCCAACCTGCTGCTGCTCGATGAACCGACCAACCACCTCGACCTGGAAATGCGCCAGGCACTGACCGCAGCATTGGCGGAATACGAAGGCAGCCTGGTGCTGGTGTCGCACGACCGCGCGCTGCTGCGCACGGTTTGCGACGATTTTCTGCTGGTGTCCGATGGCGGCATCCAGGAATTCGACGGCGCAATCGAGGATTACATCGCGTGGCTCGCTGCACGCCGCACTGCAAATGCCACGGGCAACGTTGCAGCAACACAGGGCAAGGCGGCGCGCCGCGAGGCGCGCGAATCTGCCGCCGCAGATCGGCAGAACAGGCTCGCTGCGCGGCGACCGCTGCTCAGGGAAGCCGAAACGCTGGAAAAAATTCTGGCTGACTGGCAATCGGAGCTGCAGCAGCTCAACGCACAACTCGCCGACCCGGCGTTCTATGCGAACCCCGAACCGCTGCGACTGCGAACGCTGACCGAACGGCAGCAGCAGCTGAGCCGGGAGATCGATGCCGCAGAACAACGCTGGCTGGAAATACATGCGGCACTGGAAGCGATCGGCGAAGCCTAGGACATCACCACGACCTCGATGCGGGCAAACCCGCGCGTGATTTCCGGCCTTGCAGCGCCCTACATCACCTGCAGGTCGCTGGCGTCGCCGCTGCGTTCGGGCTTTCGCCCTCCCGGTTCAAGCTTGATGTGCAGGCGCAGATCGTTAGCTGAATCGGCGAAGCGCAACGCGCTCTCGTAGCTGATGATGCGCGCCTGGTAGAGATCGAACAGCGCCTTATCGAAGGTCTGCATGCCCAGCTCCACCGAGCGCGTCATCAGATCCTTGATTTGATGTACCTCGCCCTTGAAGATCATATCCTTGATCAGCGGTGAATCGAGCATGATCTCGAACGCAGCCACCCGCCCCTTGCCGCTCTCGCGCGGCACCAGCCGCTGCGACAGAAACGCGCGCACATTGAGCGACAGGTCCATCAGCAGCTGCTGACGGCGCTCCGCCGGAAAGAAATTGATGATGCGGTCAAGCGCCTGGTTGGCGCTGTTGGCGTGGAGCGTGGCGAAGCACAGGTGGCCGGTTTCCGCAAACGCGATGGCATGCTCCATGGTTTCGCGGTCGCGCACCTCCCCGATCAGGATGACATCTGGCGCCTGCCGCAGCGTGTTCTTGAGCGCCACCTCCCATGAATCGGTATTGATGCCCACCTCACGCTGGGTGACGATGCAGTGCTTGTGCTCATGAACAAATTCCACCGGGTCTTCGATGGTGATGATGTGGCCACGGCTATTCTCGTTGCGATAACCGATCATGGCGGCGAGGCTGGTCGACTTGCCCGAACCGGTACCCCCCACCACCATCACCAGCCCGCGCGCCGACATCGCCACATCCTTGAGGATGGGCGGCAGACCAAGTTCGTCGAGCGTCGGAATCCTGGTATTGATGGTTCGCAGGACAAGGCCCGCGCCGTTCTGGTCGAAATAAGCGCTGGCGCGGAAACGGCCAATGCCGGCGGGCGCGATCGCGAAATTGCACTCCTTGGTGGCTTCGAACGAGGCGAGCTGCTTGTCGCTCATCAGCGCACGGGCAAAGGCCTTGGTTTCCAACTCGTTGAACACATGCTCTGATATCGGCGTCACCTGCCCATCGACCTTCATTGCCGGCGGAAAACCGACGCTGATAAAAAGATCGGAGGCCTTGCGATCCACCATCATCCGCAGCATTTCCAGGATGACTTCGAAGGGCTGTTTTCCAGATACCGTCATGGGTAACTCCGTTCGGTCCTGCTCCGCTCAACACCGCCGCCGGGAAGCCGGCAACAGCAGGTCATGCGGAGGCACGCTCAACCTTAACTTCTCAACGCGTAATCACCACTTTCTGGTAAAGCCCGCCGAAGTAAGTGCATTTATCCACCTGCGCCGGCCGCATCGAAGATGGAATCCATTCGATGATTTGCCGCCGCCACAGATCCATCGCAAACGGCTCCAGCCAGGCAAGGATGGGCATCATCAGATAACGGAACGGATTCATCCAGTGCGGGCGATGGTAATCAACAAAAACAACCTTGCCGCCGGGCTTGACCACACGCAAGGCCTCGGCCACCGTGCGCACCCGTACCGCCTCGGGCATTTCATGGAGCAGGAAAAACAGCACGACATAGTCGTAACTTGCATCACTAAACGCCAGATCGCCGGAATCCTGATGATGCACGGCGACCCGCGGATGGCCGTTGATCTTGCGCTTCAGATTGTCGATCTGCACCGGCGCCACATCCGCCACGTCCAGCGTACCCTGCGCCCCCAGTTGGCGAGCCAGCATTTCGGTGAAGTCGCCATAGACGCAAGCCACCTGCAGCACTTTTCCGGCGATCGGTGCATGCAATTCACGGAGGGCCGCATCACGCAACCGGCTGTAATTGCCCCACAGGATCAGGTTGACCAGCCATTGTCGCTCGAAGACTCGCACCGCATTGGGGTGTACGTAAGCCCACCAGTAAGTCTGTTCGAGATAAAGCGGCATGGGTACCGGCGCCTTCAGCGCCGGCGCAGACACAGCGACACCCTCTCCGTCGATACGGCGCACGGCAACTGCTTTTGTCATCTCAGACTCTCAACAGGAAATAACCCGCGGCCAGCGTACCCGCGGCAGCGGCCAGATAAACCGCGACAGCAACGACGCCGTCCGCACGCACACCAAAGTCGTGGAGCGTGACACGCAAGCGGTGCGCGGCATGCCACATCATCAGAAAGAGTATCCCGAACAGCACCAGTTTGCCGAACCAGTGGCCGGCAAAAGCCCGCAGATTGTCGTAGGCCAGCAACTCGGGCATCACGCCGAAAACCGGCAGCAACGTTAACAGGACCAATGCGGGCGTCAGAAACGCCGTCACCGTGCCGCCGGCGGCAAACAATCCCCAGATAATCGGTTTATTGGATTTGGCCATTTCAGAACGCTCCCGCCAGAAACAGCACTGCCACAGTCGCGATCAGCCACGCCGCATAATGCGCGCCGACGATCACCGCCCCCGGCAGAAACTGTTCTCCGATCTGCACCGGCATCGCCTTGGGCGTGACATTGAACCAGGACGTCGAGTGATAGACCGCAAAGGCGAGAATGACCAGTTGTAGCACGACCCCGGCAGGTCCGGTCAGGTTGTGCAGGAAGGCCTCCCAGGCTTCGCGCCCTTCGGACAGGCGCTTGAGTGCCACCAGCAGAATCAGCGCATGCAGGCCGATGAATACGCAGGTGACTTCACGCGCCATGTAACGCCGGTACCGCGGATTGCGCAAAAACCAGCCGTAGCGGGACACTTCACGGACGTAGGGTTTGCCGTTCGCGCTCATTTTTTGCTCCAGGGCATCACGTGTTCTTTGTACCAGTCCACCGTGCTCTTAATCTTGATCTGCTGCAACGCCCCTGCCGGATCGACATGCTCGGGACAGACTTCGGAGCAGGCACCGACGAAGGAGCACTCCCAGACGCCCTCGTTCGACGCGATTTCCTGCTGCCGCTCTTCGCGTCCGCCGTCGCGCGAATCCTCGTTGTAGCGATGCGCCAGTGAAATCGCCGCCGGGCCGATGAACTTGGGCACCAGCCCGTATTCCGGGCAAGCCGCATAACAGAGCATGCAGTTGATGCACAGCGTGTACTGCTTGTAGCGCTTGAGTTCAGCCGGCGATTGCCGGAACTCGCCCGCCTCCGCCGGAGGGTCTTCTTTCGGAATCAGATACGGCTTGACGCGCTTGAGCTTGTTGACGAAATCGTCGATCACCGTCACCAAGTCGCGCTGGATCGGGAAATTGGCCAGCGGCTCGACGCGGATCACCCCGTCGTATTCACGCAAAAAAGCCTTGCAGGCGAGTTTCGGTTCGCCGTTGATCATCATGCCGCAGCTGCCGCAAACGGCCATGTGGCAGGACCAGCGGTAACTCAGCGTCGGATCGATGGATTCCTTGACGTGATTCAGCGCATCGAGCACCACCCATTCGTTCATGCAGGGCACGCTGTAACGCTGATACCGCGGCTCGCTGTCCGTTTCCGGGTTGTAGCGCAGCACCTCCAGCTCGACGATGCGTTCGCTCATTTCTGTTCTCCCGCATTATTTTCGCCTGCGCTTTTTTCCCCTGAATAATCACGTAAGCCGGGCGGCGAACGGGTGATCACCACGTCGGAATAACCGATCTCCGGAGGACCGTCGCTGCGATAACGGGCCAGCGTGTGGCGCAGATACTTGTCATCATCACGCGCCGTAAAATCCAGACGCTGATGGGCGCCGCGCGATTCGCGCCGCTCCAGCGCGCCAACCGTCACCGCTTCGGCGCAGTCCAGCATTGCACCCAACTCCAGCGCCTGCAGCAGGTCAGTGTTGTAAACATTGGTCTTGTCATGCAATTCGATGCCGGCATAACGCTGGCGCAATGCAGACAGTGTGGCGCAGGCCTTTTCCAGACCTTCACCGCTGCGATAGATGCCGGCGTTCTCTTCCATCGTCGCCATCATTTCGCGGCGCACCCCGGCAATGGTTTCAGTCCCGCCGGTGCGATTAAACAACTCACGCAGGCGCGCCTGTGCGCCATCCGCACCCGCGCTCACCGCCGCCTCGTTTGCCGTGCCGGTGCCGCCATCCAGATGCTCGATTGCGCTCAGTGCGGCGCGCCGGCCGAATACCAGCAACTCAGTCAGTGAATTGGAACCCAGCCGGTTGGCGCCGTTGATGCTGACACAGGCGCACTCGCCGGCCGCATACAGACCCTGCACCGAGGTCGCCGCGTTGATATCGGTATCGATGCCGCCCATCATGTAATGCACCACCGGCCGCACCGGCACCGGATCGGTCACCGGGTCGACGCCGAGGTAACTGGTCGCCATGTCGCGCACCAGCGGCAGGCGCTCGTTGATGGTTTTCTCGCCGAGGTGGCGCATATCGAGCATCATGCAGTCTCCCCAGCGGGTCGACACCATATTGCCCTTTTTCTGTTCGTGCCAGAACGCCTGGCTGACGCGATCGCGCGGCCCGAGCTCCATGGTCTTAAGCACCGGCTTGCCCACCGGCGTCTCCGGTCCCATGCCGTAGTCCTGCAGGAAACGGCGCCCATTCTTGTTGACCAGGATGCCGCCTTCGCCGCGGCAGGCCTCAGTCAGCAGCGTGCCGGTGTTCGGCAGGCCGGTCGGGTGGTACTGCACGAACTCCATGTCTTTCAGCGGCACGCCGGCGCGGTAGGCCAGCGCCATGCCGTCGCCGGTCTTAATCGCGCCGTTGGTGGTGAACGGGAACATGCGCCCAGCACCGCCGCTGGCGATAATCACCGCATTGGCGCGGAAAAATTTCATCTGACCGCTGCGCATCTCGATCGCCGTGAAACCCCGGCAACGGCCGTCTTCGATCACCAGGTCGGTGACGTAATACTCGTCAAAGCGCTGGATCGACGGGAACTTCAACGAAGTCTGGAACAGCGTGTGCAGAATATGGAAACCGGACTTGTCGGCGGCGAACCAGGTGCGCTGCTTTTTCATGCCGCCGAACGGCCGCACCGCCACCGAGCCGTTGGCTTCGCGGCTCCACGGACAGCCCCAGTGTTCGAGCTGCAGCAACTCCTTGGGTGCTTCGCGGATGAAATAATCCACCGCATCCTGATCCGACAGCCAGTCGCCGCCACCGACCGTATCGTGGAAGTGATGATCCAGACTGTCATCGGATTTGATCACCCCCGCCGCGCCACCCTCGGCCGCGCAGGTGTGGCTGCGCATCGGGTAAACCTTGGACACCAGGGCAATTTTCAGCGCGGGTCGCGCTTCAGCAAGCGCAATGGCTGCACGCAGGCCTGCGCCACCAGCCCCCAGAACGGCAACATCTGTTTTTATTGTTTCCACCAAGTCCGCTCCCGAGTTTGCGGCGGCCTCAAGCCAGGGCCGCCAAACGATAACGGGCAGGTTAAGCGGTGCCGGACGCCCTGTGTTTGACCTAGATTAAGTCTCGGTGATGCCTGCTCCACCCGCCTCAGCAGCCGCCCGACCCCGTTATACTGGCGTGCTGCCGCCGGTGACGGCGTCAGACTACCGCCATTACCTGAAAGACCAATCACCATGAGTTCCGCACCAATCACGATGAATTCCGCACCAATACGACTGGGTTTGCTGGGTTTCGGCGAAGCTGCCGCACGCCTGGCCATGGATTTCTCGCAGGCCGGTTTCAAGGACATCACCGCCTACAGCCGCAGCGGCGCCAAAGCGCAGCCGGGCGACCCCGTTTACCAGCGCGCCGAAGCGGCGGGCGTCAAACTGGCCAAGAGTGTCGGCACGCTGGCCAAAAAATCCGACATCATCATTGCCCTCACCCCGGGCAAGGCCGCAGTCCCTGCGCTGAAAAAAATCCTTAAATATCTCCGCCCCGACCATCTCTATGTCGATGCCAGCAGCAACTCGGCGCACAACATGGAACAGGCCGCAGCGCTGATCGGCAATACCGCCAGATTTGTCGATGCATCGGTCATGGGGCCGGTGGACATCATGGGACTGAAAGTGCCGTTCGTCGCCAGCGGTCCGCATGCGGCCGAGTTCCACGACCGAATGACGCCGCACGGCATGGTCATCACCGTCGTCGGCAACAATCCGGGCGATGCCAGCGCGATGAAACTGATCCGCAGCGTGCTGATGAAAGGGCTGGCGATGCTGCTGCTTGAAACCATGGAAGCCGCGCAACGGCGCAACATTCTCGATGCCGTGATCGAGGATTCATCGGTCACTTTCAACGACATCCCGTTCCAGAAAATCATCAAGCGCTACATCGGCGGCACCGCAGTGCACTGCGAACGGCGCATTCACGAAATGAAGGAATGTCTGGAACTGCTGCAGGACATGGGCTCGACCGACCGCGCCACCAAAAGCACCATCGCCATGCTACGCGACATGGTCAAGATGGGCATGCCGCAGAAATTCACCAAAGAACCCGACAGCATCCATCCCGTCATCGATGCACTGATCGCCGCTCGCGACGAAGCGAAGTAAAACCGCTACGGATCAAGCGCACAGCATGGCCCATACCCACGCGCACGACCATCACGGTCACCGCCATGACCACGGCAGCAACGGTCATGGCCGCGCGTTCGCCATTGGTATCGCGCTCAATCTCGGCTTTGTCATCATTGAAGCCTGGTACGGTTTCCAGACCGGATCGCTTGCACTGCTCGCCGACGCCGCGCACAACCTCGGCGACGTCGGTGGACTTCTGCTGGCGTGGATGGCCTATGCCGCGGGGAAACTGCGGCCCAGTTCGCGCAAGACGTACGGCTGGCAGCGCGGCTCCATACTCGCCAGCTTCGTCAATGCCGCGATCCTGCTGGTCGCGATGGGTTCCCTGGGCTGGGAAGCCGTTCAGCGGCTGCAGCAGCCGGCACCGATCGCCGCCGGCACGGTGATGCTCGTTGCCGCCATCGGCGTGCTGATCAATGCCGCGACGGCGATGCTGTTCATGTCCGGCGGCAAAAACGACCTGAACATACGCGGCGCCTTCCTGCACATGGCCGCTGATGCGCTGGTTTCAGTGGGCGTCATCATCGCCGGCGCGCTCTACCTGTGGCAGGGCTGGACCTGGATCGATCCGCTGACGGGCATTATCATCGCCATCGTGGTGATTTTCGGCACCTGGTCGATGTTCCGCCAGTCGCTGCACCTGCTGTTTGACGGCGTGCCCGAACACATCAGCGTCATCGAAGTGCGGCAGTCGCTGGCCGCCATTGCCGGCGTCGGCTCGGTGCATGACCTGCATGTCTGGGCGATGAGCACGTCCGAACCCGCGCTGACCGCGCACCTGGTGGTGCGCGACGAACGTTCCGGCGACGGCATCCTGCGTGATGCACAAGTCGTGCTGCACGAGCGTTTCGGCATCCACCATGTCACGCTGCAACTGGAAGCCGAACCCTGCGCGGATCACTGCTCGGCCGAACCCGCACATCACTGACCCATGCCTGACCGCCAGCGGCTGCTCTCCGCGCTGATTGCCCTGGGTTACCTCTCGGCGATGTGGCGGCGCGAGGGCTGGCACGGCGCATTGGCACTGCTGGCCCCGCTGGCACTTGCCATGAGCATGATCTGGTATGCCGGCACCATCAGCCGCAGCCCGGTCTGGAGCTGGATGCACAAGCGCGTCGATCGCCCGACTCTGCCGTCAGCCGTTCGAGGACTGGGCTGGATATTGCTGCTGATACCGCTGATGATCATCGCCGTGCAGCGCCTGCAAGCGCTCTGACCCTGCAGACCAGTCCATCCCATGACTCCAGACGTTATGATTGCCGTGTTGTTCGGTGCCCTGCTCCATGCCTGCTGGAACGCGCTGATCCGCGGCAGCACCGATCGCACGCTGGACACCGTGCTGGTTGTCGCCTGCGCTGCCGTGATTGCAGCCTGCGCGCTGCCTTTTGCGCCGCTGCCAGCGCCGGCAAGCTGGCCATTCCTGATCGCATCCGGCCTGATTCATGTGATTTATTTTATGCTCGTCGCGCAGTCCTACCGTCACGGCGATTTGAGTTTTGCCTATCCGATCATGCGCGGCTCCGCGCCGGTGGCGTCGGCCGTCGCCGCCGCGTTGCTGCTGACGGAATCCCCCTCTGCCGGCGGCTGGATGGGCGTGCTGCTGATCAGCGGCGGGATCATGCTGCTCGCCGCTGATTCATGGCGTACGGGTGCTTTCCAGGGCCGCGCCGCATTATTCGCCCTCGCAACGGCGGCGATCATCGTGGTCTACACGCTGACCGACGGCATCGGTGCGCGGCTGTCGCAACAGGCCGCGGCTTATACCGGCTGGATGTTTGTGCTGACCGCGATACCGCTGGTCGCAATCTTTCTCGCGCGCAACGGCCGCGCCACCCGCAGCTATTTCAGGCGGCACTGGCACCGCGGCCTGCTCGGCGGCGCCTGCACGCTGGGCTCTTACGGGCTTGCGTTATGGGCGATGACCCAGGCGCCGATTGCGCTGGTCGCAGCACTGCGCGAAACCTCGGTGATTTTCGGCGCGTTGATCGCCGCCACGCTGCTGGACGAACGCCTGAGCCGCGTACGATGGACAGCCATCGCCGTTGTGACCGTCGGCGCCGTCGTCATCAAACTCGTGCAATAGTGCACTGTCGCTGAACCCCGTCTGGAGTAGAGTGTCCTACAGTCATCACCCACAGGAAATCGCCGCCATGACCCGCACCTTTGACTCCGTCACAATCCGCCACTGGATGCTGGCATTGCTGCTGGCGCTGGGCTGCGTCGCCGCCGTGCCGCAGGCCCGGGGGCAGATGACCGGCAATTTCGGAACCGACATCGTGATGATTGAATCCGCATTGTCGGCAACGCAATCTGCCGCCGGCAAAAACGATGTCGCCGGTGCGCGCGTCAACATGGAAGAGCTCTACCGTCTGTGGCGCCAGTTCCGCCAGAAAAACATCGATGGCCGCCCCAACGATCCGCAGTTCGGCCCCAACATGTTGAAGGCAGAGGAACGCCTGTTTGCCGCATCCACGCTGGTTGACCAGGAAAAACTCTCCGCTGCACGCGGTGAGCTCAACGCTGCGCAGATCCTGATCCAGGGCCTGCGCACACAGGCGCCGGGAAAGTAAACCAGAAAATAACGAAATTATTGTTTTTATTGGTTTTTATTCGCCCGCATGGGCAGCGAATAACCGTTGCGGAGCATGAACATATCAAAAGCGGCCGTCCAGATGGGACGACCTGCAGGTGAAGCAAAGAGGTTATGACCATCGCTGCCGAATGGCGGCTGCATCACCAGCGTGCCAGTCGCACCAGCCGCTTCGAATGCGCGAAACCAGTCACGCACATGATCCGGCGAAAAATAACGATCGTTCTCGGCGTAATGCCATAACACCGGCACACGGATGGTCTGCGCGTAACGGCTGATCGCCCGTTTCATGTTTTCGGCGTCACAGGGTTCACCGGGATGGCTATCCGGCCGGCCGCCGCGACCGCCGGAAAAATTGACTACCGCGACCACACCTGCAGGCTGCTTGCTGGCCGCAGCGATGGCGGCAAAACCGCCGGCAGACTGCCCCGCCAGCACGATCTGCTGGCGATCCACCCACGGCAATCTTGCGACATGGGTCATCGCGTTCACAACATCCATCGCCGCCTGCTCACCGGCGGCGTAATAATCCGGCGCGGCGCAACGGCCAAAGTTCTCCGCCCATGCCCCGCCGGTCGATCCGTAACCGCGGCGCATCGGCACCACGACCGCATAGCCGCGGATGACAAACTCCTGCACGCGGTCGAGCACGCGATAACGGCCCATTTTTTCGCGCTCGGCGACGCTTGCAGGACTGCCGTGATTGAGCACGATCAGCGGAAACGGCCCGTTGCCCTGCGGTCGATAAGTGGTTGCGATCAGCGCCGGCCTGCGCGCTTCAGAAGGCAACGGGATACGAACCACTTCCTCGCGCAATGCCACGTCATATTCATTGACATGATCGATGGCACTGCAGGGTGCGGCGGCACAAAGCAGCACCGCCAGCATCACGTTGCGCCACCTCGTCATCGACTGCAGGCGCAACATCATGGCGCCTCCTTCAGATCAGCCGTCGTGAAGCCGCATGCCGAGTGCGGCTGCCTGCCGCGCTTCGAAAGCCTTGCGCGCGGCGTCATGCTGCTGGCCGATGATACCCCCGCGCACCGTGCCGGGGGCAACGGCCTTGTACAGTACGCGCCAGCTCTCCGGCAAACGGTCACCGGCGGCGGGCGCCAGCCACAGCCGGAACAGCAGGCGCTTCTGCGCCGGATCATCGTGGTCGCGGAAATCGGTGCGCGAATGCAGCGTGACATGGCTGTTGATGATCTGCAGATCGCCCGGCTGCAGCCACATCGAATGTGCAAGGTCGGCACGGCGCACCAGCGCGTCAAACGCCTCCAGCGCATCCCACTGTTTTTTCGACAGCTGCGGCACGCCCTCGATCTTCTGTGCCGAGGTCACGCGATTGCGGTTCCATTTGCTGAACAGCCTGCCGTCCACCGCATCAAAAACCGGATGCGGATAGGACGCCGCCTCGTCCGGCGCCTGTTCGCCCTGGCGGCTGAAATGAATCGGTTCATGCAGCAGTTCGGCGAGATTCGGATGTTCACGCCGCATCGCCTGATACGCCGCCACCGAACTGGTGGTGATGCTCATGCCGCCCTCGGCCGCTTTGTTGTAGCAGCTCAGCGCGACGACGTCGGTGGAATCGGTATGAAAATCGAGCTCGGCGTTCGAGTTGTAGCCGCGGCCGGTGCCGGTTCGATAAGCGTTGCCGGCATCACGCACCGCCGAGATGTAGTGGCTTTGTTTACCCTGCGGCCGGCCAACGCCGAAATGCAGGCCGATGCCCCAGGTCAGCATTTCGAAGTCCTTTTCATCCAGACCCTCGCGCGGCAGGCCGCGCACCAGCGCGACGCCGCGCCCGCGTTGCATCTCGGCGAAGGCTGCGGCGAGCACCGGATAGGCGCTGCCGAGATCAAAGTCATCGCGACAATAATCAAAATGCGATTTGTCACGGTCCAGCGCCCGGGTCAGCGCGGCGACCAGATCGCAGCGCGCGCGCTCATCCAGCGTGAACAGCCAGCGCCGGTCGGCATCGAGTTCGGCCGCGGTCCATGCGGCGGGCGTGTCATTTAATTGAAATGCCATGTCGTTGAATCCGCAAACGGTTGTCCAATGCCCCGCAATGAAAAAGGCGCAGCGCATGCCGCGCGCTGCGCCTCGATCGTGTCCGGCTTGATCAGCTGACCAGTGTCATCTGGAATTCGCTCTTGCTCGCCGAACAGTCCGGGCAATACCAGGTCTCCGGTACGTCTTCCCACGGCGTGCCCGGCGCAATGCCTTCGTCCGGCATGCCCTGGGCTTCGTCATAAACAAAAGCGCACAACGCGCACTGCCAGACGCGGGTGCCCGGCGCGCTTTTCGCGACCTGCGGCGCCGCGGCTGCAACACGGGCTCCGGCACTGGCACGCGGAAAATTCAGCACCAGCACATCCAGCCCTTCCGCGCCTGCAGTCAGTTCAAGACGGCCTTCTTCCGGCTTCACGAAGGCCACCGTCAGCGCCTTGTACTCCTTGCCCTGATAGATCAGGCTGCCGCGCACCACAATCAGATACTGGCCGTTGCTGTCCGAAGGGTCCGGCGCCATCGCCCTGGCATTCGGCGCCACACTCATCGAGTGGCTCGACAGCCCCTGCTCGTCCTTGATCTCGCTGAAGTCATGAATCGCCGCGCCGGAAGTCACCGCTTTGAACTGCGGTGCTTCAGTGACCTGGAAGGGATGACGGTTGTTGACCGCATCGAGCTTGGCACGATTTTCCGGATCATCCAGATACTGCGCACCGCCGTCCTTCACCGCGCGCAGCGTCAGGAAACCCATGCCCTCGCCGAACAGGATCGGGCCATAAGGCGTGTGGGCGCGCGAATAATGCACAGCGTTGACCGTCAGCTGATGTTTGCCCATCAGTCCGTCGCCGCTGACGATGACCTGATACTGGTCGTAGTCATGGAAATGCGGCTTGATCACGCGACCCGATGTGCCTTCCACCAGAAAGGCCTGCGGCGTAGCCGCATTCTGCGGATCGGGATCGATAAAATTGGTCCGCCATGCGGTCCCGGTCGGAACCTGGCGTTCTTTGCGGGTTGCCTTGGCGTCTTCGTAAGCGGTGATCTGCGGCATGGTGCTCTCAGTCAAAAACAGGGAAGCCTCGATTATAGGCGCAGCGGCCGTGGTGTGGTCAGCGCTGCCTCAGTATATGGACTGGCGATGCCGGCACCAGCACGCTCACTCCATCTTGGGTGGAAAGTGCTGATACCAGAAGCCGTAAGCCCAACAGGCCACGCAGAACGACAACGCCCATTCCATGAACGAAAACACGATCAGCGCTGCGCAGGGCACCACCCACAACGCGCTGCCTGAAAAGTACAACACCATCGACACCGCGCTCGCCAGGAACAGGATCTTGTTGGCGAACATCTTGGCGCCAGCATTTTCCTTTTTGCCGCCCCATTGCCGGGATTCGGCAATTTTTTTCCACAGTAGATGCGCCGGGCAGCGGTGGTGGCCGATGAAGCCGCGCACAAAACCCTGCACGACCAGCAGCAACATCACCCAGGGCGCGACCAGCAACGCGATCCCGCTCAGCACAAAGGTGATGAACGCTTCCCAACGGATCACGTTGGACCAGACCTGCGGCACATCGAATCTCAGCATGGTGACCTCGCACTTTCGGTGTATTACCGTCCCGCAACGGATGCGGATTAAACGGGGAGCTGCCCTTATATATTAGAGAATACTTATGGTTCCGGACACGACTTTTCAAGCCCTGGACGGCGGATCGGTCATAACGTTTTGTTTTTATTAACTTTTTTAGGTCCCAGAGGCGGCGCAAAACCAGCGGGCACCACTTCTGTCACGGCGCCGGCGGAATGACAATCGTCGAATCGTCGCGGTTGCCCCACTCACCCCAGGCCGACACGTAGTTGCGTACCTGCGGATAACCCAGCGACTTCAGTGCAATAAAGGTGCTCGCCGAACGGTAACCGCCGTGACACACCGGAATCACGATCTTGTCCGGCGTCACACCCTTCGATTCATACAGCGCACGAATCTCGTCGGGCTTGCGGAACGCGCCCTGCGCATCCAGATGCTCGCGCCAGAAAATAGGCAAGGCACCGGGAATCGTGCCGACACGCCGCGCGCGTTTTTCCGTGCCGCGATATTCGCCCTCGCGACGCACATCGACGATGGCGTAAGCCGGATTGTTGATGGCGTTGTGCACATCAAAGCGCGTCGCCAGCAGGTCCATGTTCAGCGTGCCGCGGAACGGCGGCGGTGTCGGCGGCGCTTTCGTCGGATCCATAGCCGGCGGCGCTTCAGTCAACTGCACCAGTTTCTGCCCTGCCGCGATCCACGCATGAGTGCCGCCATCGAGAATGCGCACATCCGGATGCCCCAGCACCGCGAGCAGCCACACCGCCCGCGCCGCACGTTCGCCGGACTCGTGGTCATAAATCACCACCTGCCGGTCGGCGAGCACGCCGCGCGAACCGAACAGCACACGGAAAATCGTGAGGAAGGCATTCAGCGGCGCCTCAGACGAATCGCTGAGGCTGACACCGTAGATGTCGACATGGGTGCTACCGGCGATGTGGCCGACAGCGAAGTCTTCGGCGGGGCGGAGATCGATCAGCGTGACCTCGGGCAGGCAGGAGGCCAGTTCGGGGGCGGTGATCAGGTAGCGGGAGTCGGGAAATTTGGAAGATGACATGTTGTGTTCAAAACGCCTTGAAGAGAAGCCCGTAAGGAGCGAAGCATATTACTGGAATCCGGCGCCGCCTCCCCTTTGCGCAATAGCGCCCCCATCGACATGAAACCCGCAGCATCTTGACGTTACAACGTTATAACGTTATGATGAAGGCAAATCCACGGAATCCGGTCATGAGCAATTTATCCAAAAGATCAACGATTTACTTCGACCCCGCCATCCACCAGGCATTACGGATGCGTGCCGCCAGCGCGCAGATTTCAGTGTCGGAACTGGTGGATGAGGCCGTCCGTCTGATGATGCGCGAAGACCAGGAAGACCTCGCCGCCTTCGAACTGCGCGCAGCCGAACCGGAGATGACCTACGAAGCCCTGCTCGCTGACCTGAAAGCGAATGGCAAGCTCTGAGGTCTGGAGGGTCACCTTCAAGCAGTCGGTGGCCAAGGACCTGCGCGCGATCCCCAATGCGGATGTCCGGCGCATCCTCGACCGCATCAATACCCTGGCCCTGAATCCACGTGGCGACGGTTGCGTGAAACTGTCAGGACAGAACCGCTACCGTGTGCGTCAGGGTGTTTATCGAATTGTTTATGAAATCCACGATGACCGGTTGGTCGTCATCGTGGTCAAGGTCGGGCACCGATCCAGCGTTTACGAAACGCGTTAAGAAAATCTGAAGCAAACAGTCCTGGCAGCCATCTTCGAAAAAGAAATCAACTCCATTACTTTCTATTATTTTTATCTATATGACTCCAACCGCAACACCACCCCATCCCGCTCATCCGTAAGCAGATAAACAAACCCGTCCGATCCCACACGCACATCGCGGATACGCCCGATCTGCCCCTTGAGCAGCCGCTCTTCGCGCACAATCTTCTCGCCGTTCAATTCCAGCCGCACCAGCATCTCGTCGCGCAGCGCACCGGCCAGCAGATTGCCTTTCCAGTTCGGAAATTTGTCTCCGGTATAAAAAGCCATGCCCGACGGCGCGATCGACGGCACCCAATAATGCAACGGCTGCTCCATGCCGGGTTTGGCATTGCCTTCGCCGATTTTGGTGCCGATGCCGTAGTTGACGCCATAGCTGATCACCGGCCAGCCGTAGTTGCGGCCGGCGCGCATCACGTTGATTTCGTCGCCGCCCTGCGGGCCGTGTTCATGGGTCCACAACTCAGCCGTTTGCGGATGTAACGCTGCGCCCTGCATATTGCGGTTGCCCAGCGTGAACTTCTCCGGTTTCGCGCCAGCACGATTCACAAAGGGATTGTCGGCGGGCACGCGGCCGTCGTCGTGCAGGCGGATCACCGAACCGGCGTGGTCATCGAGCTTTTGCGCGCGCGGCTTGTCGCCGCGATCGCCGAGCGTCAGATAAACAATACCTTTACCGTCAAACACGATGCGGCCGCCGAAATGCTGGCCGCTGCGCGTTTTCGGTTCCATGCTGAACAGCAACTGAACCTCGGTCATGCGGTAATTATTTGCGTCACTAATCAGTTTTCCGCGCGCCAGTGTCGTGCCCCAGCCGCCCGGGCCGGGGGCGTTATAGGCCCAGTAGATCCAGCCGTTCTGCGCGTATTGCGGATGTATCGCCACGTCGAACAGGCCGCCCTGGCCAGTGGCGACGATCTCAGGCAAGCCTTCGACCGGTTTCGGATCAAGTTTGAAATCCTTGCTAACAATGCGCAGCCGGCCTTCGCGCTCGGTGACCAGCATGCGGCCGTCGGGCAGAAAGGCCATGGACCACGGATTCTGCAGGCCGCGCACCAGCGTGACCACGCGGAAGGCGTGTTTATCGGATTGCACGGTTTGCGCATGGGCCGGCGCGATAACGATGGCAATCAGACACATCAGGGTCAGCAGTCTGCGCATGGGGATTTCCAGGGGAAGCGTCAGGGGGCGCGTTTATAATAGCGCCCTTTTCACGACGGTCTCCGATGCCCCTGTTTCAGCTGCCCGCCCCCGGGCAGCGCACCAGCACCGCCCTGCTGCACGGTTCCAGCGATGCTCCGGCACTCGCCGCGCTGGCGGCCCGCGCACGTCCGCTGCTGGTGCTGACGGAGTCGGCGTGGCAGGCGCAGCGCCTGCTGCAGGAGATTCCGTTCTTCGCGCCGCAGCTGCGGGTGCACATGCTGCCCGACTGGGAAACGCTGCCCTACGACCATTTCTCGCCGCACCACGACCTGGTGTCGGAACGGCTGGCTACGCTGTGCCAGATGGTGCGCGGCGATTTCGATATCGCGCTGGTGCCCGTCACCACGGCGCTGTACCGCATGGCGCCGGTGGACTTCATCACCGCCAACACCTTTTATTTCAGGCAGGGCGCCAAACTCGGCGCCGAAGCGCTGCGCCATCAATTGACGCTGGCCGGCTACAACCATGTCACCCAGGTCGTCGCGCCCGGTGAGTACAGTTTCCGCGGCGGACTGATCGACCTTTATCCGATGGGCAGCCCGCTGCCCTACCGCATCGACCTGTTTGACGAGACCATCGACTCGATCCGCAGCTTTGATGTCGACAGCCAGCGCTCGATCATGAAGGTGCCGGAAGTACGGCTGCTGCCGGCGCGCGAGTTTCCGATGGACGAAGCCGCGCGCACCGCATTCCGTCAGCGCTTCCGCGAACGTTTTGAAGGCGATCCGTCGCGCAGCCAGGTCTACAAGGATGTGTCCAAGGGCATCCCCACCGCGGGCATTGAATATTTTCTGCCGGTGTTTTTCGACAGTACGGCGCTGGTCACCGACTATCTGCCCAAGAACACCACGGTCTGCCTGCGCCCCGGCATCACCGAAGCCATCGACGAATTCTGGGCTGACACGCGCGGCCGTCATGCGATAGTGCGCGGTGATCTTGCCAACCCGGTGTTGCCGCCGCAGGAACTGTTCCTCACCGAAGAGGCGTTCTTCGGCGCGATCAAACCCTTCCCGCGCATTGATCTGGCCGCGATTGCGCCAGCCATGGCCGGCTCGCCGGCGGCTGAGCTTGAATTTAATAATAAAAACAATGACTTACTGAATTCCGCGACATCCCCGCTGCCGCCACTGCATGTCGAGCGCCGCGCCGACGATCCGCTGCACCGGCTGCGCGGCTTTGCCGACAGCTACCCCGGACGCATCCTGGTACTCGCCGAGGCACTGGGCCGGCGCGAAACCATGCTCGAGTATTTCGCTGAATACGGGCTGAAGCCGGCGCAGGTCGCGGACTGGGCGCAATTCAACGCCAGCAGCGAACACTTCATGCTCGGCGTGGCGCCACTCAGCAACGGTTTCATTGATACCGTGGCGCAGATCGCGCTCATCACTGAAAACGAACTCTATGCCTCGCAGGTGCGCCAGCGCGCCGCGCGCGACGCCAAGCGCACCTCGCCCGAAGGCATGCTGCGCGACCTGTCCGAGGTCAAGGTCGGTGATCCGGTGGTGCACGAGACCCACGGCATCGGCCGCTACCTCGGTCTGCTGAGCATGGACCTCGGCGAAGGCTCCACCGAATTCCTGACGCTGGAATACGCCAACGCCGACAAGCTGTATGTGCCGGTATCCAGCCTGCACCTGATCAGCCGCTACAGCGGCGCATCACCCGAGCAGGCGCCGCTGCATCAACTGGGCAGCGGACAATGGGACAAGGCCAAACGCAAAGCCGCCACCCAGGTGCGCGACACCGCCGCGGAACTGCTGGCCATCTACGCGCAACGCGCCGCGCGCGAAGGTTATGCCTTCAAACTGAATCCGCACGATTACGAGGCCTTTGCCGAAGGGTTTCCGTTCGAAGAGACCACGGATCAGGCGGCAGCGATCACCGCCACCATTGAAGATTTAAAAAGCACCAAACCGATGGATCGTCTGGTCTGCGGCGACGTCGGTTTCGGCAAAACCGAGGTCGCGCTGCGCGCCGCCTTTGTCGCGGTGGCCGACGGCAAACAGGTGGCCGTGCTGGTGCCAACGACACTGCTCGCCGAACAGCATTTCAATACCTTCTCCGACCGTTTCGCCGACTGGCCGGTGAAAATCGCCGAGTTCTCGCGCTTTCGCACCGCCAAAGAAACCTCGGATGCGCTGGTTGGCCTCGACGAAGGCCGCGTCGACATTGCCATCGGCACGCACAAGCTGGTCAGCAAGGACGTCAAGTTCAAGAACCTCGGCCTGGTCATCATCGACGAAGAACACCGCTTCGGCGTGCGCCAGAAGGAGCAGTTCAAGGCAATGCGCGCGGAAGTCGACGTGCTGACGCTGACCGCGACGCCGATTCCGCGCACGTTGGCGATGTCGCTGGAAGGCCTGCGTGATTTTTCGGTGATCGCCACCGCGCCGCAACGACGACTGGCGATCAAGACCTTTGTCGCGCGTTATGCCAAGTCGCTGATCCGCGAAGCGGTGCTGCGCGAATTGAAGCGTGGCGGCCAGGTGTATTTCCTACACAACGACATCGACACCATCGCCAATGTTGAGGAAGAATTGACGCGGCTGCTGCCGGAAGCGCGGGTACGCATTGCCCACGGGCAAATGCGCGAGCGCGAGCTGGAACTGGCGATGCGCGATTTCTACCAGGGCCGCTTCAACATCCTGCTGTGCACAACCATCATCGAAACCGGCATCGACATCCCGACCGCCAACACCATCATCATCAACCGCGCTGACCGCTTCGGCCTGGCGCAACTGCACCAGCTGCGCGGCCGCGTCGGCCGCTCGCATCACCAGGCCTATGCCTACATGCTGCTGCCCGACGAAGGCAACATCACCACCAATGCAAAAAAACGCTTGGAGGCGATCCAGGCGATGGAGGAGCTGGGTTCGGGCTTTTATCTGGCGATGCATGACCTCGAAATCCGCGGCGCCGGCGAAGTGCTGGGCGAATCGCAGTCGGGCGAGATGCATGAAATCGGCTTCAACCTCTATTGCGCGATGCTCGATTCGGCGGTGAAGTCACTGAAAGCCGGCAAGGAACCCGACCTCAACGCGCCGCTGGGCGTGACCACCGAGATCAATCTGCACACGCCGGCATTGTTGCCCAGCGACTACTGTCACGACGTACACGAGCGGCTGGTGCTCTACAAGCGCCTCGCCAACTGCGACAACGACGACCAGCTGCAACTGCTGCAGGAAGAACTGATCGACCGTTTCGGTCCGTTGCCGGACGCCACCCGCGCGCTGATCGACTGCCACCGCCTGCGCATCCTCGGCAAACCGCTGGGTATCGCGCGCATCGACGCCAGCGAAAATGCCATCCAGCTGCATTTCGTGCCCAATCCGCCAATCGAGCCGATCAAGATCATCAAGCTGATCCAGTCGAAAAAGAACTACAAACTCGCGGGGCAGGACCGGCTGCGCATCGACATCAAGACGCCGGACCTGAAAACCCGCGTCACCGAAATCCGCCGGGTGTTTGCCGAACTGGGCTGAGCGGTCGACAATGGGTTGTTGCCGCATCCGCACTTCACCGACTTACGGAGTCTCCCTATGAAGCATTTCAAACACCTGCTGGTTGTTATGGCGGCCGCACTGACCCCGACTCTGTTCACCGCTCCGGTTTCGGCACAAAACGCACCGGCGATCGGCATCGTGGTGATGCACGGCAAGGGCGGCCGACCCGACCGCCACGTCAACCTGCTGGCGGAGGCACTGGAGCGC
>CAIZLW010000081.1 GCA_903933915.1 uncultured beta proteobacterium | reverse complement strand
CGGCCGTGATCATGATTTTCGTCATTCCGGCGTTCAAGGAAGTTTTTACGAGCTTTGGCGCGGATCTTCCCGCACCGACACTGTTCGTCATGGCCGTATCCGAGGTCTTTGTCGCCTACTGGTGGGCCATATTCGGCGGCATTGGCGGCTTCTTTTACGCTTTTTTCTACACCTGGAAACGCTCGGAAACCATGCAGATCGCCCTGGACCGGGCGCTGCTTCGCGCCCCGGTTTTTGGCAACATCATCCGTAAATCGGTCATCGCACGCTGGACGCGCACGCTGGCAACCATGTTTGCTGCCGGCGTACCACTGGTTGAATCACTGGACTCGGTTGGCGGTGCGGCCGGCAATTACGTTTACAAGATTGCAACAAGACAGATTCAGGGCGAAGTAAGTACCGGTACCAGCCTCACCGCAGCCATGCAAAACGTCAAACTCTTTCCCAACATGGTCGTCCAGATGGTGGCCATTGGTGAAGAGTCCGGCTCGCTGGATGCCATGCTTGGCAAAGTGGCGGATTTTTTTGAAGCAGAAGTCGATGACGCCGTGGACGCACTTTCCAGCCTGATGGAACCGATCATCATGGTCGTCCTGGGTACGCTGATCGGTGGCATGGTCGTTGCCATGTATCTGCCGATTTTCAAACTGGGCGCGGTCGTCTAGGCATGGGCGCTGCGCTGGCCGGTTGGGCCGATCCGACAGCATTCGCCTTATCCTGCGGCCTTCTTGGCCTGCTCGTCGGCAGCTTCCTCAACGTCGTCATCCATCGTCTGCCCAAGATGATGGAGCGCGACTGGCATGGCCAGTGTGCCGAGTTGCGGGGCGAAACGGCACCCGAGCACGAACCGCTGTCACTGGCTAGGCCTCGGTCACACTGCCCGGGCTGCGGACATGCCATCACTGCGCTGGAGAACATCCCGGTAGTCAGCTGGCTGGTTTTGCGCGGACGCTGTTCCGCATGCAAAACACCCATTTCGGCGCGCTATCCGATGGTCGAAGCGCTGACCGGCCTGCTCACGGCATTTACCGCAGTGCATTTCGGCTTTGGGTGGGCCGCTGCAGGTGCGATTCTGCTGATCTGGTGCCTGATCACACTGACCTTTATCGACTTCGACACCCAGTTGCTACCAGACTCGATCACCCTGCCTCTGCTCTGGGCCGGGCTGCTATTCAACCTCTCCGGCACTTTTATCGACCTGGCCTCGGCAGTGGTCGGCGCGGTCATCGGCTACCTCGCGCTATGGTCGGTCTACTGGGGATTCAAGCTCGCAACCGGCAAGGAAGGCATGGGCTACGGGGACTTCAAGCTACTCGCCGCACTGGGCGCCTGGCTGGGATGGCAAATGCTGCCGCTGGTCATCCTGCTCTCGTCACTGGTTGGGGCGCTGGTCGGGATTGCGCTGATCGTGCTTGCCAAACGGGGCCGCAATGTTCCGATCCCCTTCGGGCCTTATCTCGCCACAGCCGGCCTGCTCGCTCTGTTCTGGGGCAAGGAACTCACCCAGAGCTACCTGCGTCTGATGTAGGCACTTGAAAACACAGCTTTTACCCCAAAATCGGTGCTGACAAGGCCCATGAAGGGGCAGTTTTTTCAAGTATAATCGCCGCTTTTGGCGCGCTTCCCTGAGGTTTACCATGCCGATCTATGCCTATCGTTGCGATTCCTGCGCTTTCCAGAAGGATCATCTGCAGAAACTCAGCGACCCCGTGCTGAGCACCTGCCCCGAATGTGGTGCGTCGTCTTACGCCAAACAGGTCACCGCGGCCGGCTTCCAGCTAAAAGGTAACGGCTGGTACGCCACGGATTTCAAGGGCGGCAGCACCAGCACACCGGCTCCGGCCAAAACGGAAAGCCCCCCACCCTGTGCCGGCGGGACCGGCACCTGTGCGGGCGCCGCGGCAAATACGGGCGCCGCGGCAAGTGCGAGCACCGGCGCATGCGTGGGCAGTTGATCAAACGCTACTTCCTTACCGGCCTGCTGATCTGGGTGCCGCTGGCGATCACCGCCTGGGTACTGTCACTGATCGTCAGTACGATGGATCAATCCTTGCGCCTGCTGCCGGAAGCGATCCATCCGCACGCGCTGCTCGGCTTCAACGTTCCCGGCGCCGGCGTCATCCTCACGCTGGCCATTATCCTGCTGACCGGACTGGTCACTGCCAACTTCATCGGGCAGAAACTGGTGATCTGGTGGGAGCGCCTGCTGGCGCGCATCCCCGTAGTCAACTCGGTCTATCACAGCGTCAAACAGGTTTCAGACACCCTTTTTTCCTCTAGCGGACAAGCCTTCCGCAAGGCGCTGCTGATCCAGTATCCGCGTGAAGGCGTATGGACGATTGGCTTCATGACCGGCCAGCCGGGGGGCGATGTCATCAATCACCTCCCGGGTGATTACGTCAGCGTCTACATACCGACCACACCGAATCCGACCTCCGGCTTCTTCCTCATGCTGCCGAAAAAGGATGTCGTCGAACTCGACATGAGCGTCGATGAGGCGCTCAAATACATCATCTCGATGGGGGTGGTTGCGCCGCCGGCAAAGCCCCGCACAGTTACCCGCCCCCATATTCAACACTTAGACACGTAACCCCGGAACCAGCATGCGAACTCATTACTGCGGACAGCTCAACTCACAAACCATCGGCCAGGAAGTCACCCTCTGCGGCTGGGCGCACCGCCGGCGCGACCACGGCGGCGTCATTTTCGTCGACCTGCGCGACCGTGACGGCCTCGCCCAGATCGTCTGCGACCCGGACCGCGCCGGGATGTTTGCCATCGCCGAGTCCGTGCGCAACGAATTCTGCCTGAAGATTACCGGCAAGGTGCGCGCCCGCCCCGAAGGCACGGTCAACGCCAACATGCCGAGCGGCGAGGTCGAAATCCTCTGCCACGAAATCGAAGTGCTCAACCCTTCGGTCACCCCGCCGTTCCAGCTCGACGACGACAACCTGTCCGAGAATGTCCGCCTGCTGCACCGCGTGATCGACCTGCGCCGTCCGCACATGCAACGCAACATGCAGTTGCGCTACAAGACGGCGCGTGCCTTCCGTCGCTTCCTTGACGACGCCGGCTTCATCGACATTGAAACGCCGATGCTCACCAAGAGCACGCCGGAAGGCGCGCGCGACTACCTGGTACCTTCACGCGTGCATCCCGGGCAGTTCTTCGCCCTGCCGCAATCGCCGCAGTTGTTCAAGCAACTGCTGATGGTGGCGG
>CAIZLW010000080.1 GCA_903933915.1 uncultured beta proteobacterium | reverse complement strand
GACAACCGTGGCGGCGCCGGCGGCGCCATCGGCGCGGAACTGGTGGCGCGATCACCGGCCGACGGCTACACGCTGCTGCTGGCCAATCCCGGCCCCAATGCCATCAACCCGATGCTGCAACCGAAAACGCCGTACGACCCGATCAAGGATTTTTCGATGATCACACTGATGGCCGTATCGCCGCAGGTGCTGGTGGCGCATCCGTCGATGCCAGTGCGTTCTGCCCGCGACCTCGTTGCGCTCGCCAAATCCAAACCCGGACAGATCAACTATGGTTCATCCGGCACCGGCGCCATCACCCATCTGTCGATGGAGTTTTTCAAGGCCCGCACCAAAACCAACATGGTGCACATCCCGTACAAAGGCGCGAATATTTCGCTGACCGAACTGGTCGGCGGACAGGTGTCAGTGATGTTTGCCGCGCTGGGTTCCATCCAGTCCATGCTCGGCTCGCAACGCATCCGCGCCATCGGTGTCGCCGCCAATGAACGCACCGCACTGCTGCCGGGGGTGCCGACCATCGCCGAAAGCGGCATTGCCGACTTTGAAGTGGTCAACTGGTTCGGCATCGTCGGCCCGGCCAACATTCCCCGCCCCATTGTTGACCGTCTGAATCAAGCCATTAACCGTGTGGTGCAGTCAGCAGACAGCAAGGAACGGTTCTCGACCATGGGTTTCGTGCCGCGCGGCACCACACCCGAAGAACTGGAAAAACACATCAAGTCCGAGATTGCACGCTGGGGTAGCGTCATCAAATCACAGAACATCAAGCCGGATTGAGGCCGGAGCACTGCAGGGTTCCGCAGCACGGCGCGACGTATTAAACTCCGCCCCCGTGCTTCGGCCCCAGATTCATTCGCTTAAGCTCCCTTTCGCTTCCCTACCCTGTCAACGCATCCAAGGAATTCTGATGAAACTGCTTGTCCTTCCCGGCGACGGCATCGGCCCGGAAATCACCGAAGCCACCCTCGCCGTCCTCGATCAAGCCAGCAAAAAGTTCAAGCTCGGTCTCGAATGGGACCAGCGCGAAATCGGTTTTGATGCGCTGAAAAAAAACGGATCCACCTTTCCCGAGGTCATCCAGCAGGCGGCGCGCGCGGCGCCCGGCATCATCCTCGGCCCGGTCGACCACTTGCAATATCCGCCCAAAGAACAGGGCGGTATCAACCCCTCGGGCTGGCTGCGTGTTCAACTGGATCTGTTTGCCAATATCCGCCCCGCCAAGTCGCGCATGGGCGTAGGTCTCACCGGCAAGCCGATTGACCTGGTGATCTTCCGCGAGTGCACCGAAGGTTTCTACGGTGACCGCAACATGTTCATGGGCCGCGGCGAATTCATGCCGACCGAGGATGTTGCCATCGCTATCCGCAAGGTCACGGCCAAACAAAGCCGGCGCATTGCCGAAGTCGCCTTCGAATGGGCGCGCCGCCGCCGCAAAAAAGTCACCGCCGTACATAAGGCCAATGTGCTGCATATGTCCGACGGCCTGTTCCTGCGCGAAGTGCGCGCGGTGGCGAAAAATTATCCCGATGTCCAGCTCGATGAAAAAATTGTCGACGCAATGGCCGCGCTACTGGTGCGCATCCCGGATCAGTTCGACTGTATCGTCACCGGCAACATGTTCGGTGACATTCTTTCCGATGAAGCTTCGGAACTGTCGGGCGGCCTGGGTATTGCCGGCTCGACGATGACCGGCGACAACGCCTGCTGTGCACAGGCCCAGCATGGCTCGGCGCCGGACATTGCCGGTCAGGACAAGGCCAATCCGGTATCGCTGCTGCTGTCTTCCACGATGCTGCTGGAATGGCTGGCGGTGAAACACCAGCGCCCGGAATTCGATGTCGCTGCCAAAGCCATTGAAGCGGCAATCGATGCCGCCTTGCAGTCGCCGGAAACCCGCACCGTTGATCTTGGCGGCAAGCTGGGTACCCGGGCGTTTACTGCAAAACTCGTCGCGGCGATCTGAGCCGCCAATCGATCGACCAGTCAGCTACTAAGCCGCCGGACGCGATTCCGGCGGCCCCTTCAGTTCCACGGTATTGCCTTCCGGATCGCTGAGATACAACGACGGCCCGATACCGTCGGCGCCGAAACGGGATTTGATTTCGCCCGGCACCACGCCGTGCTGGATCAGATGCGTGGTCAGCGCGCCCGGATCAAAGGGTTCAATGCGCAGACACAGGTGATCCATGTTGCGCCCTTCCGCACCGGGCGCAACGCCACCCTTGCGGCCGATTTCACCATCCACCGCCACCAGATCAATCAGTGCATTGCCGGCGCGCAATTGCGTGAGACCGATTTCTTCACGCTCGCGCTCCAGCGTACAGCCCAGCACGTCGCAATAAAACCGCACCATGCGCGGCACGTTGACGGCGCGCAGCACCACGTGATCCAGGCTGAGAATGCCGAACATCGCTTAGTGGCGTAAAAAAGCCGCCGCAGTTGGAACTGCGGCGGCGGAAATGGCAAAAGGCATAAAATATTTATAAGTATTTGTTTTTAAACAATTATTTATTCAAATCGCCCATGCACAGATACTTCACTTCGACAAACTCCTCGATGCCGTACTTGGAGCCTTCGCGGCCGATGCCCGACTCCTTGATGCCGCCGAACGGGGCGATCTCGTTGGAAATGATGCCGACGTTGATGCCGACGATGCCCGACTCCAGGCCTTCGGCAATACGCCAGATGCGGCCGATATCGCGGCTGTAGAAATACGACGCGAGGCCGTATTCAGTGTTGTTCGCCAGCTTGAGCAGTTCCTCTTCGGTCTTGAAGCGGTACAGCGGCGCCACCGGACCGAAGGTTTCTTCGTGAGTGACTTTCATGTCGGTGGTGACGTTGGCGAGCACGGTGGGCTGGAAGAACTGCCCGCCCTTCTCGTGGCGCTTGCCGCCGGTGAGCACTTTCGCGCCCTTCTCCAGCGCGTCCGCGATATGCTCTTCAACCTTTTCGACGGCCTTCATGTCGATCAGCGGGCCCTGCAGATTGCCATCCTCAAGACCGTTGCCGACTTTCATCTGACTGACGCGATCGGAGAGCATTTTCGAGAATTTGTCGTAAACGCCTTCCTGCACGAACAGGCGGTTGGCGCAGACGCAGGTCTGTCCGGTGTTGCGGAACTTCGATGCCATCGCGCCTTCGACTGCCGACGCCAGATCGGCGTCATCGAACACGATGAACGGCGCATTGCCACCAAGTTCCAGCGACACTTTTTTCACCGTGGTCGCGCACTGCTGCATCAGCAGCTTGCCGATTTCGGTGGAACCGGTGAAGGTGAATTTGCGCACCAGCGTGTTGGTGGTCAACTCCTTGCCGATGGGGCCGGCGGAGCCGGTGACCACCGACAGCACCCCTTTCGGAATGCCAGCGCGTTCCGCCAGTTCGCACAGCGCCAGCGCCGAATACGGCGTCTGCGAGGCGGGCTTGATCACCATCGTGCAACCAGCGGCCAGTGCCGGGCCGGCCTTGCGCGTGATCATCGCATTGGGGAAGTTCCACGGCGTGATGGCAGCGCAGACGCCGATCGGCTGCTTGATGACGATGATGCGCTTGTCCGGCGCATGGGTCGGAATGGTGTCGCCATAAATGCGTTTGCCTTCTTCGGCAAACCATTCGATGAACGAAGCGCCGTAGGCGATTTCACCGCGCGATTCGGCAACCGGCTTGCCCTGCTCCACCGTCATCAGTTTCGCCAGGTCTTCCTGGTTGGCCATCATCAGGTCGAACCATTTGCGCAGGATGACCGAACGTTCCTTGGCGGTTTTTGCACGCCATGCCGGCCATGCCGCATTCGCCGCTTCAATTGCCCGCCGGGTTTCCACCGCGCCCATTTTCGGCACCGTGCCCACCGGCACGCCAGTCGCCGGGTTGACTACGGTAATCGTCGCCTTGTCGTCGGCATCCACCCACGCGCCGTCGACGTAACACTGCTGGCGGAACAGGCTTTTGTCCTTCAGTTCGAATCCCGGATCGGCTTTCTGCAACATCACTCAACTCCTTGCGCAAGCTGGAAAAAAAGCGGGGGCGCCAGTGGCAGCCCCGCGAGACCGACTGAGTATAACAAAGGCCATACGACCAATCAGGGACCAATCCCGGGGCAAACCCGCAGTCCTCAACTCGACCGGCAAATGGTTGTATATAATGACGAAACTCGGAATTTGCTGCACCACAGAAAAAAGGACTGCACCATGCTTCGCCTCGCCCGCCGCCTACGCCTCTTCACCGTGTGCGCAATTGCCAGTCTGGTCATGCTGGGCGGCTGCGCAACCACCGGCACTGGCGACCCGCGGGATCCGTTCGAGCCGATGAACCGCGCGATCTATTCATTCAACGATGGCGTCGACAAGGTGGTGATGAAACCGCTGGCGCAGACCTATCAGGCGGTGTTCCCGGCAGTCGTGCGCACCGGCATCAGCAATGTGTTTTCCAACATCAACGACATCGTCGTTGCACTGAACAATCTCCTGCAGGGCAAGATCGGCCCGGCGTTCTCCGATATCAGCCGTGTGATGATCAACACCACCGTCGGCATTCTCGGCGTGATGGACATCGCCAGCGATCTGGGCATCGAGAAAAACGACGAAGACTTCGGTCAGACGCTCGGCTACTGGGGTGTTGGCGACGGCCCTTATCTGGTATTGCCATTCCTCGGCCCCAAAAACATCCGTGACACCGCTGGAATGATCGTTGACTGGGAAACCGACCCCACCAGCTATATCGACCCCACTCGTGACCGTAATGCCATTCAGGGATTCCGTCTGGTGACCCGCCGCGCCGAACTGCTTAGCGCCAGCAAGGTGCTGGAAGTGGCTGCACTCGACGAATATGAATTCCTGCGCGACGCCTACCTGCAACGCCGCCGCAACCTGATTTACGACGGCAATCCGCCGCGGGAAAAAGATGAAGGCGCCGATGCCGGCCAGCCCGCTGCACGCGGGGTCAACCTGCGCAAGCCACTGGAACTTGAAACCAGCGTGATCATCAGCGGCCAGCCGACACCGGCCGAGGAAGAGCTGCTGCTTAAAGCGCAGACTGCGGCCGGTAACGAAGTGTCCCGGCCGTACTTCCGCGTCTGGGTCTCTACTCCGCAGCCGTAACACCGCCGGCGGCGGCGCCCGGCGGCGCCTTTTTCACATTGTCCATCACGGCCATGGCCGAACTGACCATCGTCGCCACGTCGGCGACATTGGCAGGAACGATCAGTGTGTTGTTGGTGCGTGCGAGATGGGCAAACGCATTCACGTACTGTTTGGCTACTTCAAGATTGGCCGCCTGATTGCCGCCCGGGCCGTTCAGCGCCTGCGCCACCGTGCTGATCGCACCGGCAGTCGCTTCCGCAATCAGCTGGATACGTGCCGCCTCGCCCTGCGCGCGGTTGATCGCCGCGGTCTTGTCGCCCTCGGACTTGAGAACCGCAGCCTGTTTCTCACCGTCTGCCAGGTTGATTTCTTCCTGGCGTTGACCTTCCGACTTGGCGATCAGCGCGCGCTTCTCGCGCTCCGAGGTAATCTGCGCCTGCATCGCGCGCAAAATCGCTTCCGGCGGCGTCAGATTTTTGATTTCATAGCGCAGCACTTTCACGCCCCAGGTGCGCCCCGCCTCGTCCAGCACCGCAACCACCTGTCGATTAATCTCGTCACGACTTTCGAAAGTCTTGTCGAGTTCCATTTTGCCGATTTCAGAACGCAAAGTGGTCTGCGCCAGCTGGGTGACCGCCGACACATAATCGGAAGATCCATACGAAGCCAGTTTCGGGTCGGTGACCTGGTAATAAATAATGCCGTCCACCCCGAGTTGCGTGTTGTCGCGGGTAATACAGACCTGCTCCTGCACATCCAGCGAAGTTTCCTTCAGCGAATGCCGGTAGGCCACGCGGTCGAGGAACGGCACAATCACATTCAGCCCCGGCTCGAGCACGGAATTGTATTTGCCCATGCGCTCGACCACCCACGCCATCTGTTGCGGCACCTGGCGTATCGACTCGATGGCCACCACCACCCCCAGCGCCACGATGAAAAACGGCAACGCGAATGAACGCTGATCCAGCACAATCAGCGCGCCGGTGATAAAAATCACGATAATCAGTTTGGGGAACATGACGGACTCCTGGACTCGGGCGTGGTGGGTTGATTGAAATAACTGGACCTTGATCAGTCCTGGTGCGGCCTGCTGGCTGAAACGCTGAGCGTATTGCCTTCCACGGCCTGGATGTAAAAAACCGTGCCGCCGGCAACACGTTCGCCGACCACCCGCGCTTCCCACTGGGCGTTCCGGTATTTGACCCTCGCCAACCCGTCCACCTCGTTGATCCACGAATCGAGTGTCACGCTCTGGCCAACATCCAGCGCCTGCTGCGCCGCCGGCAGGCTCTTGCCGCGGAAACGGTTGACGAGGATGACGCCGGCCACGGCGACGGCTGCAGTAACCACGGCCTGCACCCAGAAAGACTGGCCGAGCCAGGCCGCGCCGGCTGCGGCAAGCGCTCCGATGCCCAATACCAGCAGGTAAAAAGTGCCCGTCAGCATTTCAACGATGATCAGCACGATTCCAGCCACAGCCCACATCAGATACGCGTCCATCCCGCCTCCTTGAACCTTACGTTCTCCGTTCTTCGCGGATCCCGCATGAATAATGACTGCATCAGCTTAGCCGCGCCGCAGGCAAACGTCCACGATGCCCTAGCGTAGCGCCCGCTCCAGCCAGGCAGCCAGGCGCTGCGCGGCCTGCTCCCAGTTCACGTCGAGCATCATGGCATGCGCCATGTCCGGTACGATCTCTGCTTCGACGCCGTGCAGACTCGCAGCCTCCACCACCAGGGGTTGCGGGAAAAACAGATCGTCCGCCGCGCCGATGACCTGCACCGGAATCGTGGTGCGTTCAATCCAGAAGTGCTGCGGCCACGACAGGTCGTACAACGCGCGTTGCGATTCATGACGCATGCGGCGCATATACCGTTTCACATCAGCAACCGGCAATTGCTTCGAAAAAATCGCGCGCCGCAACTGGTCGGTTGAACCGGTCATGCCGTCGAAAATCTGCATCCTGTTGATTTCATTGAATATTTCTGGGCTGTGCGCCGCCAGCATAAAACTGCTGCCGAGCAGTCCGTGCGGCGGCACCGGCGCCATCAGCGAAACTGCCCGCGCCCGCGAACGGCGCAGCGCGCGCTGCACGACGATCGCCCCCATTGAATGCCCGACCAGTACCGGCGCCGCGCCGATCTGCTCCACTGCCAGCAGCACGTCGGCAACGTAATCATCCACCGAAGCGAGATCTTCCGTCTCCTCATCATCGGCGTGACCGCGCAGATTGACAGCCCAGGTGTCATAACCCAGATCAGCAAAATACTTCAGAAAATGTTCATCCCAGCACCAGGCACCGATAAAAGCGCCGTGCACGAACAGCAGCGGCGCGCGGCTGCGCCCCTTGGTCGATTTGCGTGCAATGCATCGCAATGGCTCGGCCATATTGTCCTCAGTTCAGGCGCGCGACACGCGGCGCCAGTTCGGCAATCTGCGCGGTAACCGTTTCCGCATCCGCAGCACCCGGGCACTGCCGCAGGTAGGTGTTGAAATCGCCAAGCGCGGCGCGAATACACTCGAGTTTCAGGTAAATACCGGCGCGGTCGCGGTATTCCTCACCCGCATCGTCGGGCAGCAGGGCAATGACACGTTCGCTGGCCGACAGTGCGCGCAGCCAGTCGGCGCGTTCGACGTAGATGCCTTTGAGATTGCGCAGCATCCGGCCGAGGACTTCCTTGTTGCTCGCCGCACCGAGCAGATGTGCAAGTATGGCGCCATCAACATCACCCGGGCTGCCCGCCGCGCGCAGCCGCTGCTGCAACTCATCGGCATCCAGCGACACGCCGCGGCTGTAGGGATCCAGCACGACGATGCCGTCGCGCAGTGCGCACTTGACCAGAAAATGCCCGGGAAACGAAACGCCGTGCAGGCCGAGGCCGATACGCCGGCCGATCTCGATATAAACCACGCCCAGCGTGATCGGTATGCCGACGCGTCGCTCGATGACTTCGTTGAGAAAACTGTTGCGTGGATCATAAAAATCATCGCTGTTGCCGCTGAACCCCAGCTCGTCAAACAGGTAACGATTCAGCGCCATCAGCTTATCCGCGGTGGCGATGTCGGCGCGCAGGCGTCCGCGCAGCTTCGCCGCCATGTCATGCAGACACGCCAGATAGTCATCGATGGCCAGGCCGGGATATTCGCTCGCGGCAATCCACAACGCGCCTTCGGCCAGCGAAACGTCCTCGTCGCGCATGCCGGCAATGCGCCGCCATTCCTGGGCGGTGCGCGCCTCGGGTGAATAGCGCTCATCGGATGCGGTATTCATGCCCGCCTCGCCAACGGCAGATTCATCAGCAGATTCTGCGGTTTCATCCGCAACACGCCATCCGCGGTCATCGCCAAGCCGAGGAACACCGGCGCGCCCTGCATTTCGGGACGCAAGGCGCCCGGATCGTCGAAATCCATGCGGAACAGGCCGATGACGCGGCGCATCCGGGTTTCATCCACTTCGGCGCCGGCATAAATCTCATTGAGCATTGTGCTGGCCTCGATATCCAGCCCGACATGCCACAACCACTCTTCGTCGGGAATCTCGCGGATCGGCTGCACGCGCACCTTGAGTCCGTGAAAATGGCCGACCCAGCGCGCCAGCACTTCGCACAATGCGAGGGAACCGGGAACTCCGGGATTAATCTGCAATACGGTGTCGCGGCGGCCGTTGCGCTGGAAATATTCCTGGTGGCTGCTCTCGTCGAGCACATCCAGCTCCATGGCGCGCAGCGGTGCCTGCACCTGCATCAGCATTCGCCCCAGATTGCCCATGCCACCGTCTTCGGCGTGCAGATCGACCGTTTCGGCATCGGCCAGCATCACTGCGCCGTCCTTGACTGTCACCCGCTGGGTGCGAAAAAAAACCTCTGCGGCACGCGCGCGTAGGCCATGATCATCGCCGTCGAGCAGACCGCGCAGAATGACTTCGGCGGTGTGGTGAATAAAATCGGGCGGCACCGCAACGTCAGCCTGGAACAGGTTGACGTAAAAACGCTCGAGCGTGCCCGCGGCCAGCAGCTGCTCACGGAAACGCAGCATGACCTGATAGTTTTCCCGGGCGTCGGAATCCGCTAGCTTTTCAAGGTCGGCAGCGGCTACCGGGCGGCGCGGCGCATCAAGCAGGGACTGGTGCAGGCTGCGCTCGGCAGCACAGGACTCTGCCACGGGCGCGAGCTCGGGCCGGGAGAAATAAAAGCGAAGGTAATCGTCGGTGACGATCAAATGCCCGTCGGTTGCCCGTTCAAGCAAGTGATAACCACAGTGCTGCCAGAAATCCATGGGGGGCCGGGGCTGACGGTCGAAAAAAGTCAACCCTATTATGCCATGCGCCCGTGTTCCGATCCTCGACTAAGTCAGCATCAAACGACGGGATTTCCGGACGCCCCCCATTCAGAAGGAAACCAATGTTGCCTCAGGGTGACCGCTCATCCTGAAGTCCGCTTCATATTCAGCCTCAGCATCAAAATCATCATGAATCAGACACTCCTCAAAATCATCATCCCAGTCGTAGTCAACTGTCCGTTCTTCCATTTCCATGATCACCCCTCAAAGCTATGTTTAAAGGCTACACTTTAGGCATGGATTTATGTCAGCAATACGACAACTCACCTAAGTTTCCGGGTAAATATCACACTGATCAACACTCCCGCGGCGATACCCGACAACAGGGGAGGGTCAGAAAAATGTGGGTGATCACGGCAGCACTTCTCATGCTGTTGATCAATCTTGCCTTCTCGATCGATCAATCCCTGATGCTGCGTGCAGCGCGGGTCATGGGTGCACCTGCCGTCGAAGGGCTATTGGCCTGGCAGAAAATGCATAATTCAACAGCCGCGCTTCCCGAATCGGCAAAAATCAACGCGGTTAACCGTTTTTTCAATCAGCGTATTCGCTTTGCTGATGACTTCGCCATTTGGGGGCAGAACGACTACTGGGCAACTCCGCTGGAAACGCTAAACAAGGGTGCCGGTGACTGTGAGGACTATGCCATTGCAAAGTATTTCACCCTCCTGTCGATGGGTATTCCGCCAGACCGCCTGCGTCTGACCTATGTCAGAGCCGCAATGACACGAGAAGGGGAAGTCCAGTTCATACCTCATATGGTATTGGCGTATTACCCGCAAGCCGGGAAGGAACCTGTGGTATTGGACAACCTCGTAGAAGCCATACAATCCGCATCAGCGCGCACCGACCTGCGCCCTGTCTTCAGTTTCAATTCCGAGGGATTATGGGAGCAGACCGGCAGCAATGCCTCATCTGTTTCTCTGGACCGACTGTCACGCTGGCGGGATCTGCTGCAGCGTGCGGGCAGCGAGGGTTTCCGATGAGCACCCGTTTTTCAGCAAACGCACAAGCAAGGCATATGAATATCACCAACGCAACGAGGTTACTGTCATGTCACTGATCCGCCAAATCTGGCTTCTGGTCATCATTATCACGGCGATGACTTGCACCGGCAGTCTGGTCACCAGCCTGTGGTCCAACCGGCACTATCTTGAAGATCAGTTGCAGATCAAGAATAATGACAATGCCGCCTCTCTGGCCATCTCTCTTTCCCAGCAGTCCGGGGATATCGAGAGCATACGACTGCTGGTTTCCGCGCAATACGACACCGGCTACTACCAGCGCATCCGGCTGCAGGGGCCGGACGGAAAACCCATTATTGACCTCAGCGACAAGCTGCCCCCCGCTGCCGCACCCGAATGGTTTATCCGGCTGCTGCCGATCGAATCAGTACCCGGGCTGGCCCAAGTCAGCTCAGGCTGGCAGCAAATCGGAAGCCTGGAAGTCATCAGTCATTCTGCATTTGCGCATGGTGTGCTGTGGAGTGGCGCAGTCCGCTAGACGCTACTGCTGACCCTACTCGGACTCGCCTCGGGGCTTTGCGGCACCATCCTGGTCAGGCGCACGATGCGCCCGCTGTCCGGCCTGGTTGAACAAGCGCTGGCCCTGTCTGAACGCCGCTTCATAAAATCAGAGCCCTCCACAGTGCCTGAACTGAAGGCACTGACTATGGCAATGAATGGCATGATTGACCGTGTTCAGGGCCAGTTCGCCGAACATGCGGCAACCGTTGAGCGGCTACGCAATGCCGCCACCAGCGATGCCGTCACCGGAATCGCCAACCGCGAAACGCTGCAGGGGGAATTGCGCGAAATCATCAACAATCCCGGTCTTTCCGCCAAAGGAGCGCTGATTCTGATCAGAGTGCGGGATTTGCAGGTCATCAACCAAAAACTGGGGCATGCAAAAACCGACCGGATACTCAAGGAAATGGCCGGCAAACTCCGTAGTTTCGCCGCTGATATCGACCATGGAATTTGCGGCCGCCTTAATGGATCTGACTTTGCTGTCGTAATACCCGGCACCGAGATGACGCTCGACGCGCTGGCCACACTCACAGCTGACCTGATCGCCAGCGATTCCACCAAGGAAATAACGCTGCCGCTGGCCGTCGGCAGCGCGGGTCTTAGCCCCGGAATCACCTTGGGAAAACTCTTCGCCAATGCCGACGCTGCGCTGGCCAAAGCGGAAAACGATGCTCGCGGGTTCTCGGTGCACGAGGAAGATGAGGCATCCACCAGCGTGACTGGTCAGCAAAACTGGCGCAAGGATCTGCAGGAGACGCTGGATCGCCGCCAGATCATCACCCAGCCTCAGCCGGTAAGCGCCGCAGACGGCACCTTGCTACACCAGCAAATGGAAATCCATATTGCCTGGGGATCACAGGATACTTATTTCCCGCCCTCCGAATGGCTGCCATACGCAGTCCGTACCGGCATGGCCAGCGCCATCGAGGAAATCGCCATCGAGCAATGTATACAACAAGCCGAAACAGCACAGACAATGCTCGCTTTGCGCCTTAGTGAACCCACGCTCCGCGACGCCTCGGTGCTCGCTCACCTGGTCGGCCTGATCAGCAGTTCACCGGCGGCAGCGAACCGGCTGTGCATCGAAATTCCAGAAAGTCTGGTATTCAAGGATCCGGAATTCGGCATGGACCTCGGCAAAACCCTGCGGCGCACGGGCGCACGTGTCGGACTGGCTGATGCGGGAGTCTATTTCACACGGATACCTTCAATACCCTCGATGCAACTGGATCACATCAAGATTGCCGCGAGCCTGTCAGCATCGCCTAGCACATCCGAAATGGCTTATCTGGCGGGGATCGTTTCGATGGCGCACGGAATGGGCATCAAAGCCTTTTTGTGCCGTTCAGACCAATCAGATGCGGATGCGGCGGTGGCTAATACCGGAGCAGATGGCGTGGTCAGCATTTCGGCGGCGTAAAGCGCACCAGGCGACACGGCATGCCGGAATCCTCAGCGCCCCGACTCTCTGACAATGAACCAATCATCACCGACTTGCTGCCACAGCAGTACCTTCTCACCCTGATCCACACGTGAGCCGGACTCGTGCCTCTGCTGGAATCGCGTTTCCATCTGGTCGGCTCCAATTGCCTTGACCTGAATATCTGTCAACGTCACCTTGATGGAATCCTTAACCTCGAGACGCTGCGTTCGTTGCGTAAGCCAAGCCTCCCGGGAGATTTTTGCAGGCTTGAACGCTTCACTGTAAAACTCGAAATAACCGTTTAATGATTTTGACGACCAGGCAGAAGCCCAGGCCAGCAGACGCGCGATCACCAGATCTTCCGGCTTTACCGAAGGCGCGGCCTGTACCAGCTTGATCAGCGGTATTGCCGGCCCCGCTTTCACAGCGATCGGCATGGTGCTTCTCGCCTTGGCGTCCAGCGCCGCCTTGTCAATGAAAGGTTGCGACACAGCCTCAGCCGGGCAACGCTCTACGGAATCATCACCGGCAACCCATCCGGCGACGCCGGGGAGATCACCGGTTTCTATGCGCGAAAGCCCCAGTTGCGGCAACAGGCCTCCGGTGGCGTTATGCACGCGGGCATAGGCGATCTCACGATCGTAGTTGGCATTGATCAACGCACGTTTTGCCTGATACAGCTCGTTTTCGGAGTTCAGCAGATCGAGCAGTGAACGCTGGCCGATATCGAACTGTTTGCGATACGCGTCACGCGCCTTCTCCGTCGCCTGCACCTGCAGGGTCAGGTATTTGATCTGGTCAACCAGTTTGCCGGCATCGTTGTAGGCAATGCTCAAGGTCTGCCGCACATCGCGGCAGGATTTGTCGCGCAGGTCCTTGGCATTGTTCAGCGCATTGGCGAACTGGCGCACCCGGGCCATGTCCGAGCCGCCGTTGAACAGGTTCCAGCTCAGCACCAGCTCCGCCACGTTATTCGACTGGCCGCCGAGTGAACCGTCGAGATTGCGACCGGTGGCGTCACGCACCCTCGCCTCCAGCTTGGGCTGGAAGGTGCTGCGGCGCACATCCAATTGCGCCTGTACCGCACGCACGTTCTCGGTGGCGGCAATGATTCCGGCCTGACGCAACAAGGCCAGCTTGACCGCCTCTTCGCGACTCGCCGGAAAACCGGCGATCGGAAAGGGCGCCGCCTGCAACTGTGGCGCCGGCGGCTCGCCGATAATCCGCTGGAACCTTGCGGTTACATCGTGCAGGTTCGAGGTTTCGTTGACCAGGTTGCTGTCCGCCAGCGCCAGCCGCGCAGCGGCCTGTTCCATATCGACACCCCGGCCCACACCGGACTTGAAGCGCTGTTCGATCTGGTCAAACGTCTGCTTGTGCTGGATATAGTTGGACTCGGCGATGACCACCAGTTCGCGGAAGCGCTGCACGTCGTAGTAGGCGCGCGCAGCTTCCAGCGCCATGATTTCCGAAGCCTCCATGAATTCAAAGAACCGCACCAGCGATCCGTGTCCCAGCCGACGCACTTCGTTGTAAGTCGCGAGGCCGTCCCACAGGATCTGGTTCAGTTCCAGGCCCACGCTGTTGCTGGTGAAGTTCTGGTTGCCGGTCGTCGCAATCGAGGATTGGGAACGCTCCCGGCCGGTGTTGGCCAGCAGATCGAAGCGCGGATAGTAGGCGCCCCGCGCCACGTCGATTTCGTCGAGTGACCCACGCAGCGCGTTATACCGGGCCGTGACTTCGGGATTGTTGACCACGGCTTTCTGTGCATACGTCTTCAGATCCTGCGCAGCCGTCTGCTCCACCGTTCCTGCCATCACCGTGAGCGCCAGCGTCACAACGGCGCGTAATGCTCGGGGCGTATATAAATTATCCATTTACATCAATAATTTAAAAAAATTCGTAGAGAAAAGCATACCTGAAATCAATCGACTATCAATTTGTTGTCGTCGAGGAGCTTCTGGATGATGGCCTGATCGTTTGCATAGCCGCTCACCAGATCGATTCCCGTCAGTGTGATGGTCTGATCTTCCTTGGCCGGTGCATAACCACCGCTGAATCCGCCGGTAGAACTTACATGAAGGACCGTATTACCGCCGGAAAGTTCAAAGCTGAGGAAACGATTCAGGTTTCCGGTGCCGACATCATGATCTTCGACCTGCAGCAGGTCGCGCAAATCAAGCACGTCACCACCCGAGCCTGCAGTGCCGGCACTGAAGTTATTCACGGTATCTGCGGCCGGCGAACCTTGCGTGCCGCGATCGGTCAGTTCCCAGCGGAACACGTCCGAAACGCCATCCGCCAGACCACCGTCAATGATGTCGTTACCCGCGCCGCCCAGCAGGGTATCTGCACCGGCGCCGCCGCTGAGGGTGTCAATGCCGTCACCGCCCTCCAGGCGATCTGCCCCGGCGCCGCCAGTGAGGATATCGGTACCGGCATTGCCGCGCAGGATATCGTCGCCATCACCGCCATTGAGCGTATCGTTGCCGTCACCGCCGGCGAGCGTGTCGTTCTCCGTGCCGCCGTTCAGCGTATCGTTGCCGGCGCCGCCTTCGATCGTGTCGTAGCCCGCTCCGCCGTTCAGCACATCATCGCCGTCGCCGCCGACGATACGGTCGTTACCCGAGCTGCCCGCAATGGTGTCCGCTGTCGACGTACCAAAGTAGGTATTGGTCACCGTATTAAGTGTCAGCGTTGCAGTGGATACATCACCGTCACTGTCGGCCAGCGTATAGGTCACTACCTCCGGCGCCAATGCAGGCTCATAGGGATCATTACCGGCTGGTGAGAAACGCACCGCCTGAATCCGTGCGTTTGCGTCGCCGGCGGCTTCGATTACGACGCGGCCAATATTATTCAGGTTCTGCGGCATCAGCACAAAACCTTCTTTGTCGCTGGCCAGTTGAATCAGCAAACGTCCGGAAACATCATAGATTTTGTAAGTCAGCGCCGGATCAGTTCCACCACCGGGTGGTCCGAGGTTACTGGCAGCAGCATTGACTGTAATACCAAGATTTCGCACGCCCTGCGCATAAATGTTCTGATCAAAGGTGAGAACCAATGATTCCAAAGCACGGATGTCATCGTTGGCATCATTGATATAACCGATACCCGATCCGAGGGTGTAGACAAAATTGCCTGGCGTCGTATCAATAACGCTGCTGTTTGCGGCTATGCCGCCGACAATCACACCGGTCGTTGCTGCGGGGGCAGCGTCGAGGTTGACGATGGTATTGCCGAGGAGTTCATAACCGACAGAGCGGATGAATGCCGACGCACTGACGCTACCCTGGATCTCCATGCGATCAACGTTGGCATAGGTCCCGGGTATGTTCACATAACCCAGAACGCCGCTGGTGTAAGTGGTCAGCAGATTGTTCGAGGTGTCATACAAGCGGTAAGTCAGCGCGGTAGCTGCGGAAACCGTGCCGCCCAGATTGCTCGTACCGTCAACACGTACCACAAAATTGCCGGAAGTCGGATAAGGGTAGTCAATGACCAGCGTTTCCAGGCCATTCAGCGCATTGCCGCCGCCATTGACACCAACGCCAGCCGCTGCCGAGTAGCTCGGCGTTGATGCCGTGCCACCCGCCAGTCGAGCACTGATCGTCGGCCCGGTCACACCAGGCGCTGCGGTCAGGGCGACATAATCGATTGAGGATACAAAACCGACGCCCTGGATCCGTGCCAGCGGCGCGGTACCGGTCAAGGCCTGGATTTCAACACGGTCCACATTGGTGTAATAGCCCGGCAGCGCCACGACGCGCTCTGTCGCGAGAGTAAACGTCCCCATCAGTGCGTTGGTGGTGTCGTAGACACGATAGATCAGCGGTGCCGCTGCACTGACGCTGCTCGACTCAGCATTGACGCTGAACGTCAGTCCGCCGGATACCGGAGCAGCAAAATCGACCACCAGCGTCTCGCCGGCGGATGTCCGTCCATCAGCACCCACGCCCACGCCGCTCGCGGTCACCCCGGAAGTATAAGTCAGCGCGGTTGCCAAACCATTGCTGGCCTTGCCGCTCAATACAACACCGGAATTGATCGGATCGGCGCCGAAGGAAACGAATTCCGAAGGTGATACATAACCAACACTTTGGATCACCGCACTGACGCCGGCGTTGGCCAGGATCTCAACACGATCGACATCGGTAAAGTAACCGGGGATCGTAACCGTGCCTTCAGTGCCGCTGGTGTAAGCCGTAATCAAGCTGCCGGAAGAATCGTAGACGCGATAGGTGAGCGTATTAGCAGCATTAAGATTGCTGCCCGCCGTATTCACGACAAACGACAGCGGTCCCGAAACCACGCCGTCGTAATCGACAATCAACGTTTCGCCAGCATTGAGTGCGGCACTGGCACCGCCGACGACACCGGCACCGGCCGCGGCGTATGAGGCCGTCGCCCCACCCAGCCCGTACAGATAAACCCCGTTCTGTGCAGGATTGGTGGCGAAACTGGTGCTGCTCAGATTCGGCGCCGCATTGTTCGGAATATCAACAGTCGGCGGCGTGTATTTGTAGTATCCGCCCTGATTGAATATGAACTGGCTGCCGTTGCTCAGGTGCGTCCAGGTCAACGATCCCGCGCTCACGCTGAACGTGCCGCCGGCGGCGCTGCCGCTGCTGGCGGTCGTCAGATTGTAGTTGCCCCCCTTGAACTGGACAGCCGCAACCTTGGCATTGTCGACAATGGTGTCGACACCGGCGCCCTGCACCGTGAACGGCACTACATTATTGCCCAGGCTCTGCCCGCCATCCGTGCCAGCACCGTCAATCACATTGCCTTCGACGAAGCGGTCAAACGCCGACAGGCTGTCCGTATCATCTTTGGCGATCGGCTGACCATCCACAATGCTGATGGTCTGCACCGAAGTCGCCAGGTCGCCGTCTCCGTCAGTCACCGTTGAGGTCAGCGTAAACACGGTACCCTCGACCGCGGAGCCACCAGTAAAGTAGGTGTAATCACCCGTGGTGAAATCAAACACGATCGAACCGTAAACAAACTTACGGCTGGCATCGATGGTGATGGTAGTACCGACAACCGCACCACCCGCAAAGCCGCCGGAATTGTTGGTGATGCCACCCGCACCGGCATTGGCATTCGGATCATAGGTAAAGGTGACGTTGGTATCAGCAATATTGTCGTTATTGCTGTCCAACTGGATCAAGATTGAAACGACCCGGCCGTTATCAGCACCAAAACTGGTAGTGGTCGAAGCCGAACCGGCGACAACGTTACCGCCGGCACCTTGCGGAACGGTCGACAGCAACTGCGACTCCAGCTCTGAAAGGTCAGGCACAAACAGCGCGGTATCTTTGACCCCGTCACCCAAGGCATCCACATTATGAATGTCATTCAGGAAATTCGGCGTTGCAATACCGGTGCCGATGCCAACGGCATACGAATGGATAGCGTTGGTTGTGGCATAAGTTCCGTAACCGGTAAACCCGACCGGATCCGTTATATTGCCCACCGAAGGCACGCCATCGGAAAGGAAATACATGAACTTTTCACGGGTTGCCGTCGGCGCAACCCCGAACGCATCCTGGACCTTGGTCAAGGCATCCGAATAATTGGTACCACCGACAGCAGCAGCAATGGAATTGATGCCGGTAATCGCCGAGGCCAACGACGTATACGTAGCACCGCCGTTCAGCACGATTGCGGAAGCGGCAAACTGGATCAGCTTGACCTCAACATCGGGCGACTGATTGAAGTACTCCGTCACCAGTCCGATCATCGCCTGTTTCGCCAGCGCATAACGAGTCGTCGCCGTGACTGCGCCCAATGCATCAACCTGTTTGACGGCGCCATAAGTACCAACCATGCTGCCGGAAATATCAAGAACGAGGACCAGCGAATAAGACGGTACCGGCGATGCCGAAATCCCGACATTGGCGTCGTAAACAACCGGCGCGTCATCAACGATAGTAATCTGCAACTGCGCAGTCAGCGCTGCCGCACCCGCCGTTTCGACGTAGTTGAACGTTTCAATGATGCCGGCATTGTTTGCGGCTGCCGTATTGGAAGCGGCTGAATTCAGGGTATAGGTGTAATCACCCTCCCCCGGACCCGTGATATCCACCACCAACTGGCCGTAGGTGCCATTGACACCGATATACCCAGCACGCGCATCGACATCGCCCACACCACCATCGGCAATTCCATTGATGTTGGTGATGGTATTGGCAGCGGCGCCACCGGCGTCATTGGCCAGCAAATTGCCGGTCGCAATTCGCGTCCCGCCGCCCGTACCGCCAGCCAATGCAGATTCCTGCACGGTGGCGTAATCGGTGCTCGCCTGATTGGCATTGACCGTCACTAAGCCCGTGCTGATCTGCCCCTGATCGTCGGTAATCGTATAGCTGAACGTTGACGCACCAGCAGTGCTCGGCGTGTAAAGATAATAGCCGTTAGTGAATATCAGCGTGCCCGTGGAAGGCGGCCCCACCAAAGTCAACGTTGCACGGTCCGGCAGGAAGTCATTGGACAGCAGCGACGTCGGCGTAATGATCACCGAAGTGCCGACGTTGACGCTGTAATTATCAGCCTGCGCCACCGGGGTGCCGTCATCGACCGCGTTTACAACTATCGTGCCTGTCGCAAGATTCGAGACAGTATTCGTGCTGTCCTTTGCCGTATATGACAAGACAGCCGTGCCGAACCAGTCTGATTGCGGCACAAAATAGAATGTACGGGCATCGGCAGTAGCCGCGTAATCAACACCAACAACTGCCAGCAACGTCAGCCCTGCATCCAGATACAAAAGGCCAGTGGACGGCAATGCGCTGAGTTTGAAACTCTGGATCGGGCCATCAGCATCACTGCCGGTAACTGTAATTGCAATTGACGTGTCTTCATCGCCGGAAACGGAGGAGCTGTTTGCGATCGGATTATCGTCCACCGACGTCACATTCAGCGTCACCGTCGCCGTCGACAGGTCTCCGTCACTGTCCGCCAGCGTGTACACAAAGCTGTCAGACCCGTTGAAGTTCGCATTCGGCGTATACGTGAACGTGCCATCCGCGTTCACCGTCACCGTGCCGTTCGCCGATCCACTGAGCAGCGTCCAAACCCCGCCGCCGTCTCCACCCGCCGTGTCATTCCCCGTCAGGCTGCCGGCCAGGACGCCGTCTTCACTCACGCTGAAGCTGTCCGCGACCGCCGTCGGCGCGTTGTCAATTAATGCAACGTTTACTTTTACCGTCGCCGTCGATACATCACCGTCGGAATCGGTCAAGGTATAAACAAAATTGTCTACACCGTTAAACCCCAGATTTGGGGTGTAAGTAAACGTCCCATCATTGTTCACCGTTACCGTGCCATTAGCCGGACTTCCGCCAGTCAGCAGAGCCCAAACTCCACCGCCATCACCACCCGCCGTGTCATTCCCTGAAACACTACCGATCAGTACCGTATCTTCGCTTGTAGAGAATGTGTCATTGATAGCCGTCGCCGCGTCGTCCACCGACGTCACATTCAGCGTCACCGTCGCCGTCGACAGGTCGCCGTCACTGTCCGCCAGCGTGTACACAAAGCTGTCCGAACCGTTGTAGTTCGCATTCGGCGTATACGTGAACGTCCCGTTCGCGTTCACCGTCACCACGCCGTTCGCCGCACCACTGAGCAGCGACCAAACCCCGCCGCCGTCTCCACCCGCCGTGTCATTCACCGCCAGGTTGCCGGCCAGCACCGTGTCTTCACTCACGCTGAAGCTGTCCGCAACCGCCGAAGGCGCGTCGTCCACCGACGTCACATTCAGCGTCACCGTCGCCGTCGACAGGTCTCCGTCACTGTCCGCCAGCGTGTACACAAAGCTGTCCGAACCGTTGTAGTTCGCATTCGGCGTATACGTGAACGTCCCGTTCGCGTTCACCGTCACCACG
>CAIZLW010000079.1 GCA_903933915.1 uncultured beta proteobacterium | reverse complement strand
TGCCGTCGGGTGAAAGCATGAAAACTCGTACGCCCTTTTTTCCGCGCATCGCATACTCGGCCGCCGAGCCGGTATCGCCCGAAGTCGCCCCGAGGATGTTGATCGTGTCGTTGCGCTTGCCCAGCACATACTCGAACAGATTGCCGAGCAACTGCATCGCCATGTCCTTGAAGGCGAGCGTCGGCCCGTTGGAAAGCTCAAGTAGATGGAAGCCCGGCTCCAGTGTCGTCAGCGGCGTGATATCGGCAGCATCGTGACCCGCGCGGCAGTAGCGATAGGTTTGCGCCGTGTAAGTGCGATCGACCAGCGTCTTCAAATCGCAGGCAGGAATGTCGTCGATGTATTTTTGCAGGATGCGCAAAGCCAGCGCGTGATACGGCAGTTCACGCCACTCTGCCAGTTCGGCAGTCGAAACTTGCGGATAGCTTTCGGGCAGATAGAGGCCGCCATCAGGCGCGAGGCCGCCGAGGAGAATGTCGGAAAAGGCTTGCGGCGCAGTGCCGCCGCGCGTGGAAATATATTTCATGAGAGTACAGGGCTGGTATGGCTAAATCGGGCGGGAATTATCGTCGTTGCCCCTGGGCCTGTCCAGCCAGATCGCCACAAACACAGGCACGACAAACAGGGCGAGCGCAACCACCACCAGTAGCCAGGCTGCCAGGTTGTCGAACGCAAGCAGGACGCCCCCGACGAGGAAAAGAACCGCGCGCAAGCGCCCATTCTGCGTCAGACGCTGACGCAAGGCGAGTCGTTGCGGCGAATCATTGCCTGGGTAGCGCCACACCGGCAGGAGTTGGCTCAAGGTCCCGGTAACCAGCGGCAACAGAAAGGCCGCAACAAACCCGGCAATGGACAGACGCGCCGGCAGCAGCCCGGCACCATGCGCCATGCCGAGCAACAGCAGCAGGGCCAGGCCCAACGTTGCCGCCAGCAGTGCTGCCGTCGCGCCTGTGCCGACTATTGCCGTAAAACCAAAGCTGCGGTACCAGGCCAGCAGGTTACGCCCGACAACCCACAGCAGGAGTAGCGCACCCGGCAGTGCCAGCCATGGACCGCTGCTTGCCCCGGCAGCCACCAGCAACGCACCGACGGTCGCAGGCAACAGGTCCCGCCGCAGGCGGTCGGCGGCACCCAGATCCAGTTTTCCCAACGCGCTAGGCAGCAGCACCGGCAGCGTGCCCAGAGCCGCCAACCCGATGAAACCCAGTGTGTTCAGATGCAGATGAAACAGGCGCAAGGCGGTGCGCAATTCTGGCTTGGCCAGCCACACCGGCACTAGGCTGACGGCGAAAAACAGGCACAGCAGTGCCGCGCCATACCAGCGTGCGCCCGGATGCGGCCCGCCCAGAGTGGCGCGCAAGCGCCGGGAAATCCAGCTAATGAGCAGCAACGCTGCCAGCACAACCACCGTTGCCGCCACATGCAGACTCCAGGCTGGAAGAGTTCCGGCCAACCCCAGTGGCGTAGTGATGCCCGCCAGTTGCACCGGGATCGGCAGGTAATGAATGGGGCGCGCCGGCATACCGGTACGCGTCAGCACCGGCACGAAATGAATGATGGCGCCAAATATCAGCGGCATTGCCCCGGCAGCGAAAGCCAGATGAAAAGTCGGCGCTGGCGGGACGGCAGAAACCACCGCACTTAGTGCCGCCAGAAAAGCCAGAAGGGCGCAGATGCCGAGATAGACCAGCATCTGCGGCGACGAATCAGCTGAGATTTTCGAGGCGAAGACGGATGATCTTGCCGTTGACGACAGGCAGTGCCTCAATCTTGGCGATGGCCGCATCGACCTGCTTTTCGCGCACGACATGGGTCAGCATGATGATGTCGGTCTGCGCTTCGCCTTCTTCGGGTTCGCGCTGGATCATGGCGTCAATGGAAATCTGCTGGTCGGCGAGGATGCGCGTGATGTCGGCGAGCACGCCGGGCTTGTCCTCGACACGCAGGCGCAGGTAGTAGCCGAACTCGCGCAACGGCTTGATGGGCGAACGGCGGTGGTGGTGTCGCATGTTTCGCCGATCAAGTCGGCGGTCGCCTGGGCTTTAGGGGTCGATGTGTCAGTTGGTTGGAAGACGCAGTTGGTGACGGCGTCGATCACGCGACTGGCGATTTCGGCCAACGGCGCGGCATTGACCTCGTTTAACGAAGTTGCCCGGTAGTCGCCACTGATATCTGGGCATCGTGACCAAAACTTAGGGTTTCCCCGATGCGACCAATATGTGACCCGTCGGTAACTTTCGCTACGCTTATCAAGTCCGCACATCACGTGCCTTAACGAGGGGGAATCCCATGCCCGAAGCAGTCATTGTTGCTACCGCCCGCAGCCCGATCGGCCGAGCCAATAAAGGTTCATTGGTGTCATTGCGCACCGATGAAATGGCCGCCCAGATTGTCCGCGCTTTGATGGCCAAAGTTCCATCAGTCAAGGGTTCTGACATTGAAGATCTCATCATTGGTGTGGGCCAGCCCGCTGGTGAAGCAGGTTTCAACTTGGGCCGTATGGTCGCCTTGTTGGCCGGCATCCCCGAAGCACCAGGCGTCGTTGTGAACCGTTACTGTTCATCGTCGTTGCAGACCATTCGAATGGCTGCTCACGCGATCAAGGCTGGCGAAGGCGATTGTTTCATCGCTGCTGGTGTTGAAGCCGTCAGCCGTTACCAGTTCGGCGCCGCCGACACTGCTCCGAACCCCATCTTCAAGGGACCAGGCGAGCGCACCAAGTTGCGTTCAGCTGGTGGTCAGCCCGTATGGACTCCACAAGATGGTCTCGCCGACGCGTACATCGCAATGGGTCAGACTGCAGAAAACGTTCGTGAAGTTGAAGGCGTGAGCCGAGAAGACATGGACTGGTTTGCTAAGCGCAGCCAAGACTTGGCCAGTGCCAACGTGTCCAATGGTTTCTTTGATGCCGAAATCTCGCCGTTAACACTTGAAGACGGAACAGTTGT
>CAIZLW010000078.1 GCA_903933915.1 uncultured beta proteobacterium | reverse complement strand
TGCGATCTCGACATACTGCATCACGGCAAGCCGACGCCCGACCCCGAAGTCATTCATTAATACGGTTTCTATTAATACACGCACAGGGAGCAAGACCATGGATTTACCCGTCAATCAATTCAAGAAGGCCATCCAGGCCGGCAAACCGCAGATCGGCATCTGGTCGAGCCTGTGCAGCGCGATTTCCGCCGAAGTGCTGGCCGATGCCGGCTTCGACTGGGTGCTGCTCGACTCCGAACATTCGCCGAATGAACTGCCCATTGTGCAGAACCAGCTCGATGCGATGCTCGCCGGCACCACGGAACCCATCGTGCGCCCGGCGTGGAACGACACCGTGATGATCAAGCGTTTTCTCGATGTCGGCGCGCGCACACTGTTGATTCCTTATGTGCAGAACGTTGAAGAGGCCAAACGCGCGGTCGCTGCGACGCGTTATCCGCCGCTGGGCGTGCGCGGTGTATCCGGTTGTACGCGCGCCAACCGTTACGGCCGCACCAAGGATTATTTCAAGCGCGTGCATGACGAAATGTGCGTACTGGTTCAGGTCGAGACGCTGTCCGCGATGAAGCAGATCGAACAGATTGCCGCAGTCGAAGGTGTCGATGGCGTGTTCATCGGACCCAACGATCTCGCCGCCGACATGGGCCACCTCGGCAACTGGCAGCATCCGGAAGTGTGGAAGGTGATGGAAGACGCGGCTAAGCGCATCACCAAGGCCGGCAAGGCACCGGGCATTCTGGTTGGCGAAGCCGACGGTCAGCGCTGCCTCGACATGGGCTACAAGTTTGTCGCGGTCGCTTCGGATCTGGTGATGCTGGCCCGCGGCAGTGAAGCGCTGGCCGCAAAGTTCAAAAAATAGCATTAAAAACAATAACTTATATCAATACCCCGGCGTAATTGCCGGAATCGGATCACGATGTCGAGACCTGTCGCGCTGCTGACTGCACTGATCGTGGGTGTGGCGGCAGCGATTTTTTTTACGCCGCCGCCCGCGGGTGTCTCCGTCAATGTGATGCATACCGGCGGCCTGCTGGTATTGGTGATGGGATTATGGGCAACCGGTGCTTTGCCGGAATCGCTGACCGCACTGATTTTTTTCGCGCTGGCCGTATTGCTGGGTGTCGCCAAACCGGAAGTCATTTTTTCCGGCTTTACTTCGGGAACACTGTGGCTGGTACTCGGCGGTCTAGTGATTGCCGAAGCCGTGCGCATGACCGGGCTGGGCGAACGCATTGCCCGCGTCGCCCTCGGCACACGCGTCTGGGCGTACCCACAGCTGATTACAGCCGCCGTGCTGGTGGCTGTCGTGCTGGCGTTTTTGATGCCGGCAACGGTCGGACGCATCCTGCTGCTGGTGCCGATTCTGGCCGCGGTTGCCGAACGGCACGGGCTGCCGGCAGGCTCACCGGGGCACAACGGCGTGCTGTTTGCGACCATCGTTGCGTCTTTTCAGTGCGGCACCGCGATCCTTCCTGCGAACGCGCCGAATCTGGTGCTGGCCGGTGCTGCAGAAACGCTCTATGGCGTGAATCTGATTTATGCTGAATACCTGTGGGCGCAGTTTCCGGTAATGGGCATCGTCAAAGGCGCGCTGATTATCGCAATCGTGTGCTGGATGTTCCCTGCGCGTACTTGCGGTGACGGCGATGCGGCTGAACTGCGCCCGATGAGCGGCAATGAAAAACGCCTCGCAGTCATTGTGCTGATCTCGCTGGCCCTGTGGGCGACGGATTTCCTGCATGGCATTCGCCCGGGCTGGATTGCACTGACGGCCGCTGTGGTGTCGATGCTGCCGCGCGTGGGCGCGGTACCGGTCACGCTGTTCCAAGAGCGCATCAAGTTCGGCAGCTTCTTTTACATCGGCGCAGTGCTCGGCCTCGGCGCAGTGATGCTGGATTCAGGTTTCAGCAAAGCCTTCGGTGATGTATTGCTGTCGGTGATCCGGCTGGAACCCGGCGCCGATGCGGCGAATTTCATCACACTGAGTGTGATGTCGACGTTGGCCTCAATGATTGTCACCAATCCGGCGCAACCGGCGCTGCTGTCACCGCTGGCTGGCCATTTCGCCGAAGCTACCGGCTGGCCGATCCAGGCGGCACTGATGACCTCGGCGGTAGGTTTTTCCACTCTGTTACTGCCCTATCAGGCGCCGCCGGTGGTGGTGGGCATGCAGCTTGCCCATCTGAAGGTGCGTGATGCGCTGCGGCTGACGGTGCCGCTGGCGTTGATCAGCGTATTTGCGCTGATTCCATTGCATTACTTGTGGTGGCGGGTGATCGGATATTTCGGCAGCTGAGTTGGAAGCTGAGTCGCGCACTGAGCAGCACACTGAAACTCGGAGACAGAAATGACATCGCAATTGTTCACGCCGGTGCAGATTGGCAACTTGAAGCTCAGTAATCGCATCACAGTCGCGCCGATGTGCCAGTACAGCGCCGTTGATGGCTCAATGAGCGACTGGCATCTGATGCATCTGGGTTCGCTGGCAATATCCGGCGCATCCATGCTGGTGATGGAGGCCACCGGCGTCACGCCGACGGGGCGCATTACGCCGCAGTGCCCCGGTCTGTATTCCGACGCCAACGAAGCGGCGATGAAACGCGTCATCGATTACGTGCGTGGTATTTCACCCATCGTGCTGGGGGTGCAACTCGCGCATGCCGGGCGCAAGGCGTCCAGTCATCGGCCGTGGCAGGGTCATGGACCCTTGCAGGCCAGCGAGGGTGCATGGCAGACGCTGGCGCCTTCGGCGGTACCGCTGGCGGAAGGCT
>CAIZLW010000077.1 GCA_903933915.1 uncultured beta proteobacterium | reverse complement strand
GCCAAAAAAGACCTGCTGCAGGACGCCATCGCGATGATTCGCAAGTCCATCACCGACTTCCCGCTGCAATTCAAGAACTTCCGCGACTAGCCGCGGCACTGTGTTGACAGTGCGGCGCCTGCCGAGCAGAATCAGGCCGCTGCATCCGGGGACGTTGGCAGACTCCCCGCACCCAGACGCCCCGCGTCCAAGTGCTGCCTTCGTGTGATTTCGCTATCGCGAAGGAGACTGTATGGACACCAGCATTCCCGGCATTTCCCCTCAGCAACTGATCAAAATACGCAGCAGCGCCAATGCGCCGTTGCTGATCGACGTACGTCGTGAAGCCGCATTCAAGTCGGCGCCCGACATGGCTGCCGGCGCATTGCGACGCGATCCGGCAACCGTGGAACAATGGGCCGGTGAGTTGCCGGACGCATCCGCCATTGCGGTGTACTGCGTGCACGGTCATGAGGTCAGCCAGAACGTTGCCAAAGCGCTGCGTAACCGCGGCTTAACCGCTGATTTCGTTGAAGACGGTATCGAGGAAGGTCTGCGCGCCGCCGGCAGCGCAATGATGGCAAAACCCTTGGATGCGGGAACGCGCTGGGTCACCCGCGAACGGCCGAAGGTCGACCGCATCGCCTGCCCTTGGCTGATCAGCCGCTTCATCGACCGCAATGCCGAGTTTCTCTACGTGCCCACGGCCGAAGTCAAAGCCCGCGCTGCATCGGACAATGCCATCGCTTACGACGTTGCGGATTGCGCGTTTACCCATGACGGGCCGAACTGCAGTTTCGACGCCTTCATCAAGACCTACCGTCTGACCGATCCCGCGCTGCTGCAACTGGCCAACATCGTGCGCGGCGCCGACACCGGGCACCCGGAAATCACGCCGCAGTCCGCAGGACTGATTGCGCTGTCGCTAGGCCTGTCGCGCCTGATCGCGGACGACCATCAACAGCTGCAGCAAGGCATGGTCCTGTACGACGCGCTATACCTGTGGTGCAAGGAGGGGCAGGATGAGCAGCACAGCTGGAACCCCGAAATTTATCGCTGACCGGCAAGAACACATTCAATGACCGAAAAAAACGCTGCCACCCCGACTGAAGCACCGGCCGCCATTTCGTTCGCCGAGGCCTTCCGCTTCTGGCTCAGGCTCGGCTTCATCAGCTTCGGCGGCCCCGCCGGGCAGATCGCGATAATGCATCAGGAACTGGTCGAACGAAAACGCTGGATCTCCGAACGCCGCTTCCTGCACGCATTGAACTACTGCATGGTGCTGCCGGGGCCCGAGGCGCAGCAGCTCGCCACCTACATCGGCTGGCTGATGCACCGCAGCTGGGGCGGTATCGTCGCCGGCGGCCTGTTCGTACTGCCCTCGCTGTTCATCCTGATTGCGCTATCGTGGATTTACCTCGTCTTTGGCGACATCCCGGCGATTGCCGGCATCCTTTACGGTATCAAGCCCGCAGTCACCGCGATCGTGGTCTTCGCGGCGATCCGTATCGGTTCACGCGCATTAAAAAACGGCGTGTTGTGGGGCGTTGCTGCCGCCGCATTCATCGCCTTGTTTGCGCTCAAGCTGCCCTTCCCGCTGATCGTTATCGGCGCCGGCATCATCGGCTGGATCGGCGGACGTGTCGCGCCGAAACTGTTTGCCACCGGCGGCGGTCATGGCGCCGACGGCAAGAGTTATGGTCCGGCAGTGATCGACGATGAAACGCCGACGCCGGAACACGCGCGCTTCAACTGGCCGCATTTTGCCAAGGTGCTGGCTGCCGGACTGCTGCTGTGGGGCTCGGGCATGGCGCTGATCATTGCAGTATTCGGCTGGCAAAGTACGCTGGCGCAGATGGGCTGGTTTTTCACCAAGGCGGCGCTGCTGACCTTTGGCGGCGCCTATGCGGTACTACCCTACGTCTATCAGGCCGCAGTCGAACACTACCAGTGGGTCACACCGCTGCAGATGATCGACGGCCTCGCCCTCGGCGAAACCACACCAGGCCCGCTGATCATGGTGGTGGCTTTCGTCGCCTTCGTCGGCGGCTGGACCACCCAGTTCCTCGGCGCGGATCATGTATTCGCCGCTGCCGCACTCGCCGCTGCGGTGGTCACCTACTTCACCTTCCTGCCGAGTTTCATTTTCATCCTGCTCGGCGGCCCGCTGGTCGAAACCACCCACGGCGAACTGCACTTCACCGCGCCGCTGACCGGCATCACCGCGGCCGTGGTCGGCGTCATCCTCAATCTCGCAGTGTTTTTTGCCTACCACGTGCTGTGGCCGGACGGCCTCGCCGGTCGCTTTGACTGGTCGTCGGCGGTGATCGGCGTCGCGGCGTTTCTCGCCCTGTGGCGTTACAAGATCGGCATCATGCCGGTGATCGGTGCCTGCGCGCTGGCCGGCAGCGCGTGGACGCTGCTGACCTGAAATCAGGACGCGAGGCCGCTGATCCAGCGATCGTAAATGCGGTCTGCCACCGCGTTAAGAGCGCGCACCTTGTCGTCGATGCCCGCTTCCATTTCCGCCGGCGTTTGCACTGAGGGCACTCGTCCAGCCAAAGCCTCAACCTCCTTCGCCCAATCCCGGCACCAGGTGCGGATCAGCTCCGGCGTCATCTCGACATGGCACTGCATGCCGAAGTGTTTGCCCAATGCATAGGCCTGATTGCCGCACCACGGGCTTTCCATCAGCCGCGTCGCGCCCTCGGGTATCACAAACGTCTCTCCATGCCAGTGGAAGGACAGGAACTCGCGCAGATCGTCCCCCAGCCAGCGTCGCGCCACAGGATCATCCAACACCTTCACCGCGCCCCAGCCGATCTCCTTGACCGGATTGCGCGTCACCGCCGCCCCCAGCGCCTTGGCCATCAGTTGTCCGCCGAGGCAATGGCCCAGCACCGGCACATCGCGCGCCACCGCATCGCGGATCAGTCTGCAAATCTGCGCAATCCACGGCAGGTCATCATTGACGCTCATCGGCCCGCCCATGAAACACAGCCCGGCATACGCCGACGCATCGGCCGGCACGGCATCGCCCACATCAATTTTGACGATCCGGTACGGCAACTTCCTGCGCTCCAGGTACGTGGCAAAATAGGCCGGGTCTTCAGTCGGGACATGGCGGAATATGGCGATCGGTTTCATGAACTCTCCAGCATGGCGTCCCCATCATCTTAATGCGTTGTGGTTCGCAGTAATGCTGCTGATCGCAAGTACGGCGCATGCCAATGACATCAGCGTGGCGGCGCTGTTCACCGGCAAGGCGGTGCTGGTGATCAACGGTGGTGCGCCGCGCACCGTTTCGGTAGGCCAGAGTACGCCGGAAGGCATCCGCCTGATCAGCGCCGACAGCAGCAGCGCAGTGATTGAACTCCAAGGCAAGCGCCAGACGCTGACCCTGGGTTCCAGCGGCCGCTTCGCCGGTGGCGGTGGCTCCGCATCCGCCGGTAGTTCCGGTTCGGTCACGCTGGCACCCGACGCCCGCGGCCACTACATGACGCTGGGCCAGATCAACGGCGGCACCGTGCAGTTCCTGGTCGATACCGGCGCCACCGCCATCGCGATCCCCAGCGCCGACGCACGCCGCCTCGGCATCAACTATCTCAACGGCCAGCGCGGTTATACCGAAACCGCCAACGGCAAAGCCACCGCCTACCGCATCAGCCTCGACACGGTGAAAGTCGGCGACATCACGCTCTACAACGTCGAAGCGGTGGTACTGGAAGGCGACGGGCTGAAGATTGCGCTGCTGGGAATGAGTTTCCTGAACCGCACGGAGATGAAGCGGGATGGGCAGGCGTTGACGCTGATCAAGCGGTTCTAGGTCGCACTCACAAAGAATCAGAATCGACCAACCCGTAAACCTACAAACCCAATCTGACCCACGTTTTACTTTTATAGAACTTGTATGAAGCCACGTCGTTTTGCATCAAGATTATTCATGCCAATTTTAATGGCCTCGACTTTAGTCGGCTGTATGGGATACATGCCGGGCCTGCAAACCTACTGGGATTCCGAAGTCAGAGAATTGTGCGCAAAGGACGGGGGTGTCAAAATCTTTGAACATATTGTCGTATCCCCCACTCAGGCCCAGTTATTGCCCAAGGTCGGCGACTTCTGGGGTGTCGCACCTGAGAAACTTGCCAAGCCTTATGAGCCCGCATTCACGCGCACTAGGGAAACAGTGCTGCGCGAATTTAATCCATCGGTCATAAACTGGAACAAGAAATCATACGGCGCGCTGATCAGCGCGTTATCGCGATTGTCACGAGCTATGGGAGGGGTGGCGGTGATTTCCCTTCTTACGCACACCCCAGTTCGTTTCACTGCCCGGAGTTCACGAAACTATACGAAGGCATTCATCAGGTGTACCGGGTAGAGGACAGCAAGTGATGACTCACGTGCCTGTCGTCGCAAAAACTGGTGTTTACTTGCCCGGCTTCTTGCTCTCCGGCGCCCCACCCACCATCGCCAGCAAATGCCCAAACTTGCTGCGCTTGGTATCCAGATACCTGCGATTGGCATCACGCGGCGGCACTTCCACCGCAACGCGCTCCACCACCGTCAGGCCGTAATCGGCGAGCGCCGCGACCTTGTCCGGATTGTTGGTCATCAGCCGCACCTGGTGCGCGCCGAGGTCTGAAAGAATCTGCGCGCCGGCACGGTAGTCGCGCATGTCGGCGGCAAAACCCAGTGCGTGGTTGGCTTCGACAGTGTCCTGACCCTGGTCCTGCAGCGCGTAGGCGCGGATCTTGTTCAAGAGACCAATGCCACGGCCTTCGTCGAACATATAGACCAGCACGCCGCGCCCGGCTTCCTCGATCTTGTGCATGGCGGCTTCCAGTTGCTCGCCGCAGTCGCAGCGCTCGGAGCCGAACACGTCACCGGTCAGGCATTGCGAATGCAGGCGCACCAGCACCGGTTCATCGGGTTTGATGTCGCCTTTGACCAACGCGACAAACAGGTTGGTCTCGAGATTGTCGGCATAGACAATCATGCGGAAGGTACCGGCCTTGCTGGTCGGCAGCACGGTCTCGGCCTTGCGGCGGATTTCGCGTTCGTTGTCGCGGTAGGCGACGAGATCGCTGATGCAGACAATGCGGATGTTGTGCTTTTGCGCAAACACTTCGAGGTCGGGCAGCCGCGCCATGGTGCCGTCGGCTTTCATGATTTCGCAGATCACGCCGGCGGGCTTGAGACCGGCCAATCGTGCGAGGTCCACCGCTGCTTCGGTATGGCCGCGGCGCGCAATTACGCCGCCATCGACCGCACGCAGCGTCTGCAGGCGGCCCGGGCGGATCAGATCCGCAGCACTGGCATTGTCGGCAATGGCCACGGCGATGGTGCGCGCGCGGTCGTGTGCCGACATGCCGGAACCCACGCCATCACGGGCGTCGATCGGTGTCGCGAATGCCGTGCCGAATTTGGTCTGGTTGCCGCGGTCATCGGTAATCAATGACAGGCCCAGCGTGCGCAGCCGGTCTTCGGTCAGCGCCAGCGACACCAGGCCGCGGCCTTCGGTGGCCATGAAGTTGATCGCATCCGGCGTTGCGCGTTCGGCGGCAACAAAAAGATCACCTTCGTTTTCACGGTCTTCGCTGTCGACGAGAATCAGCATGTCGCCGCGGCGCACCGCCGGCAGGATCTGTTCGACGAGGTAATCGCTGCCTTTGGCCTGGCTGCTCATATCCGGAAGCGTTCGCAACTATTTGTTTTTATTGTTGTTTTTTTCATGCTTTGGCGGTGATCAGCCGCAGGAACTCGGAGCGCGTTACATCCTTGTTGAATTCGCCGGTGAACGCGGAAGTCGTCGCCACCGAATGCTGCTTCTGGATGCCGCGCATGATCATGCACATGTGCTGCGCTTCGATCACCACCGCAACACCGGCGGGGTCCAGCGTCTCTTGTATGCAATTGCGGATCTGCACCGTCAGGCGTTCCTGAACCTGCAGGCGTCGCGCAAAGGCATCGACCACGCGCGGCAGTTTCGACAGGCCGACGATGCGTCCCTTGGGGATGTACGCGACATGCGCCTTACCGAAAAACGGCAGCATGTGGTGCTCACACAGCGAATACACCTCGATGTCGCGCACGATCACCATCTGCTGGTATTCCTCGGTGAACATTGCCGAGCGCAGGATTTCCGCGGGATCAAGGTTGTAACCGTGGGTCAGGAACTGCAGCGACTTGGCCACGCGCTCCGGTGTTTTTTCCAGGCCTTCGCGCGTGGGGTCTTCACCGATGTCGCGCAGGATGTCGGTGTATTTCTTGGCAATGCTGCGGATGGTCTTCGGATTGTACTGATCAATCTTGGCGTAACCGTCCATCCCGTTTTCTTTGCGCATCATCAGTCCTTCTGCGCGGCTTTGCGCTTGACTTCCGTTTCAAGGCGACGGCGGATCGACAGCGCGATGCCTTCGGCATCCAGCCCGACACTGGCCAGTTGCACCGCCGGGTCGCCCTGATCGATGAAACGATCAGGCAATCCCAGTTGCAGTACAGGCACCGTGCAACCCTGCTGCTGCAGCGCTTCGAGTACGGCGCTGCCAGCGCCGCCCATGATCACGTTTTCCTCGACCGTCACCAGCAAGTCGTGCGACTGCGCCAGTTCGCGCACCAGTTCGACGTCCAGCGGTTTGACGAAACGCATGTTGGCGACGGTGGCGTCGAACTCATCGGCAATCGCCAGCGCCGGCGCCAGCATCGAACCGAAAGCGAGGATCGCCACATTGCCCGCGCCGCGGCGCCGGACTTCGCCGCGACCGACCGGCAGCGCCGTCATTTCCTTCTGCACCGGAACACCCGGACCGCTGCCGCGCGGGTAACGCACCGCCACCGGCGAATTCATCTGGAACGCCGTGAACAGCATCTGCCGGCATTCGTTTTCGTCGGCCGGCGTCATTACCGTCATGTTGGGCAGGCAGCGCAGGTAACTCAGATCGAAACTGCCGTTGTGCGTCGCGCCGTCGGCGCCGACCAGACCGCCGCGGTCGAGTGCGAATATCACCGGCAGATTCTGGATCTGCACGTCGTGAATCAGCTGATCGTAACCACGCTGCAGGAAAGTCGAATAAATCGCCACCACCGGCTTGTAGCCTTCGCAGGCGATGCCGGCGGCAAAGGTCACCGCATGCTGCTCGGCAATGCCGACGTCGAAATAACGTTTGGGATACTGCGCGGCGAACTTCACCATGCCCGAACCTTCGCGCATCGCCGGCGTGATCGCCACCAGCCGCGGATCGCGCTCAGCCATTTCGCACAGCCAGTCGCCGAACACCTGCGTGTATGTTGGTTTGCTGGCGGACTTGCCACCCGCTTTTCCCGTTGAAATGCCCGCTTTGTGGTCGAACTTGGATACGCCGTGATACAGGATCGGATCAACCTCGGCCAGTTTGTATCCCTGGCCCTTGCGCGTGACCACGTGCAGGAACTGCGGGCCTTTCAGGCGCTTGATGTTGTGCAGCGTCGGGATCAGCGAATCGAGATCGTGGCCGTCGATCGGTCCGATGTAGTTGAAACCAAATTCCTCGAACATCGTGCCCGGCGTGACCATGCCCTTCATATGCTCCTCGGCGCGGCGCGCCAGGTCGCCCAGCACCTTGGTGCCGAGGTCCTTGGCCTTGGCGTAAAAACGCCCCGACATCAGCCTCGCCAGATACTTGTTCAGCGCGCCCACCGGCGGCGATATCGACATGTCGTTGTCGTTGAGGATCACCAGCAGGTCGACATCCATGTCGCCGGCGTTGTTCAGCGCTTCGAAGGCCATTCCCGCAGTCATCGCACCGTCGCCGATGATTGCCACCGCGCGGCGCGGTTCGCCTTTGAGCTTCGCCGCAACCGCCATGCCCAGCGCGGCGCTGATCGAGGTGCTCGAATGCGCGGTGCCGAAAGTGTCGTATTCCGATTCCTCGCGCCGCGGAAAACCGGCGAGACCCTGCCACATGCGCAGGTTTTTCATCGCATCACGGCGACCGGTGAGGATCTTGTGGCCGTAGGTCTGGTGACCGACGTCCCATACCAGGCGGTCGTGCGGCGTGTCGAACACGTAATGCAGTGCGATGGTGAGTTCAACCGTGCCGAGATTCGACGACAGATGGCCGCCGGTCTGGCTGACCGACTCCACCAGATAGTTGCGCAGTTCCTCGGCCACGCGCGGCAACTGGCTGCGCTCAAGCAAACGCAGTTCGGCCGGCGTTGCAATGGATTTCAGCAATTCGTACTGCGGACGGTCCCGCTCGCCCGCGCCATCTATGGTCAGTGTGCCGCTCATCAGGTCATTGTCTCAGAACTGGCGCAGAACGATGAAATCCGCGAGTTGCGCCAGTCTCGCGCCGCGGGCGCCGAACGGCGCGATGGCTGCCAGCGCTTCTTCGCGCAATTGCCCGGCCAGTGATTTGGCCTGGGCAACCCCCATGGCGCTGACGTAGGTGGGTTTGCCCTGCTCGGCATCCTTGCCTGCGGTTTTACCGAGTGTTGCCGTCGGCGCTTCGGCATCGAGCACATCATCGACCACCTGGAACGCCAGACCCACCGCCTTGGCATAGGCATCGACGCGGGCGAATTCGGCCTCACTGAGCCCGCTGCCGCAGCGCGCGCCGAGCACCGCCGCCGCACGAATCAGCGCACCGGTCTTGTGGATATGCATGAACTCCAGCTCCGGAACGGTCAGCATCTTGCCCACCGCAGCGAGATCGATGGCCTGTCCGCCAGCCATGCCGCGTGAACCGGAGGCCAGACCCAGCAGCTTGACCATTTCGAGCTGGCCTTGCGCATCAGGGGCCAGACGGTATTCGCCAAGCAACTGGAAAGCGAGGCTTTGCAGCGCATCGCCGACCAGCAGTGCCGTCGCTTCATCGAACTCGACATGACAGGTCGGTTTGCCGCGACGCAGGACGTCGTCATCCATGCACGGCAGATCATCGTGCACCAGGGAATAGGCGTGAATGATTTCAACCGCAGCGCCGGCCACCGTCACGCATTCGGGATCAGCTTGCGACAGTTCACCGGCGGCGTAGGCCAGCAGCGGCCGCACGCGTTTGCCGGCGCCGAGTACCGCGTAACGCATCGCCGCATGCAGCCGTTGCGGCGCAATGTCCGGTTGCGGCAGCGCGCGCTGCAGAAACGCTTCGATACGGGACTGCCCGGCGGCAGCCCAGGACTGAAAGTCGGTGGAAGTCACAATGTGTGGGCGAAGAACTACTGCTCGGCTGCGCCGAAATTCTTCAGCACGCCATTTTCCAAAATTTTCACTTGTTGTTGGGCATCATGGAGCTGCGCCTGACAGAACTTGAGCAGTTCGGCGCCGCGTTTGTAGGCGGCGAGAGATTGCTCAAGCGGCATCTGGCCTTCTTCCATCGCTTCAACGATCTTTTCGAGCTCGGCAAGAGCGGTCTCGAAAGTGGGCGTGGCGGATGCGGATTTTGTGGTTTTGGACATGAGGGTGCGTGACCCCGGGGAAAGGTCAGGAAATGTAGCGCAATCAGGGGCTTGCGGTCAACGCGCCAGACTGAAAAATCCCCGGCGGGACGCCGCATCGATTGCGTACAATGAATGAACCGCGTAAGGAATCGCCCCCGGGCCCGACCGATGGCTACGGAATAACCCGCGTATAGGGAGCAGTCACCGATGCATGCCACGCTGCCGTTGCTGGAAAACGGCGATTTCCCGGCCATCCGCCGCAAGTCGGTGGAGACCCTGCAGGTCAACCTCGGCTACAAGTGCAACCAGAGCTGCCTGCACTGCCACGTCAACGCCGGGCCGACGCGCACCGAACTGATGTCGCGCGAGACTATTTTTGAAGTCATCGCCTGCCTCAAAGCCATGGGCATCCGCATGCTGGACGTCACCGGCGGCGCGCCCGAGCTCAATCCGCACTTTCGTTTACTCGTCGAATCGGCGCGCAAACTGGGTGTTCGTGTCGTTGATCGCTGCAATCTGACCATTCTGTTCGAGCCGGGGCAGGAGCATCTCGCACAGTTTCTCGCCGACCAGCAGGTCGAAATCACCGCCTCGCTGCCCTGCTATCTCGAAGACAACGTCGACCGCCAGCGCGGCAAGGGCGTGTTCGAAACCAGCATCCGCGCGCTGCAAACACTCAACAACCTGGGCTACGCACAACCCGGTTCGCCGCTGAAACTGAACCTGGTCTATAACCCGCAGGGCGCCGTGCTGCCGCCGGAGCAACAGGCGCTGCAGCGCGATTACCAGCAGCGCCTGCTCGACGGTTATGGCGTGGTGTTCAACGATCTTTATGCATTGACCAACATGCCGATCCAGCGTTTCGGCAGCACGCTGGTGTCGAAGGGACAGTTCGATCCGTACATGAAGCTGCTGAAAGACGCCTACCGCCCGGAGAACCTCGACACCGTGATGTGCCGGACGCTGCTCTCGGTGGACTGGCAGGGCTACGTCTACGACTGCGATTTCAACCAGATGCTCGAACTGCCGCTGGCCTGGAAAGGCCGCACCCGCAGCCATCTGCGCGAGCTGATCGGCGCCGACCTCGAGCGCAACCCGATCACCGTCAAGGACCATTGCTTCGGCTGCACCGCCGGGCAGGGTTCGAGCTGCGGCGGCGCACTGGCAGACTGAACGCAAACAGCAGACGATGATCGAACCGGCATTCGCAGTTTATTTCTGGGGCTTCCTGCTGCTCTACGGCGGCGCGATGTATGCGATCACGCCGCGCTCGCGCACCGCCGCCAGTTTTTTCACCGGCAGCGATGACTCCGGCCGGCCCGCTACCGAGTGGGCGCTGATGTGCAGCATTTTCATCAGCTGGATTTTTGCCAAATCCGTGACCAACGCCGCCAATCTCGGTGCGGCCTGGGGTGTGGTCGGCGGCCTGGCCTATGCCACTTACTGGCTGTCGATCCCGGTCGCCGGCATCGTCATCTACTGGCTGCGCACGCGTCATGGCGCCACCGGACTGGTGCCGTTCCTGATCACGCGTTACGGCCGGCTGGCCGCGCTCGCGTTCACGCTGGCCATCCTGATCCGCCTCTATAACGAGGTGTGGAGCAACACCGCAGTGGTCGGCGCCTATTACGGGCAGGCCGGCACCTGGACCTTCATTACGGCCGCACTGCTGTTCACCGCCGCAACACTCGTTTATGCGCTCAAGGGCGGTCTGCGCAGCTCCATCGTCACCGATGTCATCCAGACCGTACTGTTCATTGTCGCGCTGGGCGCTGTTTTGTTTCTGGTTCTGCCACACCATGGCCTGCCCACGTTACTGGCGGTCGGCGACTTTCGGATGAACGCCGGTGTCGACCTGATTCTGGTCGCGCTATTGCAGGTGCTGTCTTATCCCTTCCACGATCCGGTGCTGACCGACCGCGGTTTCATCACCCGCGAAAAAACCATGCTGCGCGCGATGATCACCGCCGGCGTGCTCGGCTTCATCTGTATTTTTGCATTCAGCCTGGTCGGCGTGCATGCGAAGCTGGAAGGACTGCCCGCAGGCGACAACATGCCCGGCGCCGTCGCACTGGCTTTCGGCACCATTCCCTACCTACTGATGACCGTGGTGATGATCATGGCCGCGGGTTCAACGCTGGACTCGACATTCGCGTCAGTCGCCAAGTCGATCGGCCAGGAAATGCCGATGCTCGCCGGCCGCAAGCCGGGGCCGCGGGCGATGGTCGTCGGCATGTGGACGATGATCGTGTTTGCGCTGCTCGGCAACATTCCGATGATTGCCGGCACCGACATCCTCAAGGCCACCACCATCAGCGGCACCATGGTGATGGGTCTCGCCCCGGTATTCCTGCTCGCACCGCTGGTCAAACATTCGCCCTGGAGCTTCCATCTCGCGTTCTGGCCTGGTGTGCTGCTCGGCGTGCTGCTCGCCACCGGCATGATCCCGCCGTCGTGGGCTATCGGTGATGGAAAATACGCGCTGCTGCTGGGCGTCAACTTCTACGGACTCGGCCTCTGCGTTGCCGGATTCCTGCTGCCCATCGCATGGCAGAAACTGCGCGGCCAGCGATGAGCCCCGGCCGTAACTGCCCGCTGCATTACCGCTATGTCCCGGAATCACTGAACCGCCCGGCGGATTTTATTGCCGACACGCTGTATGTCATCGGCGGGCTTTACGGCAACCAGCCTGCATTGCGCGCCATACGCGAACTGGCCACCGCCGAACCGGCGTCGGCCACGCTGGTGTTCAACGGTGACTTCAACTGGTTCAACATTGATGCCGCCGGTTTTACGGCCATCAATGAAACCGTGCTCACCCACCATGCAATACGCGGCAACGTCGAAACCGAACTGGCCAGCGATGACGGCGATACCGGCTGCGGTTGCGGCTACCCGGACAGCGTCAGCGACGCCGATGTCGAACGTTCCAACGCCATCGAGGCGCGGCTGCGCGAAACAGCACGGGGATTCCCTGAGTTGCGCGCACGCCTCGCCGCACTGCCGATGACGCTGACGGCAAACGTCGGCGGCCTGCGTATCGCCATCGTCCATGGCGACTGTGAGTCGCTCGCCGGCTGGTCTTACGATGAATCCGCGCTGCGTGATGCCGATGGTATTGCGAGTGTCACTGCGCATTGCAAAGCAGCCGGCGTGAACATCATTGCCAGCAGCCATACCTGCCTGCCCATCGCCATGACGCTGGACACCGGAAACGGCACGTCAGCGATATTCAACAACGGCGCTGCCGGCATGCCCAATTTTGCCGGCACGTCCTTCGGCGTAATCACCCGGATTTCGACCACAGCTGCTTCGACACCGGCGACCCTGTATGGAACAGTAATCGACGGCATCCATATCGACGCTCTCGCCGTACATCATGACCAGACCGCATGGCAGACGGCATTCAGTGCAAACTGGCCTGACGGCAGCGCCGCCGAGCTTTCCTATGGCAAACGTATCGCCAACGGCCCACGTTACGGCCTCAACCGCGCGATGGGGCCGGGCATCCGCATCAGCCACACACTGCTGCAGCAGGTACGCACAGCCGGGGGAAAATCTTGAGCAAGAGCAAACTGCTGGTGCTTGCCGTCATCGCGGCGGCCATCACCGCCTTTTTCGTCTTCGACCTGAAGCAGTACGTATCACTGGATTATTTCCAGGCGCAGCGTGCCGCCATCGAGGCGCAAGTGCAGGCGTACCCGCTGCGCACTGCGCTGCTGTTTTTCGGCGTCTACGTCGCCGTGACCGGGCTGTCGCTGCCGGGCGCGGCGATCATGACCCTCATTGCCGGCGCATTGTTCGGTCTGCTGTGGGGCACGGTCATCGTGTCGTTTGCCTCGACGCTGGGTGCCACGCTGGCCTTCCTCGCCTCGCGCTTCCTGCTGCGCGACTGGGTACAGCAGCGTTTCGGCGACCGCCTGCGTCCGATCAATGAAGGCATCGCGCGCGAAGGTGCGTTCTATCTGTTCGCCTTGCGGCTGGTGCCCGCATTCCCGTTTTTCGTGATCAACCTGGTGATGGGACTGACGCCGATCCGCACCTCGACCTATTACTGGGTCAGCCAGCTCGGCATGTTTGCCGGCACACTGGTCTATGTCTATGCCGGCACACAGCTCGGTGCATTCAAGATTTCGGCCGGCCTGCTCCTTGCCTTTGCGCTACTGGGCATATTCCCGCTGCTGGCGAAAAAGGCGCTCGATGCACTCAAGGCGCGCAAGGTCTACGCCGGTTGGACCCGCCCTGCGCGGTTCGACCGCAACCTGGTGGTGATCGGCGCCGGCTCTGCCGGACTGGTCTCGGCCTACATCGCCGTCGCGGTCAAGGCCAAAGTCACACTGGTTGAAAAACACAAGATGGGCGGCGACTGCCTGAACACCGGCTGCGTGCCGTCGAAGGCGCTGATCAAATCGGCCAAACTGCTGGCAACGATGAAACACGCGCGCGACTACGGCTTCAAAAGCGCCACGGTCGATTTCGATTTCGCCGACGTGATGGAGCGCGTACAGCGCGTGGTGCGCGAAATCGAACCGCATGATTCGATCGAGCGTTACACCAGCCTCGGCGTCGAATGCCTGACCGGTGAAGCCAAAATCGTCTCGCCGTGGGCGGTCGAAATCACCACCGCTGCCGGCAAGCAAACGCTGACCACCCGCGGCATCATCATCGCCGCCGGCGCGCGCCCTTTCGTGCCGACCATCCCCGGCATCGAAGAAACCGGTTATCTGACCTCAGACACCCTGTGGGCGCTGCGCCGGTTGCCGCAGCGCCTGCTCGTGCTCGGCGGCGGCCCGATCGGCTGCGAACTCACGCAATGTTTTGCCCGCCTCGGTTCACAGGTCACACAAGTTGAAATGCTGCCGCGACTGATGGTGCGCGAGGATCCGGAATTCTCCGATCTGGTACAGCAGAAATTCCGCAGCGAAGGCGTCACCGTGCTGGTGAACCACAAGGCACAGCGTTTTGCGGTCGAAAATGGCGAGAAGGTGCTGTATTGCGAACACAACGGCAACACTGTGCGCATCGTGTTCGATACCCTGCTCTGCGCCGTCGGCCGTGTCGCCAACACCACCGGTTACGGCCTGGAAGAACTGGGCATTCCGGTCACCAAGTCGCGCACCGTCGAAGTCAACGAGTTCATGCAGACCAAATACCCCAACATCCTCGCCTGCGGCGACGTTGCCGGCCCCTACCAGTTCACGCACACGGCGGCGCACACCGCCTGGTACGCGGCGGTCAATGGCCTGTTCGGCGGCTACAAAAAATTCCGCGCGGACTTTTCAGTGATTCCGTGGGCCACCTTCACCGACCCCGAAGTCGCCCGCGTCGGCCTCAACGAAACCGAAGCCAAAGAAAAGAATATTCCGTACGAAGTCACCACCTACGGCATCGACGACCTCGACCGCGCCATCGCCGACAGCGCGGCGCACGGCTTGGTCAAGGTGCTGACCGTCCCCGGCAAAGACAAAATTCTCGGCGCCACCATCGCCGGCGAACACGCCGGCGACCTGATCACCGAATTCGTCAGCGCGATGAAACACGGCATCGGGCTGAACAAAATCCTCGGCACCATCCACATCTACCCGACGCTGGCCGAAGCCAACAAGTATGTGGCGGGGAACTGGAAGCGCAATCACGCACCCAAGGGACTATTGGAGTGGGTGGAAAAGTTTCATGCGTGGCGACGGGGTTGATGGAGAAAAAGTTTAGTCCGACCATCGGTTTCGCAGTTACCCCCCCCGTGCACAAGATAAAACCAAACAACTTCGCCGGGGGTGGCCCGGCGGCCAGTTACTTTTCTTGCTTCGCCAAGAAAAGTAACCAAAAGAAGGCGACCCCGGCTCACCGCCCTTCGGGTTCCCTGCGCTGCTCACCGGACCGGGCGGCTGCGCAACTCGCGACAACTCTCGTCACCATTATCTGACCAAGGCGGGAAACGCATGCAATACCTCTTACGCCTGCGCTGCTCGCGCAGTGCTCGCCGAAAACTCCCGGCCCGGCTGCGCTGCTCGGCGGTTCACAAGGGGGAGCTAAACCCCCGGGACGGGCCACTCCCGGCGAACCTAAAGCGCCGCCTCAACCCATGACCACAAAAACCTCACACCTTGTGCCGTCTAATTAACCCCATGAACAAAATTCTCTCCATCCTGCTGCTGGCCCTGCTGCCGCTGACCGCGAGCGCCCAATCCTTCGACCACGACCACAAGGCCTGGGCTACGCTGCTAAAAAAACACGTCGTGCTGATCGACAACAGCAAATCCTCGCAAGTCCGTTACGCAGGTTTCGCCCACGACCGCAGCGAGCTGAAAGCCTACCTGGGCACGCTCTCCAAAGTGCCGCAGGCCGAATTCAATGCCTGGACCAAACCCCAGCAGATGGCGTTCCTGATCAATGCCTACAACGCGTATACCGTCGAAAAAATCCTCACCCGTTATCCGAACATCAAATCGATCTGGGATTTCGGCAAACTCTTCGGCAACCCGTTCAAGGACAAATTCTTCACTCTGCTCGGCCGCGAATTCTCGCTGGACATGATCGAACACGAAACGCTGCGCAAGCCCGGCGCCTATGATGAACCGCGGCTGCATTTCGCGGTGAACTGCGCTTCGACCGGTTGCCCCATGCTGCGCGAGGAAGCCTATGTCGCCGCGCGTCTGGATGCGCAGCTGGAAGAGCAGACCAAGCGCTTCCTGTCCGACCGCAGCCGCAACCGCTACAACGCCCAGGACAATACGCTGGAAGTTTCGGAAATCTTCAAATGGTTCAGCAGCGACTGGACCAGCGGCTACCGCGGCTTCGATGGCAAAAACACGCCGATGCAGTCGCGCGAGCAGTTTTTTGCAAAATATGCGGCCCTGCTCGCCGATGTACCGGCACAGCAGCAGGCCATTGCCGAGCGCAAGACCGCGATCCGGCATGTGGATTATGATTGGAGGCTGAACGACGCCAATAAATAGCTTCCATCACCCGACCCCGATTTGTCACTGTCCATCATCATTCCCGCGCTCGATGAAGCGGAACACATTGTCGCCACGCTCGACAGCCTTCAGCCGCTGCGCCGGCGCGGCGTCGAAATCATCGTCGCCGACGGCGGCAGCAGCGACAACACCGCAAACCTCGCCCGCGAACGCGCCGACCAGGTGCTGACCGCGCCGGCGGGCCGCGCGCGGCAGATGAATGCCGGTGCTGCGGCCGCACGGGGTGAAATTCTGTGCTTTGTACACGCGGATTCACGTCTGCCCGAGGGTGCCGACGGCCTGATCGTCGATGGTCTGTCGCGCAGCCGGCGCAGCTGGGGCCGTTTCGATGTGTCGATTGCCGGCACGCACCCGATGCTGCGCGTGATTGCGCAACTGATGAACTGGCGTTCGCGGCTGACCGGCATCGCCACCGGTGATCAGGGTTTGTTCCTGACCCGCTCGCTGTTCGAAGCGGCAGGCCGTTTTCCGGAAATCGCGCTGATGGAAGACATCGCGCTGACCCGGCAGCTGAAACGTTACAGTCCACCACTGTGCATCGCCCACCGGCTGATGACCTCGGGACGGCGCTGGGAAAAACACGGGGTATGGCGAACGATGCTGCTGATGTGGCGATTGCGGCTCGCTTATTTTTTCGGTGCCGATCCCGATCGGCTGGCGCGGCAATATGTCCGGCACAAACCCTGACCTGACCATACTGGTGTTCGCCAAAGCGCCGGTGCCCGGTGCGGCGAAAACGCGGCTGATCCCGCTGCTCGGTGCGGAACGCGCCGCAGCGCTGCAAGACCGGCTGCTGCAACAGGCGCTGGCAACAGCGCATGCCGCGACTCCGGCACACCTGGAACTGTGGTGTGCGCCCGATACCGCACACCCGGCGTTGATTTCAGCGTCACAAACCCACCGCGCGGCGCTGCATGCGCAACAAGGCGACGATCTCGGCGCCCGCATGGCACATGCCTTCGAGCAAGCGCTTCGACGCACGCCCAAAGTCATCGGCATCGGCACCGATTGCCCGGCGCTGACCGTGAAACACCTGCATCAAGCGGCTACGGCCTTGCGCAACGGCAATGACGGCGTATTCATTCCGGCAGAAGACGGCGGTTACGCGCTGATCGGCCTGTCGCGCCACGAGCCGCGTCTGTTCACCGGCATCGACTGGGGCAGCGAACGCGTGATGCAGCAGACGCGCGAACATCTGCGAAGCTGCGGGCTGCGCTGGCAGGAACTCGAAACCTTGTGGGACGTGGATCGCCCGCAAGACTGGCAACGCCTGCAACAATCAGGATTGCTCGATGATGCGCCGTCGCCGGACTGAACACGCATGGGCGGCATTTGCTCTGTGCACGCTGCTGTTCGCTGCGACGGCATGGGCGGTCGAAGACCAACTGCTTGCCGGCGCGTTCTCCGCAGCACGACCCGGCGCCGCGCTGCCTGCCGAATGGACGCCGCTTGCCGCGGCGAACATCAAGGTGCACACCCGCTATAGCCTGGTCGATGACAACGGCGTCACCGTGCTGCGCGCGGATTCGCAATCCGGCGCATCGGGCCTGTCGCGGTCTTTGCGTATCGATCCGGGTGAACTGCCGTGGCTGCGCTGGCGCTGGAACATCAGCAATATCATTGGAGCAGCTGACCTGCGCAGCAAGGCCGGGGACGATTTTCCGGCGCGTGTCTACGTAATGTTCGATTACCCGCTGGAGAAACTGCCGTTTTTTGAACGCAACAAGCTGCGGCTGGCCCGGGCACTGTTCGATCCGCATCTGCCGGCGGCAACGCTGTGTTACGTGTGGGACGGCAAGGCGCCGGCAGGAACCATCGCGTCCAGCGCCTATACCGACCGCGTGAAAGTGATCGTCGTCGAGTCCGGCAGTGCCCGCGTAAAACAGTGGGTTGATGTCGAACGTAATATCGCCCGGGATTTCCGCGCGGCGTTCGGCGAGGAGGCGCCTCCGGTCAGCGCCATCGCCGTCGCCACTGACACCGATAACACCGGCACCTCCGCAATAACTCATTTCGGTGATATTTCATTTAATAAACATAAAGTTACGATACTTTCAATGAACACACCCCCGAAACTTTGAGGAAATTGTTGTTGCCTTTTGGGGGGGGCTGGGAAAGAATAGCCCCTCATTTTTGGCGCCGCTTCATTACCGCAGAATCAGCGCCAAAAACTTTAAGAATCAGGCCCTTGAATCGCCGACAAAGGCTGACCAACCCGTAACTTTTCCGTCCGCTGCATGTCTGATCTCTCCAGCGTTACCGCCTTCGGCAAGACCTCCACACAACTCCCTGTACAGTGGTATTTCGACCCGCATATCCATGCGGTCGAAAAACGCCTGCTGTTCGACAACGGCCCGGGCTATGTCGGCCACGAACTGATGGTGCCGAACGCCGGCGACTATCACGCGCTAGCCTGGCTCGACAACGCGCAGGCGCTGGTACGCAACGCCAACGACGTCGGGTTGATCTCCAACATCTGCCGCCACCGTCAGGCGATCATCCTCAAGGATCGTGGCAACACCCAGAACATCATCTGCCCGCTGCACCGCTGGACCTATGGTCTCGACGGCAAGCTGCTCGGCGCGCCGCATTTCAAGGACAACCCCTGCCTCGACCTCGCGCGCACGCCGCTGACCAACTGGAACGGCCTGCTGTTCGCCGGCCGCCGCGACATCGCGCGCGATCTGGAAAAACTGGGCGTGATGAAGAATCTCGATTTCTCCGGCTACATGCTCGACCGCGTGGAAATCGACGAATATGCCTGCAACTGGAAAACCTTCATCGAGGTTTACCTAGAGGACTACCACGTCGAACCGTTCCATCCGGGACTCGGCCACTTCGTCAACGTCAACGACCTCCGATGGGAATTCGGCGACTGGTACAGCGTGCAGACCTGCGGCATCGCCAATCAGCTCGCGCGACCCGGCAGCCCCGTCTATCAGCGCTGGCACGATCAGGTCATGCGTTATGGCGAAGGCAAGGCACCGGCGCACGGCGCTATCTGGTTGACCTATTTCCCGAACATCATGGTCGAGTGGTATCCCCACGTGCTGGTGGTCAGCACCGTGGTGCCGCGCGGCCCTGAAGCGTGCAGCAACGTCGTCGAGTTTTATTATCCCGAAGACATCGCGCTGTTCGAGCGCGAGTTCGTCGAAGCCGAGCAGGCGGCGTATCGCGAAACCGCGATCGAGGACGCCGAAATCATCGCTCGGATGACCGAGGGCCGCCGTGCGCTGTGGCGGCAGGGCCGCAGCGAAGTCGGGCCCTACCAGTCGCCTCTGGAAGACGGCATGGTGCATTTTCATGAGTTCCTGCGGCGCGAAGTCGGGCCTCAGCTCATAAAATAATTTATGTTTAAAAACAAATACTTAAAATATAATCACACCGGCTGTTGGCTGCCGTGATTTTTTCCGGCGCTTGATTTTCGGTCGGCGTTTGCTACCTTTGCCGCTCCCGCTCACCACCGGATTACCGCGATGGCCCACAAGACGCTCGTCAGTGCCGAAGAAACCGCAGCGCATCTGAACGATCCGGGTTGGATCATCTGCGACTGCCGGCATGATCTTGCCGACTACAGCGCCGGTTATCGCGCGTACCGCAGCGGACATGTTCCGGGTGCGCGTTTTCTGCATATCGATTCCGATCTGTCAGGGCCGAAGACCGGATTGACCGGCCGTCATCCGCTACCGCATCCGGCTACGTTCGGCCTGCGCCTGGGCGCGCTGGGCATCGACAACAGCAAGCAGGTCGTTGCGTATGACGACAGCGGCGGCGCTTTTGCCGCACGCCTGTGGTGGATGCTGCGCTGGGTGGGCCACGACCGCGTCGCCGTGCTCGATGGCGGCTGGGGTGCATGGCAACGCGCCGGACTGCCATTCACCGTCGCGCAACCGGCCATTGAACCGGCGACTTACAGCAGCCGCGTGCAATTACAACTCACCGTCGACAGCGCCCTGGTAACGGCCAATCTGCAAGCCCACAAGGCGCAGGTTGTCGACGCACGCGCGCCGGAGCGTTATCGCGGCGAAAACGAAACGCTGGATCCGGTCGCTGGACACATCCCGGGCGCGATCAACCGGTTCTTCAAACTCAATCTCGGCGAAGACGGCCGCTTTAAACCCGCAACCGCGCTGAAACAGGAATTCGCCGGCATGCTGGACGGCCATGACCCTGAATCGGTAATCCACCAATGCGGTTCGGGCGTGACGGCTTGCCATAATCTGCTGGCGATGGAAATTGCCGGACTCAACGGTTCACGGCTTTATCCGGGTTCCTGGAGCGAATGGGTCAGTGACCGCCGCCGGCCTGTAGCCACCGGCAGCGCTTGAGCATCCCGCACGGCAACCGTCATTGAATCTGCTGCTCGCCGATCTGGTTCTTCTCGCGCATATCTTTTTCGTGTTGTTCGTGGTGATGAGTTTGCCGCTGGTGTGGCTCGGCGCCGCCGCGGGCTGGCGCTGGGTGCGTCATTTCGGATTCCGCACGGTCCATCTTGCCGCCATCCTGATCGTCAGCGCCGAGGCGCTCGCCGGGATCTGGTGCCCGCTGACGATTCTGGAAGATACGCTGCGCGGACATGACGCCGGCAAAAGTTTTATCGCGCGCCGACTGCACGCGCTGCTCTACTACGATCTGCCGTCGTGGATGTTCACCGCGACCTACGTTGCCTTTGCCGTCGCCGTCGCGCTGACCTGGCGGCGCATCCCCCCGATACGCAAAAAGATGCAGCCATGAAAAAGGGGGGGCATGGTGGCCATGCAAAAAAGGGGCGCATGGCGACCATGCAAAAAGGGGCGCCATGCGCCCCTTTTTGCTTCGCTGCAACGCTCGAAGATCAGGCCAGCGCTTCCGCCCAGATATTGCGCGCCCAGCCCCAGGCATAAGCCCCTTCTGCCGTGCTCGCTTCGGTCGACACGCCACCACTGCCCTTCACCACAACCAGATTCTTTTGCGCCGGATCATAACGATGCACCGAGGCGACGTGCATCGCGCTGTCACTGCTGACAAAGCTGTAACAGGTGTTCATCATCATGGTGTCGGCGTTGACCGGCTGCCCCTTGATCATCGCCACTACCGCCGCCGCGCAGACCTTCGCGTGCTGGTTGGCCATGCTGCCGGATTTCGGCATCGCCGGCGCCGACAGCGTGGCATCGCCGAGTACATGCACGCCTTTCACGGCGGTTGATTCGCAGGTCGTCCAGTCGACGCCGCACCAGCGGTTGTTGGCGGTAATCAGCCCACTTCTGACGGCGAAATCGGCGGCGCGCTGCGCCGGCACGACATTGATGACATCGGCCTTCACGTCATCGAACTGCAGCTTGACCGTCATGCCCTTGACGTCGACATCGGCGATCTCGCTGTTCGGCCGGTATTCGATCATGTCTTTGTAGAGGCCATTCCATGCGGCGAGAAACAGACCCTTTTTCGACACCAGATCGGGATTGGCATCCAGCACAAGGATTTTCGATTTCGGCTTGGCCTTCTTGAAATAGTCGGCGACCTGGCAGATGCGTTCATACGGTCCCGGCGGGCAGCGATACGGCGCCATCGGGATCTGCAGCGCATAGACGCCGCCGTCACGCATCGATTCCAGCTGCTTGCGCAAGGCCACCGTCTGCGCACCGGCCTTCCACGCATGCAGGATGCGGCTCTGGGCATCAGCCGACTTCAGCCCGGGAATCTGGTCGAACATGAAATCAACGCCCGGTGACACGATGACCCGGTCATAGGGCACGGAACCGCCGCTGGCCAGCGTGACCTGCTTCTTGGCCGCATCAAGGGCGATGGCGGTATCTTTCAGCACGCGGATGCAGCGGCTGCGCAGCCCGTCGTAGCTGAAGGTGATCTGGTTCATCTGCGCGTTGCCGCCCAGCACCAGATTGCTGATCGGGCAGGACACGAAATAGTCGTTGCTTTCGATCAGCGTGACATCGATGTCCGGCGCCCACATCTTCACGTATTTCGCCGCCGTCGCGCCGCCATAACCGCCGCCGACCACGACAACCCGTCCGGCGCTGCCGCGGCCACCGGCCGCGCAACCGGCCAGTGTTGCCACCCCGGCGCCTGCCGAGGCCCATTTCACGAATTCGCGTCTGGAAATTGTCATGTTGTTCCCCTAGCGCACGGCCGGCGCGGCTGCCGCGCGACCGGGAGTCACTGCTGCGAAATACCCCGCAATCAGCGCAAGCTGTTCGTCGGTGTAGCCCTTGGCATGCTGGTGCATGATGGTTGCCGGCCGTTTGCCGTCGCGGAATTCCTGCATCTGCTTGAGCAGATAGTCGCGGTTCTGCCCGGCGAGGCTGGGCGGCACGCTGTCAACACTGCGGCCTTCGGTACCGTGACAGGTAAAGCAGGTGGCTGCGAGACTGCGGGCGTAGGTGGGATCGGCGGCGGTCGCGGCATGGGTCCACAAGCAACCGGCCAGACCGACGGCGAAAAGCGTCGTCGTTCTCAACATGGGAGCACTCCATAAAAATGCAGCCTCAACGATTGAGTGCTGCAAAACGATAGTCGCAAAACTGATGAGTATCAGTTTTTTTTATGGGGCGAGTGTCCGGGCAAATACCCCGCCTGTCAAGACGGGGAACCCTGGGGTCAGAGGACGCTAACGGACTCTTCGGCAAACTCCAGCCGGACCTTGCCGGTCGCATCGAGATCGACCGTGACCTTGCCGCCGTTGACCAGGCGGCCGAACAGCAGTTCATCGGCAAGCGCGCTGCGTATGGTGTCCTGGATCAGGCGCGACATCGGACGCGCACCCATCTGCGGGTCGAAACCTTTTTCCGCCAGATGCTCGCGCAGCGCCGGCGTGAAACTGATGTCTACTTTCTTTTCGTGCAACTGCTCTTCAAGCTGCATCAGGAACTTATCGACCACGCGCAGGATGACCGCACGATCCAGCGACTGGAACGAAATGATGGCGTCGAGGCGGTTGCGGAACTCCGGCGTGAACATGCGCTTGATCTCGCCCATCTCGTCGCCCGCCTCGCGGCTCGTGGTAAAGCCCATCGAGGTCTTCGACAGTTCGGCGGCACCGGCGTTAGTGGTCATGATGATCACCACGTTGCGGAAATCCGCCTTGCGGCCGTTGTTGTCGGTCAGCGTGCCGTGATCCATCACCTGGAGCAGGATGTTGAAAATATCCGGATGCGCCTTCTCGATCTCGTCGAGCAGCAGCACCGAGTAGGGATTCTTGGTGATCGCCTCGGTCAGCAACCCGCCCTGGTCAAAACCGATGTATCCGGGCGGCGCGCCGATCAGCCGCGACACGGCATGGCGCTCCATGTATTCCGACATGTCGAAGCGCAGCAGTTCCACGCCCATCACATAGGCGAGCTGGCGCGCCACTTCGGTCTTGCCGACGCCGGTGGGACCGCTGAACAGGAAGCTGCCGATCGGTTTCGCCGGATTACCAAGACCACTGCGCGCCATGCGGATCGCCGCAGTCAAGGCGCCGATCGCCTTGTCCTGACCGAACACCACGGCTTTCAGATCGCGGTCCAGTGTTTTCAGCGCATTGCGGTCGTCGACCGATACCGTCTGCGTCGGGATACGCGTGATCTTGGCGATGATTTCTTCAATCTCGTGTTTGCCGATGACCCGCTTCTGTTTGGACTTGGGAAGGATCTTCTGCGCAGCACCCGCCTCGTCGATGACGTCAATCGCCTTGTCCGGCAGATGGCGATCGTTGATGAAGCGCGCCGACAGTTCTGCTGCCGCGCTCAGCGCAGCAGGCTGGTACTTGACGCCGTGATGCTCCTCGAAGCGCGACTTCAGGCCCTTCAATATGGCGATGGTTTCGGCAACCGAAGGTTCATTGACGTCGATTTTCTGGAAACGGCGCGACAGCGCGTGATCCTTCTCGAATACGCCGCGGAATTCGTTGTAAGTCGTGGCGCCGATGCACTTGAGCTGGCCGCTCGACAGCGCCGGCTTCAGCAGATTGGAGGCATCCAGCGTGCCACCCGATGCGGCGCCCGCGCCGATCAGCGTGTGGATTTCGTCAATGAACAGGATGGCGTGCGGATTTTCATTCAGCTGTTTCAGCACCGCTTTCAGCCGCTGCTCGAAATCACCGCGGTATTTGGTGCCGGCCAGCAACGCGCCCATATCCAGCGCATACACCGTGGCTTTTTTGAGGATGTCCGGCACTTCGCCTTCAACCACGCGCCGCGCCAGCCCCTCGGCAATGGCGGTTTTGCCGACACCGGCTTCGCCGACCAGCAGCGGATTGTTCTTGCGCCGGCGGCACAGGATCTGGATGACACGCTCGAGTTCGTGGGCGCGCCCGATCAGCGGATCGATCTTCCCAGCGCTCGCCATCGAATTCAGGTTCTGGGTGTATGACTCCAGCGCACCGCCCGACTGCGTTTCCTGCTCGGCCTCGGCAGGCTCACCTTCCTGCTTGGGTTGCGGCGCCTGCGGCACCTTGCTGATGCCGTGTGAAATGAAGTTCACTACATCCAGGCGGGTCACGCCCTTCTGGTGCAGAAAATAGACTGCGTGCGAGTCCTTCTCGCCGAATATCGCCACTAGCACATTGGCGCCGGTGACTTCCTTCTTGCCCGATGACTGCACATGCAGGATCGCGCGCTGGATCACGCGCTGGAAACCCAGAGTCGGCTGGGTGTCCACTTCTTCGCCCGCAAGAATCGGCGTGTGTTCAGTGACAAAGTCCGCGAGAAGCTTACGCAGTTCATCGACGTTGGCGGCGCAGGCACGCAGCACTTCGGACGCCGACGGGTTGTCGAGCAACGCGAGCAGCAGATGCTCCACGGTAATGAATTCGTGGCGCTTCTGGCGGGCCTCCATAAAGGCCATGTGCAAGCTGACTTCTAGTTCCTGGGCGATCATAAGTTTCCGATCATGGCCTGTTGATAATCAATTTTCTTCCATTACACACTGTAGCGGGTGCTGGTGCTGCTTGGCGTACGACTTTACCTGCTCGACTTTGGTCGCCGCAACATCACGGGGGAAAACGCCGCAGACCCCCATGCCATCGCGGTGAACCTTGAGCATGACATGGGTTGCGCGCTCCCCGCTCAAACCGAAGAACCTCTGCAGGACAACGACCACGAAGTCCATCGGCGTGTAGTCGTCGTTAAGCAGCAGCACCTTGAACATCGGTGGTGGCTTGGTTTTACTGCGCTTCGCCTCGAGGACGGTGTCTTCACGCTGCCGGTTCGCCATGCCTGCTGTAATCGGGAATTACGCTGTTCAAGTTCAAAAGAATCTCCTGACCTATTGTGTCTGGAATTGGGAATTTTTCAAGTGGCGAAATGAATAACAAATCCGCGTCGGCGCCGGGGTTTCCCCGGGAGTTTTACCCGCGCTTGACTTTCGCCGGCAAATACCCTAGAAAGCAGTCGGGTGTTGGGGTTCAGGATTCAGCGCAAGACCAGTTTGGCCGGTGCTATCCCTTGGAACTCGAACAAATCGCGGAGCCCATCCGCTTTTTTATCAAGGCAGGCATATGGCAACTGGTACTGTGAAATGGTTCAATGACTCCAAAGGCTACGGGTTCATCACTCCCGACGACGGTAGCGAAGATCTCTTCGCGCACTTCTCGGCGATCCAGATGAATGGCTTCAAGACACTGAAAGAAGGCCAGAAGGTGTCTTTCGAAGTCACCCAGGGCCCCAAGGGTAAGCAAGCCTCTAACATCCAAGCAGCCTGAAGCTGTGATTTAGCAGCGGGCCGCCGTCCTGCCCACTGCCCTGCAAGAGACAAAGCCCGCAGCTTCGCCTGCGGGCTTTTTTCTGCCCTTTTGCCGTCACAAACCAGCGGCAAGCCATGCCGGGCGCGGGAAATAATGCGATAATCCGCCCCCTGACCAGCAGGCAATCTGTCACAGGCACGGTGGTCACCGCTTCGGGGATAACCTTGCATCCGGAGCACCCCTTCGATCGCGACTATCCGCCGATCACTTGAACGACCCAATTCGAACGGAGACTTAGAAATGAGCGGAAAACTGGACCTGCTGAAAATCGCGCAGGAAGAAGCAAGCGGTGATCTTTTCAAATATCTGGACGGCGTTTTCAAGCGCTCCACAACAAAGCCGCGCGACATCAGCGACGCCACCATCTGGGAAGGCGGTAACTTCACCGGCGGCGTAAATCCGGTAGCGCATGCGCTCACCGACACCTTCGCACTCAACGGCACCATTATGGCACTCGACGTACTCGGCCTGCCCTTCCTCGGCGTACCGATGATGGCGCAGTTCCGCCACGACACCAAGCTGAAATCGCTGGAGTGGTTCGGCAAGATGGACTACACCTGCCTGAAATGGTCGACCGCGGGCGACTTCATGGTCAACGACAACGGCAAAAAAGTAGTCGTCGCCGGCAAGTCGGCTAATGCGCCGCTGCGCACTGCCGCTGGCGTCTACTGCAACGTCCGCCCCTACGGTTCGATCACCAACGTGCGCTTCATGCCCGGCCTGCCGTATTCGCAGGACAACAAGAAATTCGTCGTTGAAAAAGCGACTGGCAACATCCACTCCGAAATGAACACCCCCGGCGTGCGCATGGCCTATGCCGCACGGCTCTTCCTGAAACTGGTCAATGATCGGGGCTGCATCGGCCGCGTCGCCACCAAGCCGACCCAGGCGAAAGAAGACGCAGTAAACGCAGGTTTGTTCCGCTGGATGATCCAGGGCACCAAGTTCCAGCTGAAGCGCCAGTACGCGGTTGACGCTTATGAAGAGCACAAGGAAAACGTCCACGCCATCGTCGCGCTGCTGCCGAAAGACTTCAAGGCCGGCATGGAAAACTGGGGCGGGGACATCTACGAGCACATCTCCGACACCAACTTCGGTCTGATGCTGCACGACATGATCGAGCAGCGCGAATGCATCATCTACTCGACCGACCTTGACGGTGACCGCCTGACCGACCTGATGGCCGACGCGCCGGATGTGCTGCGCAAGTGGGGCCAGATCATTCTCGACTACGCCAAGACCGGCAAGAAGATGGGCGACGTGTGGAAGGACATGGGCTTCACCATGACCAACGGCAAGGACATGACCAGCGTCATGTACCGCATGGAAGGCGCGCCGATTTTCGAGCAGACCCTCGGCTCCGCCGATGCGATGCTGCAGCGCCTGCTCAACGGCGACGAAACCGTCGGCGGCACCAAGGACCCGTACGATCCGCGCATTCACTTCGTGCTGATCAACGAAGCCTACAAAGCCGCCAATCCGGGTAACACTGAACTGGCGAAGTGGCTGGACGATCAACTGGCCACGTTCGACAAGATCTACAGCAGCAAACGTCCGCGCTACATCGACGGTTACAACCAGCTCAAAGCGGCGATCAAGCCCTGGGGCACGAAGTAACCCGGCCACCACGCTGACCAGCGGTCAGCGCTGGCTTGAAAAAACGCCCGCATTTGCGGGCGTTTTTCTTTGGCACCGCGCTCCATGAAGATTTTCTGGCCGGCAAGTGGCCATGGTTTGTCATCCATGTGTTTGATTTATTTTGCATTGCGGAAAGCCTTGCTGACCCACGCCTGCCGGCATATTTACAGAGCAGAAATTTTATCGGCCAACGATTATTGGAGTTCCGGAATTTATCGGTATAATGCATTGCAGCATCCGGTTTGATACGAAATTTTGTATCGTGAAATTTTCGCCGACGACTTCAGGAGCCTGCCATGACCGCAACCGCCTTACCCGAAGGCATCGCAATACTGGGCCCGATCCCGACCGGCTACGAACAAATCCTGACGCCGCAAGCGATTACCTTCGTCGCCAAACTAGCGCGCAAATTTGAAAACCGCCGCCGCGAATTGATGGCGCAACGCGTAAAGCGCCAGGCCGAATTCGATATCGGCAAACTGCCCGATTTCCTGCCCGAGACCCGCAGCATCCGCGAGAGCGAATGGAGCGTCGGCCCGATCCCGTCCGACCTGCAGGATCGCCGCGTCGAAATTACCGGCCCCACCGACCGCAAGATGGTGATCAATGCGCTGAACTGCGGCGCCAACGTGTTCATGGCCGATTTCGAGGACTCCAACGCGCCGACCTGGAGCAATATGATTGAAGGCCAGATCAATCTTTGCGATGCGATACGGCGTTCGATCACCTTCCAGAGTCCCGAAGGCAAGCAATACCGGCTCAATCCGCAAACGGCGACGCTTATGGTGCGTCCGCGCGGCTGGCATCTGCTGGAACAGCACATGCATATCGACGGCGAACCGGTCTCCGGATCGATCTTCGACTTTGCACTCTACGTATTCCATAACGCCAAGGAAGCCATCACGCGCAACACCGGCCCGTACTTCTATCTGCCGAAAATGGAAAGCCACCTTGAAGCGCGGTTATGGAACGACATCTTCGTGATGGCGCAGCGCGAACTGGGCCTGCCGCTGGGCACGATCAAGGGCACTGTCCTCATCGAAACCGTGCTCGCGGCCTTCGAGATGGATGAAATCCTCTACGAACTGCGCGACCACTGCGTCGGGCTGAACATCGGCCGCTGGGATTACATTTTCAGCTGCATCAAAAAATTCCGCTCGAACAAGAACTTCTGCCTGGCGGATCGCAGCCAGGTGACGATGACCGCGCCGTTCATGCGCGCCTACGCACTGCTGCTGGTCAAGACCTGCCATCGCCGCAAGGCCTTCGCGATGGGCGGCATGGCGGCACAGATCCCGATCAAGAACGATCCCGCTGCCAACGAAGCCGCTGTGGCCAAAGTACGCGCCGACAAGGAGCGTGAAGCCACCGACGGCTGTGACGGCACCTGGGTCGCGCACCCGGGACTGGTCAGCATCGCCAAGGAAATTTTCGACAGGCATATGCCGGCTGCCAATCAGGTTTCCCGCCAGCGCCCGGACGTGCAGGTCACTGCGAAAGAGTTGCTCGATTTCAAACCGGAAGCGCCGATCACCGAGGCCGGCCTGCGCCACAACATCAGCGTCGGTATCCAGTACATCGGCGCGTGGCTCGCCGGCAACGGCTGCGTACCGGTCTACAACCTGATGGAAGATGCGGCCACTGCAGAAATTTCGCGCTCGCAGATCTGGCAATGGATGCGCAGCCCGAAGGGCGTACTGGATGACGGCCGCAAAGTCACCAAGGACATGTTCCGCAAAATGCTGCCTGAGGAACTCGCCCGGGTGCGACGGGAACTGGGTGAGGAAGCCTGGGCCGCGGGCCGTTACGAAGAGGCCGCGAAACTATTCGACGACATCACCGCCAGCGATCACTACGTCGAGTTCCTTACGCTGCCGGGTTATGAATTGCTGGCCCGGGAACCGCAAACACGCGCCACCGCCTGAAGCCGCGCCGGGCTCGCCGACAACCCAGACCACCACACCTGCGGCGGATTTTCTTCGTACAATCAGCCGGTGTCGAAACTTCTGCTACTCAACAAGCCCTACGGCATGATCTGCCAGTTCAGCCCCTCGGGTCACCATCCGACGCTGAAAGATTTTGTGCCGGTCGCCGGCGTCTATCCGGCCGGTCGCCTGGACACGGACAGCGAAGGCCTGGTCATCCTGACTGATGACGGCGCCCTGCAGCACCGCATCACCGATCCGCGCCACAAACTGCCCAAGACTTATTTTGTTGAGGTCGAAGGCACCCCAGAAGAAGCCGCCCTGGCACTGCTGAGAGCGGGCATACAACTTCCGGATTACCGGGCGCGACCGGCCGAGGCCAGCGTTTGTCCGCAGCCCGTCTGGTTATGGCCGCGCACCCCGCCCGTTCGAATCCGGCGGCATATCCCGACGACCTGGCTGAAACTCATCCTGCGCGAAGGCCGCAACCGTCAGGTCCGGCGGATGACTGCGGCAGCGGGTTACCCGACTTTGCGCCTGATCCGCCACGCAATTGGCCCCTGGACTGTGGATGGCTTGGCTCCAGGACAATGGCGCGAGATTCCAGCAGAGCCTCCGCAATAGTCACTTAAAGGCAACATTCTGGAATATCCGGCTAATTTTCAGGCCATTTGTGCCCGGTTCTTGTGCCAGAGGCTTCTTAAAAGTCCGCATAGTGAAACTTACACGAAACTGTCAACCAACCATCGAAGCCGGCGTTATTGACAATGACCGGCTATTCGGTCAAGGGTCAAGAAATGACCTGGTTGATCAACCACTCAATGAGGAAATCATGAACAAACTGTTTGCTGCCATCATCGCCGCTGTGTTCGCCACCGTTGCCGTTGCTCCGGCGTTCGCTGCTGATGCGAAAAAAGATGAGAAAAAGACCGAGAAAAAAGCCGAAACCAAGAAAGACGCACCGAAAGCTGAAGCCAAAAAAGACGACAAGAAGTAATCCTTCTGTTTTCGGAAAAGCGAGGCTGATGCCTCGCTTTTTTTATGCCTGAATGCTCTGTCCCGAGGCATCCCCCCGGCCAGTTGTCATTTATGGGGGCATGCGCTAATGTGATGTGGCTCATTCAGAGCTGCCGGCCGGTTACCGGCTGGTTTAGTCAAACCACCAAGGGAGGAACCATGAAACAGCTGCTCGCAATTGCATTTGCCGCAATGTTCGCAACCGTATCCGTTGCCCCGGTGTTCGCAGCCGAAAAGAAAGAAGCCGCAAAAGTGGACTGCAAAGACGCAAAAAACAAAGACCATAAAGATTGCAAAGCGAAGAAATAAAACAATAACTTTTCGCGCTTTTGAAGAGGCAGGGCGTATGCCCTGCCTCTTCTTTTTCAGGCGTCGGCGGCAGGCGATAAAATACCGGAATGAATGATCAAAAAACCCAGTGGAAACCCAACGTCACCGTTGCCGCCGTTGTCGAACGCGACGGCGCGTTTCTGCTGGTCGAGGAGCAGACCGACGACGGCATACGCTACAACCAGCCTGCCGGTCATCTTGAAGCGGGCGAATCGCTGATCGACGCCGTGGTACGTGAAACACTGGAAGAATCCGCCTGCGATTTCACACCCGAAGCCCTGCTGGGCATTTACCATTACCGGCAGTCAGGCAGCGGCGTAACCTACCTGCGTTTTGCCTTTACCGGAACCCTGTCGGCGCCCCATCCCGGCCGCGCGCTGGATACCGGGATCCTGCGCGCGCTGTGGATGCCCGTGTCGGAAATCCGCGCCTGCGCCGACCGGCACCGCAGCCCGCTGCTGATGCAATGCGTGGATGATTATCTCCGCGGCCGGCGCCACCCTCTGCAAATTCTGCATCACCACAACTAAAGCCTGTTTATGGAGCGCAAACAGAAAATTGTCGTCGGTCTTTCGGGGGGCGTGGATTCCTCGGTTGCCGCGCTGCTGCTCAAGCAACAGGGACATGAAGTCATCGGCCTGTTCATGAAGAACTGGGAAGATGACGACACCGACGAGCACTGCACCTCGCGCCAGGATCTGATCGACGCCGTCGCCGTCGCCGACCGCATCGGCATCGACATCGAGGCCGTCAACTTCAGCGCTGAATACAAGGACCGCGTGTTCAGCGAATTCCTCAGCGATTACCAGGCCGGACGCACGCCCAACCCCGACGTGCTGTGCAATGCCGAAATCAAATTCAAGGCCTTCCTTGACCATGCGATGAATCTCGGCGCCGACCGCATTGCTACCGGACATTACGCCCAGGTGCGCGAGGTCGATGGTCTGCACCAGTTGCTGAAGGCGGAAGACGGCACCAAGGACCAGAGCTATTTCCTCTACCGCCTGAACCAGCAGCAGCTCGCCAAGACCATGTTCCCGCTGGGCAGCCTCTACAAGCGTGACGTGCGCGAGATCGCGCGCCGCGAAGGGCTGCCCAATCATGACAAAAAGGATTCGACAGGCATCTGCTTCATCGGCGAACGGCCGTTCCGCGAATTTCTCAACCGCTATCTGCCGGCCAATCCGGGCGACATCGTCACGCCGGAAGGTCGCCGCGTCGGCAGGCACATGGGACTGACTTTCTACACACTGGGCCAGCGTCAGGGGCTGGGCATCGGCGGTACCCGCGATGGCGACGGCGACCCCTGGTATGTCGCGCAAAAGGACATGGCCGGCAACCGGCTGATCGTGGTGCAGGGTCACGACCATCCGCTGCTGCTGGCTGACCAGCTCACCGCGGTCAACGTCAACTGGATCAGCGGCGAACCGCCGCATACGCAATGGGTTTACAGCGCAAAGACGCGCTACCGCCAGCGTGATGCCGCGTGTTCGATGGAAGAGGCCTCCAGCGGACGATGCATCGTCGATTTTGCCGAAAACCAGTGGGCGGTGACACCCGGCCAGTCGGTAGTGATTTACGAGAGCCGCGTCTGCATCGGCGGCGGTATCATTGAATCGGCACGTCCTGCGCAACCCGCGCTGTCGCTCGACGACGCTTGTCCGCCGGACGCCATCGCCGGCAACAGCTGATCAGGCTGCGGTATCTTTAAAGGACGGGCGCTGCGCGAGTTTGTCGGCGAGCCGCGCCAGATTCGGATGATTGCGCCGCCACGGCAGATCGGGCACCCGCAACTCCAGCCATCCCAGGCAGCAGCCGACCGCAATATCAGCCAGCGTGAAAAAATCACCGGCACACCACGGTTTGGCCGCAAGGTCATCCGCCATCGCCTGCAACGAACGATCAACCTTGCCCTGCTGCCGGATGATCCACTCCGGTGATTGCTGCTCCGCCGGTTTGCGTTTTTCGTTGACCAGCGCAATCGCAGCGTCCGTGCATCCGTCGGCCAGCGCTTCCCAGCGCCGCACCTGGATGCGCGGACGTTTTTCCTCGGGGATCAGCCGGTTGCCGGGACTCGCATTGTCCAGATGCTCGACGATCACCCGCGAGTCAAAAATCGTATTTTCGTCATCAAGCACCAGCACCGGGATTTTCCCAAGCGGGTTGTAACGGGCAACCGCGCTGTCCGGCGTGTTCGGCGTGTCCGTGATGAACTCGCATTCCATGCGCTTCTCAACAAGAACTACGCGCACCTTTCGTGTGTAGGGACTGGTGACAGTCCCGATCAGCTTCATCATATGGATTTTTGCGAAAAAAGGCGGGATAAAAAGCGCGCGGATTATAGCATCGCCATCCTTGACGCCCAGTGCCGCCGAACGTTAGTCTTGCCGCTTCATTCAACCGCCTGCAAAGAGGTCAAACATGGGCGCCAACGAACAGTTCATTCTGTTTACCCAACCGGGCTGAAGCAGCTGTCTCCGGGCGAAAGAGTTTCTTTCGCGCAAAAAAATTGATTTCATCGCCATCGACGTTCTGAACGATCCGGCGGGCCGCGAACGCCTGCTCAAGTTCGGTGTGCGCAATGTCCCCGTGGTCGCCAAGGGCGATCAGTTTGTCTTTGGACAAAACCTGGAGGACGTTGCCGAGTTTGTCGGCCTTCAGGGTACCGGCCACAAGCCTCTGCCTCCCGAAGAACTGATCAAGCGCTGGATCATGGTGCTGCGCGCGGCGCAGCGTCTGATCCGCCAGTTGCCAGACGCAAAACTGCTGGAACGGGTCATTCCCAACCGCGACCGCTCCATCCGGCTGATGTGTCACCACATCTTCCGCATCGGCGAGGCCTACCTGGAGTCCGTCGAGGGTGGCGTCGAATACTCCGTGCAACTGGCGAACGTGCCGCCGAAAGACGGCACCTTCATGACCGGCGACGAAATCGCGCGTTATGGCGATACTGTCATCGCGCGGCTGGAAAACTGGTGGGACAAGCTCGAAGACAAATCCTGCCAGCAGAAGATCAAGACCTTCTTCGGCATGCAGCCCATCTACATGCTTTACGAGCGTTCAACCTGGCACAGCGCACAGCATGGGCGGCAGTTGGCCGCGGTACTGGAAAGCATCGGCATCACGCCCGATCAACCGCTGACGCCGGAACAGTTGGCAGGCTTGCCCCTGCCCGAACGTCTGTGGGAATAATTGTTTAAAATCAATTAGTTAAAATAAAACGCCGGCATCAACAGATGCCGGCGTTTTTTCGCACCATGCAGCTACTGCGGTTTGATGCCGGCAGCCTTGATGATTTTGGCGTACAGCGCGAGATCGCTCTTGATGACCTGCGCAAACTCTTCCGGCGTGTTGCCGACGAGATCGTTGCCGCCCTGGGTTGCGAGCCGGTCGATGACATCCGGCATTTTCAGCGCCTTCACCACTTCACGATTCAGACGGTCGATCACCGGTTTCGGCGTACCGGCCGGCGCCACCACCGCCTGCCACTGCGTCAGCTGAAAACCCTTCAGTCCGAGTTCGTTCAGCGTCGGCACGTCCGGCAGGGCCGATGCGCGTTTGCCGCCGGTGACACCGATCGCTCGCAGTTTGCCGCCGCGCAACTGCGGCACTGCGGTGATCACGGTATCGAACATATAGCTGATCTGGCCGCCGAGCAGCGCCGCCAGCGCCAGCGAGCTGCCGGTGTACGGCACATGGATGGATTTGGTATTGGTCATCAGGCTGAACAGTTCACCCGACAGGTGATTGCCACCGCCAATGCCGGTCGAGCCGTAGGTCATCTGACCAGGCTTGGACTGCAGCAGCTTGATGAAATCCGGCAGCGACTTCACCGGCGCCGCGGGCGGCACCACCAGCACATACATGTATGAAGTGCCCTGAGTGATCGGCGCAAAATCCTTGACCGGGTCATACCCCATTTTCAGATACAGATTCGGATTGACGGTCATCGGCCCGGCGTTGCCCATCAGCAAGGTGTAACCGTCGGCCGGCGCGCGTGCCACCAGCTCGGTACCGATACCGCCATTGGCGCCGGCCCGGTTGTCGACCACCACGGCCTGGCCCAGCGCTTCACTCAGTTTCTGGCCGATGGTACGCGTAAAAATATCGCCTGCGCCGCCAGGGGCGTAAGGACAAATGAAGCGTATCGGCTTGGTCGGATAGGACGCATCGGCTGCCTGCGCACCACCCGCAGCCAGCAGCAAGGCCATCATCATCGCGCGCATTTTCATTTGCTTCTCCGGATTCTGTTTTGATGCGTCCGTCTCGCGGACTCTGGGTTCAGAATAACATGCAGCCTGAGGCTTACGCTAAACTGCGGCATCGCTTTTCAGCCCGCACTTTGCCGCCCGGCTTCCCTGCCGGCAGCCAGCCCTAACATTGCACCGGAAAACAGCTCCTTCATGTCATCGAAAATAGACATCCACGCCCACTGGTACCCCGAACAGTGGGTGCGACTGCTGGAAAAAGAAGGGCCTGCAATCGGCGCCGAAATCGGCCGCAACCCCAAAGGCCATCTGACATTTGGCGTGCCCCAGTACAAGGCGACCTTTCAGGACAGCTATATCGACCTCGTCACACGCATCAGGATGATGGATGAGGCCCGTGTCGACGTGCATGTGCTGTCCCTGACCCAGCCGATGGTGTACTGGGCGCCTGCGGATTTCGGACTCAAGCTCGCACAAAGCTACAACGACGGCCTCGCCGAAGCGCATCTGCAACACCCGGACCGTCTGCTGGGCCTCGCCACACTGCCGATGCAGGCGCCGGAACTCGCCGTGGCAGAAGCGCGGCGCGCGGCAACACTGCCGGGCATCCGCGGCATTTACATGGCCACCCACATCATGGGGCGCAATCTGGATGAGCCGGATTTCTGGCCGGTCTTCGCCTGCTGCGAAGAACTGGGGCTGCCGGTGTTCCTGCATCCGGTCAATCCGGTCGGCGCCGAGCGCATGCGCAAATATCACCTGCGCAATCTGATCGGCAATCCGACGGACACCGCGATCGCCGCCGCCTCACTGATTTTCGGCGGTGTGCTCGACCGCTTCCCGCAACTGGATATCGTGCTGCCCCATGCCGGAGGAACCTTGCCCGCGCTGATCGGCCGCTGGGATCACGGGGCAAAGGTACGCAAGGAACTCGCACACATGAAACAGGCGCCGTCGTCGTATCTGCGCCGCTTCCATTACGACACCATTACCCACGACAGCGACATCCTCACCAACCTGATCGAACAGGTCGGCGCCGATCGCGTCATGATGGGCAGCGACTGTCCTGCCGATATGAGCTACACCCATCCCGTCGACGTGGTGGAAGGTCTCATTGACGTGCCTGAAAACGAGCGCCAGCTGATCCTTGGCCTCAACGCAACGCGACTGCTGAAACTTTGATTCCGCCATCCGTGCGGGAAGGGGGAGCAATGAAAAGATCAAGCCATTCGAACCACAGGAAGCTGATTTGGCGCACTGCTGCAGCCTGCCTGTTCATCGTTACCGCAGCAGCCGGCGCCCAATCCTATCCGGACAAACCGATCCGGGTCATCGTGCCCTTCACCGCCGGCGGCGGCAGTGACGTCATCGCAAGGCTCCTTGGCCCCAGACTTTCCGAGCGGCTGGGCAAGCCCATGGTCATCGACAACCGGGCGGCGGCCTCGGGAGTGGTCGGCACCGATGTCGCGGCCAAATCCGCGCCGGACGGCTACACACTGCTGATGATCACCAGCACACATGCCGTGAACGCCGGGCTTGCGACGCGGCTGCCCTATGACCTCATCAAAGACTTCGCAGCTATATCAATGGTGACCTCCAGTCCCTTCGGCCTGATGTTGCAGCCTTCGGTACCGGCGCTCTCCACCAGGGAATTCATTGACTATGCCCGGGCAAATCCGGGAAAACTCAATTTCGGTTCTTCAGGCCCGGGCAGCTCGCCGCATCTGGCTACCGAACTGTTCATGTCGATGGCCGGTATCACCATGACCCATGTCCCCTACAAAGGTGTGGCGCAATACGTCGCTGCCCAGGTCGGCGGCGAAATCCAGTTTTCCTTCGGCAATATGTTCTCCACCATGGGTCACTGGAAATCCGGCCGGCTGCGCCTGATCGCGCACGGCGGCAGCAAACGCCTCGAGGCATTTCCGGATCTGCCGGCCGTGGCCGAAACCGTGCCTGGCTTTGAAGCGGCGATCTGGTACGGCTATGTCGCGCCGGCGCGCACGCCTCGTCCGATCATTGACCGGCTGCAGCGCGAAATCGCCGGTGTGGTCGGCAGCGCACCGCTTCAGCAGTTGCTGGTTTCACAAGGCAATGTTCCGGTCGCCGGAACGCCTGAAGCCTTCGCCGAAACCATCAAAACGGAAGTCACCCGCTGGGGTGCGCTCGGCAAACGGCTGGGGATCAAACTCGACTGAACGCTTTTCAGGCACAGCAACCGTTGCGGGATACGATCAACTAAAACAAATAAATCAAATGCTTGCCCCGCCGGCAGCACGGCCCGGGGCATCATTTTTGTGATCAACGCCGATTGCGCTACACTGCAACCCCGCGTTTTACCTTACTTTCTGCGCAACCATTCGCATCCATGAAACGCCCGCTTTTGATCATGGCCCCATCGCCATGGTGAATCCCGCCGCAGCCGCGCGTCGCGCGTTGCCTTCGGTGGATCGACTGCTCGGTAGCGAAGCAGTCGCAGTCCTCATTGCGGCCCATGGCCGCACACGCGTAACCGCCTTCCTGCGCCGCGCGCTTGATGCCGAGCGCGAACGTCTTGCAGCGCCGGATGCCGGCGCCTTTGATGAAACCCGCTTTCTGCAATCCTGCGCCATCGCGCTGGAACGTTCAGCCGCCCCCTCGCTGAAACCGGTCTTCAATCTCACCGGCACGGTGCTGCACACCAATCTCGGTCGTGCGGTGATGCCGAAAAGCGCCGCCGAAGCCGTCATGGCGGCGATGACCCGTCCGGTCAATCTGGAATTTGATCTCGCGACCGGCGCCCGCGGCGAGCGCGACAGCCATGTCGAACGCTGGCTGGCAGAACTCACCGGCGGCGAAAAAGCCGTCGCCGTCAACAACAATGCCGCCGCGGTCTATCTCGCGCTAAACTCGCTGGCGCTGAAACGCGAAGTGCTGGTGTCTCGCGGTGAATTGATTGAAATCGGCGGATCGTTCCGCATTCCTGACATCATGTCGCGCGCCGGCGTGAAACTGGTCGAGGTCGGCACCACCAATCGCACCCACCTCAAGGATTTTGCCGACGCCATCACATCGCGCACCGCGGCGATCATGAAAGTCCACACCAGCAACTACGTGGTGCAGGGTTTCACGGCGACGGTGCCGGAAAGTGAACTGGCCAGACTCGCTCACGAACACAATCTGCCCTTCATCGTCGATCTCGGCTGCGGCACGTTGATCAATCTTGAAGAATACGGCCTGCCGCATGAGCGAACGCCGCGCGAAACACTCAACGACGGCGCCGACGTCGTCACCTTCAGCGGCGACAAGCTGCTCGGCGGCCCGCAGGCAGGCCTTTTGGTCGGTCGCAAGGATCTGATGGCACGCATCGCGAAGAATCCGATGAAACGCGCGTTACGCCTCGACAAACTGACACTCACCGCGCTGGATGCCGTGCTGCGCCTGTATCTGCATCCGGAACGCCTGCATGAAGAACTGCCGGCGCTGCGCCTGCTCACGCGCAGTGCTGGCGATATCGCTGCGCAGGCCGCCCGTGTGCTGCCCGCAGCCGCAGCAGCGCTGGGTGATGACTGGAAAGTCGAAATTGCCGCCTGCAAAAGCCAGATCGGCAGTGGCGCGCTGCCCGTCGATGTGCTGCCGAGCAGCGGACTGGCGATCATGCCCGCCGGCAAAAAAGGCAACCTCAACAAACTCGCTGCGGCACTGCGTGCATTGCCCGCCCCAGTCATCGGCCACATCAAGGACGGCGCACTGATGCTCGACCTGCGCTGCCTCGATCATGAGGACGAGTTCATCGCGCAACTGCCGCAACTGAAGATCAGCAACAAATGATCGTCGCCACCGCAGGCCACATCGACCACGGCAAAACGCTGCTGGTCAAAACCCTGACCGGCACCGACACCGATCGCCTGCCCGAGGAAAAAGCCCGCGGCATATCCATTGATCTCGGCTTTGCCTACCTGCCGCTGGCCGAAGGCGGACTGATCGGTTTTGTCGACGTACCCGGCCACGAACGTTTCATCCGCAATATGCTCGCCGGCGTCTCCGGCATTGATTTTGCGCTGCTGATCGTCGCCGCCGACGACGGCGTGATGCCGCAGACCATCGAACACCTGCAGATCCTCGATCTGCTGCGCATTGGTTGCGGCGCCGCGGTGATCACCAAAACCGACCGTGTCGACGCCGCGCGCATTGAAGAAGTGCGCAACCAGGTGCGGGCGTTGCTCGCACCGACGTTACTCGCACAGGTACCGATCCTGCCGGTATCCGCCGTCAGCGGCACCGGCATGGCTGAACTGAAAAACCTGCTGCTGCGCGAAGCTGCGGCCAAAGGCCAGCGCAGCTCCAGCGGCCAGCATCTGCGTTACGCCATCGATCGCGCATTCAGCATCGCCGGCAGCGGCACTGTCGTCACCGGCACGGTGTTCAACGGCACCGTGCGCGCCGGTGACAAGCTGGTGATTTCCCCCGCAGGCCGCGAAGTGCGCGTGCGCAGCATCCAGATCCACGGCAAGGCCGCTGCTGAAGCGCGCGCTGGTGAACGCTGCGCGCTGAACCTGACCGGCGCCGACGTTGAATCGGTGCGCCGCGGCGACTGGGTCATGGCTGAAGCCATCCACCGCCCGACACAACGCATCGATGTGCGGCTGAACGTGCTCCCCGGCGAAGGCAAGCCGCTGAAGCACTGGATGCCGGTGCACCTGCACCTGGCCACCGCGGATGTCACCGCCCGCGTTTCGCTGAAACGCGGCGAAGCGCTGAACCCGGGCAGCGGCGGCATCGGTCAGCTGGTACTGGATGAACCGATATCCGCCCTGCATGGCGACCGCTTTATCCTGCGTGACCAGTCCTCGACACGTACGCTCGGCGGCGGCGTCATCATCGATCCGATCCCGCCGGCATCCCGGCGCAGCAAGGCGCGGGACGCAACCCTTGCCGCGCTCGAATCGGCGGACCACGTGACCGCACTGACCGCGCTCGCCGCCGACAGCAAACGCCCCATCGACCTCGCGCATTTCGAAGCGATCTTCAACCTGCTACCGGAAATTGCCGCGGCCGCATATGACAAGGCCGGGCTCACGCCGCTGGGCAAGGATCGCCGCTTCGCCATCACCCAGCCGCGGCTCGCCGCTCTGCATCAAGCCGCAGTCAAACAGGTCACTGCGTTTCACCAGGCCCAGCCGCAGGCGTCGGGCATCGAAATCGAAACGCTGCATCAGGCGCTGGCACCGGAACTCGATGCCGACGCCTTCGGCCACCTGCTGCGTCTGCTCGCCGACCAGCGGCAAATCGAAGTCCACAGCTCGCTGGTGCGCAAGCCCGGCCATGACACCACCGCCAACAGCGCCGACGTCAAACTGTGGGAAACGGTACAGCCGGCGCTGCTGTCCGCCGGATTCAATCCGCCGCCGCTGAAGGAACTGGCGCCGCTGCTGAAACTGAAAGACGCCATCCTCAAGGATTTCCTCTACCGGCAGATGAAGGCGGGCAATCTGTACCGTGTCGGCGCTGAACGTTTTTATCTGAAACCGACGATGGCGGTACTCGCTGCGACTGCGCAGGCGGTCGCCGCAAAACAGCCCGAAGGCCAGTTCACCGCGGCGCAATACCGCGACGCCGTCGGCATCGGCCGCACGCTGGCGATTGAAATTCTTGAAGCACTGGATGGCATCACTGTCACCCAGCGCATCGGTGACGCACGCAAGATGCGCAAGGACTTTGTACCCATCCTCGGTGCGGCTGAAGCGGCCCCGCCGCCTCCGCCGGGTGCTGTCGCAAAACCGCAGGCCCAGAAACCTTCGGCCAACAAGCCTCAGCAACGCCCCCCATTCCGCAACAAACGTTACTGAAAACTGAACTGAAAGAACGCCATGACCACTTCCGCATTTGACGTCATCATCATCGGCGAAGGTATCGCCGGACTTACCGCTGCCGGCGCGCTCGCCAAAAAAGGGCTGAGCACCGCTACCTTCGAGCAGCAGATCTTCGGCGGCCTGGTGCTCAACGTGAATGAACTAGACCCTGCACCACCCGGCGGCGAGGCTGGCGGTGCCGCGTTTGCCGCAGAGATGACCGGCGCCAATGCCGAGGCCGGCGTCATCAGCATCCAGGAACCGGTCACCGCGCTGACTGCCGCCGATGGCGGCTACACCGTGACCACCGAAAGCGGCAGTTACCGTGCGCGCCAGGTCATCGTCGCCAGCGGCGCCAGCCTGAAGCCGCTGGGCGTGCCCGGCGAAAGCGAATTCGAAGGTCGCGGCGTATCGAAATGCGCGGACTGCGACGGCCCGATGTTCCAGAATGAAACCGTGGCGGTGATCGGCGGCGGTGATTCAGCGCTGCAGGAAGCGCAGGTGCTGACTCACTACTGCGGCAAGGTGATCCTGATCCATCGCGGCAGCGCGTTCCGCGCGCAGCAGCGCTTCATCGACCAGATCCAGGGCAACGACAAAATCGAAACCCGCTTTGGCACCACGGTCGAAACCATCCTCGGCGGACAGATGGTCGAGAAGCTGCGTATCAAGAACGGCGCAGGCAGCGAGGAAATCCCCTGCGCGGGAGTGTTCGCCTACATTGGATTGAAACCAAACAGCGATTTTCTGCCAGCCGATGTCAAACGCGATGCCAACGGTTTTGTCACCACCAGCAACTCACTGGAAACTTCAGTCAGCGGCCTGTGGGCGGTCGGCGCGGTGCGCAGCGGCTGCGGCGGCAGCCTGGAAGATGCGATGGCGGAGGCCAGGCGCGCGGCGGATGCCGTGGCTGCACGCCTGAAATAAACCCGCAGGTCAGAGTTTGCGCGGCGCCCCTCAAGGGGACTTGCTTCGCGGCATACCGACGTCAAGCCGCGCCCAGCCCTCGCGACCGAGCTGGCGCAGTGTCTTGATGTTGTCGCGGCAAATCTGTTCGGTATCCGGATGCGCGGCCACCGCGCGTTCCACGCTGGATTCGCGCAACAGGTGCAGCGTCGGATACGGCGAGCGGTTGCTGCAGTTTTCGATATCGTCGGACTCGGTTTCTGCGAACTGGTACTGCGGATGAAAACTCGCCACCTGCAGCATCCCGTCCAAGCCGAGCTCTTCCACCAGCATATCCGCCATTTCAAGAAAATCGTTGTAATCGAGAAAGTCGCCCAGCACCTGCGGATGGATCAGCAGCGTGGTTTCGGTCTGGTTTTCATCCGCTTCCGCCAGCACTTCCAGCTCCGCCGCCAGCACTTCGAGCAGCGCCTCGATGGTCGTCGCATCGCTGACCACATAACGGATACGGTCAGCGGCGTATACTGCGCGCGCAAACGGGCACAGGTTGAGGCCGATCACCGCTTTCTCCAGCCAGTTGCGGGTCGCCGCAGTTACTTTGTCATCTTTTACGTGATCATCACTTGCAGTCATCATTTTGGTACCTTAACCAACTCATGGCACTCAGCGCAACCATCTTCAAGATCGACCTGACCATCACCGACATGGACCGCGGCTATTACGCCACTCATGCGCTGGTGCTGGCGCGCCATCCGTCCGAAACCGATGAACGCATGATGGCGCGGCTGCTGGCATTTGCGCTGAACGCCAGCGAAGCCCTCGCCTTCGGCAAGGGGCTGAGCAACGAAGACGAGCCCGACATCTGGGAAAAAGACCTGACCGGCGCCATTCAGCTGTGGATCGAGGTCGGCCTGCCCGACGAAAAGGCTGTGCGCAAAGCCTGCGGTCGTGCCACGCAGGTACGCCTGTACGCTTACGGCCGCGGCGCCGAACGCTGGTGGCAGGACGTCCAGTCCGGACTCGCGCGCCCGGACAATCTGACTGTCATCGAACTGCCCCAGGCTACAACCAAGATCATGGCCGCGCTGGCGCAGCGCACAATGCAGTTGCAATGCACAGTGCAAGACGGCACGACATGGCTGACCGACGGAAAAAATACTGTTGAGATCGCACCCGTGCTGCTCAACGCGGCGCGCAAACCCTGAGCGCAAGTTGCACCACATTCTGGAACAATCGCTTCTGACACAGCCGCTTCTAAACACCATTTCTCGTAAACACCGCGCCGTTTTACAATGACGGCCACGCAGTAACAACGGAAGGGAATCGCTCCCGGTGGGGCGGCCGGACTTCAAACCCGGTAGGGGCCGCGAGCGGTCCTGTGTGGGTTCGACTCCCACTCTCTTCCGCCATCGAATTCTGGTCAGTCCGCACGGCACCGGCCCGCAGCACCAAGGAGATCGATCATGTCATTCGCCACAGAATTATCTAATAAAATCAATGAATTACAGTACAACACCCTGCCGGCCGATGCCGTGCACTGGGCCAAAGTCGGCATTCTCGACACCGTCGGCGTGACCATCGCCGGCGCCGCTGAAGACGCGACACGCATCGTGCTCGGCGTGTCCGGTTCGAGCAGCGGACCGTCGCTGGTGTTCGGCCATGCACGGCGCATCGGCGCACTCGACGCCGCATTGGTCAACGGCACTGCTTCGCACGCACTCGACTTCGATGACTGCAACAACACGCTGGGCGGTCATCCTTCGGTGCCCATCCTGCCCGCGCTGTTCGCACTCGCCGATGAAACCGGCGCCACCGGCCGCGACTTCATCGCCGCCTACGTTGCCGGCTTTGAAACCGAATGCAAGCTGTCAATGGTGGTGAACTTCCATCAGTACACCAAGGGCTGGCATCCGACGACGACCATCGGCGTGTTCGGCAGCGCCGCCGCCTGCGCGCACCTGCTGAAACTCTCCGTTGAAAAGACCGCCACCGCGCTGTCGATCGCAGCCTCGCTCGCAGCCGGCGTCAAATCCAACTTTGGCACGATGACCAAACCGCTGCATGTCGGCCATTGCGCGCGCAGCGGCCTGTTTGCCGCGCTGCTGGCGCGCGACGGCTTCACTGCCGGCGCGACCGCGTTCGAACACAAGCAGGGTTATTTCGAAGTATTCAACGGCGCCGGCAATTACGACGCGACCAAAGCCATCCCGGCGTGGGCCAATCCGCTGGACATCACCCGCCCCGGCATCGCCATCAAGTCGTACCCCTGCTGCGGCAGCACCCACCCGGCCATCGACTGCATGCTTGAGCTGGTGCAGAAGCACAACCTGAAACCCGAACAGGTCGCGCGCATCGATTCGTGGACCCATAGCCGCCGCCTGGAGCACACCAACCGCCCCGATCCGCAGTCTTCACTCGACGCCAAGTTCAGCGTGCAGTACACGCTGGCGCGCGCACTGAAAGACCGCACCGTCAAACTCGAACACTTTGAAGGCGACAACTGGAAAGATCCGGCCACGCGCACGATCCTGCCAAAAATCCATGTTGCGACTTATACCACCGAGCAGTTCCCTGCCGACAATCACTTCGGCGCCGAAGTAAAAGTCACACTGACCGACGGCCGCGTCGTCAGCACCAAGACTGACCAGGCGCTGGGGCGCAGCGTCGACAAACCGCTGCCGCCGGACATGCTCAAAGCCAAGTTCGACAACTGCGCCGCACGCGCACTGTCAACGGACAACGTTGCACGGCTCTATGCAGCGATCCAGGATTTTGAGAACGCAAAAGACGTACGCGAAATTGCCGCACTGGCTGCAGGCAAAGGCGGGCCGCAGCGCGTCGCAGCCTGAACGCACGGCAACCTGCAGCGGTAAAATCAGAATCACCTAGGGAGCAAGTTTTGGATCTGGAACTTCGCGGCAAGAAAGTTTTGATTACCGGCGCATCCAAAGGCCTCGGGCTGGCATGTGCCTATGGCTTCGCTTCGGAAGGCGCCATCGTGCATATCGCGGCACGCAACGAGTCCGCCCTGAAGGCTGCCGCGGAAGACATCCGGAAAAAGTACAAAACCGAAGTCTTTATTCATCCGGTTGATCTGAGCACCACGGAAAACGCGGTTGCGTTGGGAAAAGCCTGCGCTGAAGTCGACATTCTGGTGAACAACGCCGGCGCGATTCCCGGTGGCGATCTGCTGGAAATCACCGACGAACGCTGGCGCCAAGCCTGGGACCTGAAAGTCTTCGGCTTCATCAACCTGACGCGCGAACTCTACAAGAGCATGCGCGAGCGTAAATCCGGCGCCATCGTCAACATCATCGGCGTCGCCGGCGAGCGCCACCGTTCCAATTACATCACCGGCACCACCGGTAACGCCGGGTTGATGGCCTTCACCCGGGCGCTGGGTTCGGAAAGCGTGGACCACGGCATCCGCGTGGTCGGCGTCAATCCAGGGCGCATTGAAACCGAACGCCAGATCGGGCACTTCAAGGAACAGGCCTTGCAGCAGTTCGGCGATGAATCGCGCTGGCCCGAGCTGCAGTCCGGGGTCATCGCCTCATTGCCTTTCGGCCGGGCGGGCAAACCGTCCGAAGTTTCGGATCTGGTGACCTTCCTCGCATCAGCACGCGCCTCCTATATCAGCGGCACCATCGTCACCATCGACGCCGGCAGTTCGCTGCGCACGCGCGTCTGAGCACATCCCCGGCGGGCTCAGTCAGCCGGGGCTGGCCAATCGAGCCATTCGCACAAGGCACGACCCATGATTAGTTCCAGATCATTCGTCGTCAGCCAAGGCATCTCTTCTGTAAACACGGTCACGCACTGGCGGTAGCTGCATTTCAGCCGGGTCAGGTCGCTGCCCCAGAATAGGCGGCCGGGGCCGAAGGCGTCATACACGCGTCGCACATGACCATGCAGATTGCGATAGGGGTACGGCGCCGTCGAATAACCCGGCAGCGCGCTGATTTTCACCGCGACATTTGAACGCTTCGCAATCGCCAGCAGCAGATCCAGATCACGAAAGGCTTCGTCGTCTTTTGCGCCGCCGGCGAGCGCGAGATGATCGAGAATGATGCGCAGCCGGGGATGCCGTTCGGCCACCGCATCGACCAGTTTGACCGCCGGATGATCCACACCGACGTAAACCGGAACCTCAGCCGCTTCGGCCTCGGCCCACATCGATGCCATGTACTCCGGGTTCGACAACCGCTCCATGTTCTTCTTGAAATTGAAGCGCAGCCCCAGCATGCCCGGCTGCTGGCGCCAGATGGCCAGCGCGCCCCGCGATTCCGGCCAAGCCGGATTGATCTTGCCCATGACTGCGAACTGGCCGGGGTGCGATTGTGCCGCCTCCAACGCAAGGTCATTGCGCGTGCGGTCCAGACTCGGCGGCACGAGCACTACGCGATCAACGCCCGCCGCTTTCATCTCCTGCAGCAGTTCGTTCTTGCCGAAGGGTTGCGGACGATGGGGCTTGGCATTGGGCGACCACGGACGCTCCGGTGTATTGGCCGCCCAGATGTGCACCTGCGAGTCAACGATCAACATGACTGAATACCCTGATCCCGCCTTATCGGTCGGCGCTTCACCGCTTAATTCGCGGTGATGCCCTGCTCCCGGATCACCCGCCCCCACTTGTCATGCTCGATCTTGATGAAGGCCGCAAACGCCTCGGGACTGCTGGTCCAGGCTTCGCCCTGGGTCAGCATCAATTCCACGACCTCGGGCCGATTGATGACCTGCACGATTTCCTTGTTCAGCCGCGCGATGATCGCAGGCGGCGTTTTCGCCGCAACAACAAAACCGTACCAGCTTTTCGACTCGTAACCCGGAACACCAGCCTCAGCAATCGTCGGCACCTGCGGGAATTGCTTGGAGCGGGCGCCGGTGCCGACCGCGAGAGCGCGCAGCCGTCCGGCATGGATGTTGGCCGATACGCTGGCCGGGGACGCAAAGGCCATCTGCACCTCGCCGGACATCAGATTGACGATCGCCGGACCGTTGCCTTTGTACGGCACGTGCAGCAGCTGGATTTTGGCCATCGACTGCAACAGCCCGGTCGCCAGATGCCCGGAACCGCCCACACCCGAGGAACCGTAAGCCAGTTCCCCCGGCCGCGAACGTGCCAGCGCGAGCAATTCCTTCAGCGATTTCGCCGGCACCGAGGGATGCACCACCAGTATGTTGCCGCTGGTCACCGCCGGCGTCACCGGCGCCAGATCCTTCAACGGATCATAGGTCATGTTTTTGGTGAAAAAGCCGTTGACCGCTAGATTGCCCACCGCGCCGAGCATCATCGTGTGGCCGTCGGGCGGCGATTTGGCGGTGAGTTCTCCGGCGACCGAGCCATTGGCGCCGGCGCGGTTATCAACCATCACGTTCTGGCCGATGGCATCACCCAACCGGGTCGCCACGATACGTGCCACCGTATCAATGCCACCGCCGGGCGACTGCGAGGCAATCAGGCGGATGGGCTTGGATGGATAGGCAGGCTGCTGCGCCGACGCAGAAACCGCCATCATCGTCAATACCGTTGCAGTCGCAATCCTCATCAGCATCCGCTGATGCGCGTCTGGTAATTCCATTCCGCCCCCCCCTGGTCTAATGTAATAGCTGCACGTTTTTTTTAAGAGCTCTTGCAAGCCCATTTGAGGCTATCAGGAGACTTCGTAGCAGGCAAGGCAGCAATGGATTAAACAACATGGATACGCCCCATTACGCTTCTGCATTATCGACTGGATCCGGATGCGCGTTTCAACCGGGGGGCATGCACAAGCGCAATGCTGATCCAGACCGCGACGGTAAAATAGAGCGACAACCAGACGGCATCCTCGCGCCAGGCCAGCCAATCATGCTGAACAATGCAGTGTTCCACCGACAGCTGCAAACCCTCAAGCCACGGTCGCCCTTGATGGCCTGACGCGACAGCCGCCTGCCAGCGGGCAATGTACATGGGCACATCATGCACAACCATGAACATCACGTAGCCGACGGCACTGGCAATCGCAGCAACAAGAATCCGCTTTGCGGTATTTTCGACGCGCGGCCAAAGGTTGATCAACGCCGCCGTCACCAGCGCACCAGCCAGCGCCCAATGCGCGTTCTCAAGAGCATGCGCGAGGTAATTCGCGGTCAGCACCGCAGACCAGCAGAACAATTCGGCCACGATCACGATAGGCACCAGAAGCCTCGATATCAGTGAAGCAAGCTTGCTTCCGGTTTCCGCGCCCGCTTCACGCAACAGCAGCGCCCACTGCGCGGCAAAACATAGTTCCGCAACCGTTGCGATCGTTCGCGTCACGGCAACGCGTGAAATCCACACGTCATACAGAAAAATGCGCGGCACTTCGATCATCGGCAGCAGCGATCGAAAGGCGCAGCCAAACACATACGCGGCGGAGAGCCACAGCATCAGCTGCCGATTCGCATCGTCACCAGGCGATTTTGCACCTGACACAGCCAGATGCCTGGCCGACAGCGTCCAGGCATACATGTTGAAGACCGCAACCAGGGAAAGTGCAAGCCACCAGATCAGCAATTCGCGCGACATGGCCATCTCCTCCACAAACCGGGAATGCCCCAAACCGACACAACACCCGCAGCAGCCGAAGGCAAGACCCTGCAGCAATAAACAAAAACCCCGCGTGATCGGGGTTTTTCTTCAGTGCAATCGTCAGTTACGGCCCAACAGCAATCGCTTCAAATTGTTGTCGACAGGTGGTTCTCCCAGCCAGATCCTGAGCAGTGCACGGTACAGGTCGTGGCCGGGAATGGGTTGGCCTACAGCTCGCCCGTTCATCACGACCTGTGAACCGGCTCCCGGAAGGTAGTCCAGCGCCACGACGTCGCCGGCTTTGGCGGTGCGCAGCGGCAGCATGACAGCGGAAAGTGCTTCGGCAGCAGTCTTCAGCCTGGTGAATTCGGTCTCTGTCGAACTGTCGCGGATGCCTTCATAAAGTGCATCGACGAGCGCTTGTGCGGTGACATCCCGGAGGAAGGTAAGCGCGATACGCTTGGGCCCTGTCGCCTCAATGGCCGTATCAGCCGAGTTTGTGCGCTCGGGCATATACAGACCGATGACATAAACATTGGCCAAGAACAGGCGCCTGAGGCCGGCACCATTCAGCGCGAGTTCAACACCGGCAACGCGAGCTCGCGGATCAACCCGAACCCCGGATACTTCGGCAGCAGAAGCAATGTCAAACGGGGCACACATCATGGCCAGAGCAAACGCAAGTGCAAAGCCCGTACGATCCCGGAAAAACACGGGCGAGACAATCCAGCCAATCCGATTGGACGGGGTATTCATTGAATTCCACTAATAGCGGTGCCATGTTACAGGTCGATTAAACAGTCAAACTCCATTCCAGAAATCCGGACGGAATGCATCAACCCGCTCGGCCACGTAATTCACGCCGCGGCCGTGCCCAACGTTTCTTGAGCATCATCAGAAATTCCTGCGTCGCCGGCGACAACGTCACCCCGCGGCGGCGAATCACCGCCACCGTGCGCGTCAGACTGGGCTCAACAAGAGGTCGGCTGACCACTTGTGGATGGATGCGGCCGGACAGCGCCAGCATCGGCACCGCAATCACGCCGATGCCGGCTTCAACCATGCCCAGGCCGGTCCAGAATGAGTGCTGCACCTCATAGGTCCAGCGCTGCTGTGGCAGATTGCCGGGCAGGCCGAAATCGAGCAGCGCGCGGTTGCCGCTCATGCGGCCGACGGTAATCACGCGATGCTGTTCGAGATCCGACCACTTGACCGTTTTCTTTTTCGCCAGCGGGTGATCACGATGGCAGGCCAGCACAAAGGGATCCTCAAACAAGGCCTCGGTCTCCAGTTCCGGCGCATCGGCGCCGGAGAGCGTCAGCCCGAATTCCGCTTCACCACCCAGCACCGCCTGCAGCACTTCATTGGCATGCACATCGAGGATGCGAATGCGGTTGTCCGGATGTTCCGCGCTGTAGTCACGGATCACCGGCGGCAGCATGTACATGGCTGCGGTCGGCACGCAGGCCACCGTGACCTGCCCGGCGCCGCGTTTGGCCATGTCGCGCAGGCCGGCCAGCGAGTTCTCCAGCTCCTCGATCAGCCGCCGCGCCTGCGGCAGGAAGTCGCGGCCGACGGCGGTCAGGCGCACTTTGCGCGTGGTGCGATCCAGCAGGCGCACACCCAGCTCTTCTTCGAGTTTGCTGATGCGCCGCGACAGCGCCGACTGCGACAGATGCAGGGCTTCCGCCGCCTTGTGGAAGGTGCCGAGTTCCGCAATGCGGGCAAAGGCCTGCAGGCCGTGGGTGTCGATGTTCATGGAAGGCTTTTACCCTCTTATTAATGCGTAATAACGAACAATTGTTGCAATAATGTCATTTTACTCAAGAGTGTGAGGAAAGGATAATTGCGCACTGTCCCAAACATGCACACTGAAAGGCCTCTGAAAATGTCGGAATATGATGTGATCGTCGTCGGCAAGGGCAATGCCGCCATGTGCGCCGCGCTGTCGGCCCACGACCAGGGCGCACGCGTCGCCATCCTCGAAGCCGCCACCGAAGACGAGGGCGGCGGCAACAGCCGCTTCGCCGGCGGCGTGATGCGTTTCGCCTACGAGACCGTGGAAGACCTGACCAAGATCACCGACATCACCGAGCAGGAAATTGCCGAGACCGATTTCGGCACCAACACCCGCGAGGAATTTCTCGACAAGATCCACCAGCTCACGGCCTACCGCACCGATCCCGACCTGTCGGAGTATCTGGTCAACGAAAGCCTGCCGACCATGATCTGGCTGCGCGAAAAGGGCGTGAAGTTTGTGCCGAACTGGGGCCGCCAGTCAGCGGTGGTCGACGGCAAACGCAAATTCTTCGGCAATATGCCCATCGAAGCCCACGGCGGCGGCGCCGGCCTGGTGCAGTACCTCGACAAGGCGGTCAAAAAAGCCGGTATCGACGTGCACTTCGAAACCCGCGCCATCAAGCTGCTCTATGACGGCGCCACCGTCAGCGGCGTGCAGGTCCGGCAAAAGGGCAAGTCCTTCGAAATGAAGGCCAAGTCGGTGGTGCTCGCCTGCGGCGGCTTCGAAGCCAACCCCGAAATGCGCGCGCGTTATCTCGGCCCGGGCTGGGAACTGGCGAAGGTGCGCGGCTCGCGCTTCAACGTCGGCGACGGTCTGAAAATGGCGCTCGACATCGGCGCTGCCCCCTACGGCAACTGGTCGGGCTGCCACGCCACCGGCTGGGATCGTTACGCGCCTGAATTCGGCGACATCAGCGTCGGCGACCAGTTCCAGAAACACAGCTACATCTTCGGCCTGCTGATCAATGCCGAAGGCAAACGCTTCGTCGATGAAGGCTACGATTTCCATTCCTTCACCTATGCCAAGTACGGCGGCGAAGTGCTGAAGCAGCCGGGACAGTTCGCCTGGCAGGTGTTCGACTCCAAGGTCAGCAAGCTGCTGCGCTCGGAATACCGTATCAAGTACATGACCAAGGTCAGCGCCAACACGCTGGAAGAACTCGCTACAAAACTGGAAGGCGTCAACCCCGAGCAGTTCCTCAAAACCATGCACGAGTACAACGCCGCAGTGCAAAAGGATGTGCCGTTCAACCACGTGATCAAGGACGGCAAGGGCACCGTCGGCATCGAACCGGCGAAATCGAACTGGGCACAGGCGCTCGACGCCCCGCCCTACGATGCCTACGCCACCACCTGCGGCATCACCTTCACTTTCGGCGGACTGCGTGTCGACAAAGACTCGGGTCAGGTGGTTGATTCGAACCAGTTGCCGATCCCTGGCCTGTATTGCGCCGGTGAAATGGTTGGCGGCCTGTTCTACTTCAACTACCCGAGCGGCACCGGACTGGTCTCCGGTGCGGTGTTCGGCAAACTGGCCGGCACCGCTGCCGGACAAAACGCCAGGCAGTAAACGGGCATGTCGTCCAAAAAACCCCCGCTGCTCGCCGATGCCACGCGCGATCTCGCCCGCTTCGGTGCAGCGCTGCGTTATGAGGATATTCCCGCCGAGGCCGTTGCGCGCATCAAGCTGTCGCTGCTCGACAGCCTCGGTTGCTGCCTGTTCGGCGCGACACTGCCGTGGACACGCAAGGTTGCAGAACTCGCCGATGCCGAAGGGGCCAAAGCGGTAGCCACGCTGATCGGCCTCGGTCGCAAGACCTCGCCCGCACTCGCCGCGCTGGTCAACGGCACTTCCGGCCATGCCTTCGAGCTCGACGACATTCACAAGGAATCCATCGTTCATGCCGGTTCGATCGCCACGCCAGTGGCACTGAACCTGGCCGAAGCCAAAGGCGACAAAGTCTCAGGTCGCGATCTGCTGACGGCGATGGTCGCCGGTTATGAAATCGGCCACCGCGTCGGCAACGCAGCAACGATGAGCCTGTTTTTCCGCGGTTTTCATCCGCAGGGCACCTCGGGCACCTTTGTCGCCGCAGCGACCGCGGCGCGTATGCTGAACCTCAATGCGATGCAATTCCAGCACGCACTGGGCATGGCCGGCTCGCAGGCCGGTGGCCTGATGGCGGCGCAGGAAGGCGCGATGGTCAAACGTTTCCACAGCGGCCGTGCCGCGCAGAGCGGTGTGTATGCTGCGCAACTGGCGTCACGCGATTTCACCGGCATCCTCGATGCACTGGAAGCACCATACGGCGGTTACCTCTCGACTTATTCCGACCAGCCGAATCCGTCGCGACTCACCGATGGTCTCGGCAAGACCTGGGAAACACTCAACGTCGGTTACAAACCGCACGCCAGCGTCACCAGCATCCACAGCGCGCTGGATGCACTGTCCGAACTGATGAAGGAACACGACATCGAGGCCAGTGACATCGCCAAAGTCGAAACCGGTCTGTCGCCAATGACCCATGTGCACTGCGCCTGGGAATACAAGGCGCAGGGTGTCACTGCGGCACAGATGAATCTGTATTACGGTATGGCGGTCATCGCACTCGACGGCGCCGCCTTCACCGAACAGTTCCGCGAAGCACGCCTCGCCGATCCGCAGATCCTCGACTTCATCACGCGCATCAGCGCCTACGTCGACCCCGAGATCGAAACAATGGGCGCGCCGTTTCGCCACGCCTCGCGCGTGAAGATCACCACCCGCGCCGGCCAGGTGCATGAGAAACTCGCCCTGCACCGCCGCGGCAGCCCGGAGAATCCGCTGGCGCCGGAAGAAGTCATTCACAAATTCCGCAATGTTGTCGCACCGTGCATGAGCAAAGCCGACGCCGAGCGCATCATCTCGACCGTTGACCGTTGCGAGTCACTCGCCGACATCCATGAGCTGGCAGCCATCGTCGGTGCGGCGGTCACGCTGCCGCAGTAATCCCCGAAAACATATACGCAACCATTTGTTTTTATTGATATT
>CAIZLW010000076.1 GCA_903933915.1 uncultured beta proteobacterium | reverse complement strand
CATCTATTGGAAACGCAACAGGCGTGGCGCACCGAAAGCGCCGGGCGGATTTATCCCGACTTGCCGGGCCCAGCACATCGCTAAACCGGCTAAACAGGAGATGCATCATGCGTATTCGCATTCGAAAAGGGTTTTCCACGGCCCATTCCGTGGTCGTTGAACTGATTCCCTACACCGACAATCAACACCAGCCCGCCTTCGCCTACATCGAAGACGGCAAACGGGTGGCGATCAGTGCCTCGGAATATCGGGCCATCCGTGCCAATCCGCGCCAGTACTATTTCAGCACCGCGCTGAAAGTGCACTTCCGTTGCCAGCGTGAAGGCGTGACTATTAGTTAAGCGTTTTACCAGGGCTGCTGGCCATACGGGCCAGCAGTGCCTGCAGGCGTTCGGCAGTCAACAGGCTGAGTCCGGCATCCATGCCGTGCTTGAGTTGGCTGCGGGCTTCCAATTCCTTGCCCAGTGCCAGCGATTTGTCGCCGTCTTCAAAGGCAATCTCTGCTTCGGCCAGCGCGCGGCGGGCTTTATCCACCACGCCGCCCTTGCTTTGTGCCATCCACATTTTGGCGGCGGTCGCATTGCCGCGTGACAGTGCATGCAGGCAAAGCTCTAAGGTCAAACTCTGCCGGAAGCCCTGCGGGTAATCGTCGGTGTGTTCGGCCAGCCAGTCGGCGTGGGCATCGGCGGTGGCGGTTTGGCCGCGGTCTTCCGCCATCAGCAGCGCCATCATCCGAATCGCCACACGCCGCATTGGCTCACCGGATCCGGCCTGTGCCGCCGGTTCCAGCCATTCGGCTTTCCAGTCGCGCGGACGGATGCCGGCCATGCTCTGCGCCATCAGGCCGGTCAGTTGCTGGCGCTCCAGCACGGCATCACCGCCACGCAGCACCTCGATGAACTGCATGCCATCGCTCATGAAGCCGCCGGCGCGCATGGGAAAGGCGGTGACGATGAAAATAAACGCGGAAAACAGCGCGATGATCATCGCATGCGCGCCAACGCGGTCGTCCACTAACAAAAACAGCGCGAAGCCCAGCACCGCCAGCACCAGGCTGGCCAAAGGCCCGCCGGCAATCAAGCTAAGGAACTGCGGACGGATGGGTTGATCCGGATCGGGCGTGGCTGCCGCCAAGCCACCGAAGGTACCGAGATTGAAAATCCAGTTGAAGCGGATGCCGGACGTAGTGCGCGTCAATTGGAACGGCCCGACGATATACAGCAGAAAGCGCATGCCCTTGCGGAAACCACCGAGCAGGTGCCCGGCTTCATGTACAGCAAGTACCAACAAGAATGAAAGCGGCAGCAACAAAAGATCCCACCACAGCAAGGCATCGACTTTGCTGGTCAGTTCCGGCAGCGTCTTGAGACCTTTGCCGATGAAAAAACCGGCCACCATGCCCAACATCGCAAACAGCACGATGCTGAGCAGCTTCTTGAACGTAAACGTTTTAGCCGGGGCTTTGGCAGTCATGGCGACTTACTTCTGCTCGATCCGTTCCACTTCCGCTTTCAGACCGGTTTCCATGCCGTCCATCAATTGATTCATGGTGTAGTCCAGCTGCGATTTCGACGGGTACCAGGTCTGCAGCTTGCCGATGCGGTCATCGAACTCGGCCTCGGCGAAGTAATCGGTGGGCGGATTGCCGAGCTTGCTGCTGACCGAATAATCCAT
>CAIZLW010000075.1 GCA_903933915.1 uncultured beta proteobacterium | reverse complement strand
GTCGCGCAGGTCGGACTAGCCTTCGAGGATGGGTACCCCGGCACGCGCAAGTTGTTCGAGGTGGTAGCAGTAGTGAATGATCTCCCGGCGCGGTACGCCGCCGGAGGCAAACAGCGCGCGGTTGCTGACCGGTTCGCCGTTGACCAGGTCAAGCTCCATGCGCCGCAAACGCATTTCCAGGTCGACGACGTTGAGCGCATCGATCCGGCCGAGAACCATACGCCCGTCGAGGTTGACCGCCTTGTAGGTGTAGAGCGGCATGGTGGAGAAGCCCTTACATCCGGTCGGTCAGGTCGACGACGCGGCCGAGTTCCTCGATCGAGGTGGAACCGTCGAGTACGCGCCGCAAGCCATCGTCTGCCAGGGTGCGAAAGCCTTGCTGGATGGCAAGGTGGCGCATTTCGCGCACGGTGCTGCGGCGGGCGATCAGCTCGTCCATGTCGCCATTGATGCGTAGCAGTTCCATGATTGCCAGGCGGCCGCGGTAACCCTGAAAATCACAGCGTTCGCAGCCGCAGGGGCGATAGATGACTGCTCGTGGCCCGTTGGTCGGGCCACCAAGCAGACGGGCTTCATGAGCCTCGGCTTGATAAGGCGTTTTGCAGTGCAGGCAGAGCTTGCGCACAAGGCGCTGGGCGATGATGCCGATGATGTTGCCGGCCATGATGTCGGCCAGTACGCCGATGTCGAGCAGGCGCGGGATAGCGCCAATTGCCGAGTTGGTGTGTAGCGTTGTGTAGACTTGGTGGCCGGTCATTGCGGCGCGCAGCGCCATTTCGGCGGTGTCGGCATCGCGTACCTCTCCAACAAGAATGACGTCCGGATCCTGGCGCATCATTGAGCGGATGCCATTGGCGAAGTCGAGTTTCGCCGCTTCGGCGACCGATGTCTGGCGGACGAGTGCCATCGGGTATTCCACCGGGTCTTCGAGGGTCATGATGTTCACGCCCTCGGAGTTGATGTGGTTGAGTACCGAGTAGAGCGTGGTTGTTTTGCCGCTGCCGGTCGGGCCGGTAACGAGAATGATGCCTTCCGGGCGGGCAATCATCAGTTTGAGCTGGTCGAGCTGTTCTTCAGCAAGGCCGAGACCTTCAAGCGGAACGATGCCTTTTTGCCGGTCAAGAATGCGCAGTACGATATTTTCGCCATGAATCGTGGGCTGTACCGAGACGCGAAAATCGATTTGCCGGCCGCGCATGTTGAGCGAGATGCGGCCGTCCTGCGGGGCGCGTGTTTCGGCAATGTTCATGCCGGAGAGTACTTTGATACGAACGGCCATCGCCGGCCAATAGGATTTGTGCAGCGAGCGGATCTGTCGCAGCATGCCGTCGATACGGTAGCGGATGCGCAGAAAACTCGCTTCCGGCTCGAAGTGGATATCGGATGAATCGCGCTTGACGGCGTCGGTGAGAATCGAGTCGATCAGGCGGACAACCGGCTGGCTGTATTCGTCTGCAGATGATTGCAGGCCGCGAAAATCGATTTCGCCGGTTTCGATTTCGTGCAGGATGCCGTCGATGGACAACTCGTAGCCATAGTACTGGTCGATTGCCCGGTCGATTTCCGTTTCGCCGGCGAGCAGGGTGTCGATCTCGATTTCGTCAGCGGCCAGCGCGCGCACTTTGTCGAGCGCAATAATGTCGTTGATATCGCTGAGCGCGACTGTCAGGCGCCGGCTTTCCATGTCGTAGTCGAGCGGCAGCAGGTGGTGGCGCTTGGCAAGGTCACGCGGCACCATTTTGAGCGCGGACGGGTCGATGATCGCATTCGACAGGTCGATACTCTGTTTGCCAAGACTTTCCGATAGCGCATCACGCAGCGTTGCTTCGGAAACGAAACCGAGCGACACCAGTAATTTGCCGACTGGCTGATTCGACTTCATCTGCTCAAGCAGCGCGATGCGTAGCTGATCCTCGCTGAGGATGCCCTTGGCGATCAGGATCTGGCCGAGTTGCCGGTGGTGCGGGGGCAGAGCAGTCATCGGTGGCTTTTGAGCGAACGCAAAGAAGAATTAAGGCCGCGCGCCAGAATCACAGCCGCAGTTCAAGGAGACGGTTTCTGGCCTGGTTCTTATCGAAAGCCGTGCTGCGGGTTTCAGCGGCGTTCAGTGCCAACTGGTAATACTGGGCGGCCAGTTTGTTCTGATGAAGATGGTCAAGGCTGACAGCGAGATTAAACAGGTAGTCGGCATTCTCGGGCTCGCCGGTATGCGCCCGGAAATAGGCCTGTTGTGCATCGCTCCAGCGTGCCTGGCTGGCGTAAACATTGCCCAGCGCAAAATTCAGAGCAGAGGATTCGGGCTGGCTGGCGAGCAGTGTTTTCAGGCGACTTTCCGAGAGGGCCGGATCGCTTTGTCCCTTGAGATTAATCAGGCCGGCCTTGGCATGCAGATCTTTGGGGTCGGCTTCCAGAACGCGCAGGAAAAGATCGGCTGCCGTATTGGCCTGCCCCTGGCGTGCGGCGATCGTCGCCAGGCCGAGCAGGGCATCGGTGTTTCTGGGGTCGCGGCGCAGCACCTGCTCGTAGTCGCGTCGGGCGTCGTTCAGGTTGTCCACCAGCAAGGCTTCGTAGGCGCGGTTGAGCAGGGTATCCGCTTTGGTTCGATTGTCGCTCAGACGGATCGGGCTTTCCGGCGCCGCCTGCGGATTGCTCACCGGAGGGGCTGGCTGCTCGCGTTTTTCCGGCAATGGGGCAAAGTTTTCTGTCTGGAGCCTGGCAGGTTCGGGCAGCGAAGGCAACAGCGTTGGTTCGGCATTGTGAACTGCGGGTTGCACCATTGCCGGTTGTGCTGGCGTTGGCTGAGTTTGTTGAGGTTGCAAGCCAGGCGCGTGGGGGATTGCGGCCATTGATGCCGCGGATTTTGCCAGCGCACCGCCTGACATTGACTGGATTTTCCACCAGAAATAGCCACCGATCCCGACGATTGCGACACCCACCAGCCCAAGAAGCAGCCACAACGGTGTGCGCGATTTTGGCGCTTGCTTGGCGGCAAACACATTACGCACGGCGCTACGCTCGTCTGTCTCAGCTCTTTCTGCACTGATCTTTTCGGGCTTTGCTGCCTGCGCGCCCGCGCGTTTTCGGGGGGGCGCCGAAGTGGATACGGTCGCCAACTCCGCATCGAGCGAGTCGAGATGTTGTTGTGAGAGATCCGGTAAGGCTGAGCCGGGCGGTGTGGCGGCCGGTGTGACTGCCTGCAGTGTCAACTCCGCTGGCGCGGCACTGGCGCTTTTGCCCTCACCGGCCTGCCGTTTGGCTTCTTCGGCTTTCTTGAGCGCCTCCATGAGCAGGCTCATTGCGGGCTCCCTGATGATTGGCCCGGAACGGAGAACGGCTTAAATGCGTTGTCCTGTGTAAAAAATTCATTAGTCGGCAACGTTTCCCGGAACCCGCTGTAGTCGCCGCTGATGCTGGCATCCTTGATGACTGTTGCGCGCAAGAAGATGACCAGTTCGGTTTTTTTCGAGGCGTTGGAGCGCGTATTGAGCAATTCGCCGAAAATTGGAATGGAGCCCAGTCCGGGCGTGCGTCCCGTCTTGTTATCGATCCGGTCTTCCATCAGCCCCCCGAGTACGGCGATGTCGCCACTTTCAATACGCATCAAAGACTCGATTTCGCGGGTTCGGATCTGCGGTACGTAATTCGGGATGCCGATCGGAATATCGGGGTTGGGATCCTGCTTCAGTTCGGAAATGCTGGAGATGGAGGGGCGGACATTCAGTGTCACGGTGTCATTGTCGCTGATTTGAGCTGTCAGGCTCATGAAGAAGCCGACAGAGACGGATTGCGGGGTAGTGGTGATTGCTTTGGTGGGGCCGGTGACGGCCGTGCCGGCAGCAATCTCCGATTTGACGCTGAAGTAGACAAATTCTTCCGACACTTTCAGCGTTGCTGTCTGATTGTTCAGAACGGACAATTTGGGGCTGGACAGG
>CAIZLW010000074.1 GCA_903933915.1 uncultured beta proteobacterium | reverse complement strand
CGGTAAGCGATGTGTTGATTGTGTCTGCGCATCTGGAGGCCTTCGTTGATATGGGTCAGCAATGCCTTGATCCGCATATTGCTGCGCCAGACCCTGTTCCCCGGCCGACACACCGGGCATATGCAGCACTTCAGGCTCTACATGTGAAATCAATAACCTATTGTTTTAATTGATATTATTTTTAGCATCCCAAGCTTTGACAATAATTCGATATTTATCGTATAGTCGAATCATGAAAGAAACCATGATCGTTCGTGCACTGGCCGCGCTGGCCCAAGAGGCGCGCCTGCGGATTTTCCGTGCGCTGGTTGTTGCCGGCAGCAGCGGCCTGAACCCCGGAGATCTCGCCAGCGAACTCGACGTCGCGCCGGCCACGCTGTCCTTCCATCTCAAGGAACTGACCAACGCCGGTTTGATCACCCAGGAGCGCCAGGGCCGCTACCTGGTTTACCGGGCGTCATTCGAATCGATGAATGAACTGCTCGCTTATCTGACTGAAAACTGCTGCCAGGGAGAAGCCTGCGGCATCTCCGAGACAGTTGCCTGCAAATAATTGTGAAAGTCTGAAAGGAATATCCGAATGAAACGATTCCACGTCCATCTCCATGTCGATGACCTGCCCCAAAGCATCGGCTTCTATTCCAAACTCTTCGGCGCCGAGCCCGCGCGGATCGAATCCGATTATGCGAAATGGATGCTCAATGATCCGCGCATCAATTTCGCAATCTCCACCCGCGGCGCCAAACCGGGACTCGACCATCTCGGTTTCCAGGTGGATGACGCCACCGAGCTGGCCGCACTGAAGTCGCGCGCGGAATCCGCGGAAATGGCCTTACTCGACGAAGGCGCAACCACCTGCTGTTATGCGCGCAGTGAAAAACACTGGATCACCGATCCCCAGGGCATTGCCTGGGAACATTTCCATACCTTGGGTGACATCCCCGTGTTCAACGAAAAATCCGCCGCAGGCGGTGCGTGCTGCACGCCCGTTACTGCTGCAGTCAAAGTTGCAATCAAAGCTGAAGCCGCGTGCTGCGCGCCTGCGCCCGCGGTTAAATCAACCTGCTGCTGAGCCGACCACCATGACCAACACCAAACCACCGCTGAACGTGCTGTTCCTGTGCACCCACAATTCCGCCCGCAGCATCCTCGCCGAGGTCCTGCTCAACGCCATCGGCAAGGGCCGCTTCAAGGCCTACTCCGCGGGCAGCAGTCCGCGTGACAACCAGCAACCCAATCCGCTGGGATTAAAAACGCTGCAGGACGCCGGCCATTCGATCGAAGGCCTGCGCAGTAAAAGCTGGGATGAATTTGCGCGGCCGGATGCGCCGAAAATGGATCTGATCATCACCGTCTGCGACAACGCCGCAGGCGAAGTCTGTCCGATCTGGCCCGGTCATCCGGCCACCGCGCACTGGGGCTACCCGGATCCGTCGGAAGGGAATGCCCCGGACGCCGAAAAACTGACCGCCTTCATGCAGACCCTGCTCGCGATGAAGCGGCGCATTGAACTGCTGTGCAGCCTGCCGCAGGACAAGCTGGAGCAAAGCGTCATTCAGACCAACGTCCGCCGTCTGGCCGGCAGCTGATCGGCGTGACATGAGTGTTCAAAATGAAGTGTCGACCGGGCAGCCCAGCAGCGCGCCCATGAGTTTTTTCGAGCGTTACCTGACAGTCTGGGTTTTTCTGTGCATCGTCGCCGGCATCACGCTGGGCCGGTTTTTCCCGGATGTCTTCCAGGCGGTCGGCCGCATGGAAATCGCGCAGGTCAACCTGCCGGTCGGCCTGCTGATCTGGGTGATGATCATTCCGATGCTGGTCAAGGTCGACTTCGGCGCACTGGGCGAGATCCGCAAACATGTCCGCGGCATCGGCGTCACGCTGTTTGTGAACTGGCTGGTCAAACCGTTCTCGATGGCGTTCCTCGGCTGGCTGTTCATTCGCCACTGGTTCGCACCCTTGCTGCCGCCCGACCAGATCGACAGCTACATTGCCGGCCTGATCCTGCTCGCCGCCGCGCCATGCACGGCGATGGTGTTCGTGTGGAGCCGGCTCACCGGTGGTGATCCGCTGTTCACGCTGTCGCAGGTGGCGTTGAACGACAGCATCATGGTGATCGCCTTTGCCCCGCTGGTGGCCTTTTTGCTGGGCCTGTCCGCGATCACGGTGCCGTGGGAGACCCTGCTGACGTCGGTGGTCCTCTACATCGTGATACCGGTGATACTCGCGCAGTGGCTGCGAAAAGTGCTGCTGGCGAAGGGCGTTGCAGCGTTTGACACCGCGATGGCAAAAATCGGCCCGTGGTCGATCTCGGCGCTGCTGGCGACACTGGTGCTGCTGTTTGCGTTTCAGGGTGAAGCCATCCTCAAACAGCCGTTGATCATCGCCCTGCTCGCCGTGCCGATCCTGATCCAGGTGTTGTTCAACGCGGCGCTGGCCTACGGGCTCAACCGCGCCGTCGGCGAAAAACACAATATCGCCTGCCCTTCGGCATTGATCGGTGCCTCCAATTTTTTCGAACTGGCCGTTGCCGCAGCGATCAGCCTGTTCGGCTTCAACTCCGGCGCCGCGCTGGCGACCGTGGTCGGAGTGCTGATCGAAGTGCCGGTGATGCTGCTGGTGGTGTACGTCGTCAACAACAGCAAGGCCTGGTACGAAAAAACGCCGGCCCGGGCGGGATAATCGGCGTTACGGCTGATCTACGCTGGCAGCGGAGCGCGGCAATGATAATTCCGCTGCCAGTCCGCCCGCGTCGCGATTGCGCAAGGTGATCGATCCGCCGTGCAGTTCAGCGACGTTTTTCGCAATCGCCAATCCCAGCCCGGTGCCGCCGGTGTCGCGGTTGCGCGAACCTTCAATGCGATAGAACGGCTCGAACACCCTGGTGAGTTGATCGGGCGGCAGGCCGGGGCCCTGATCAAGAATGCTGATCTGCAACCGTTCGGCATTGTCATCAACAACAAGCTGCGCGCTGCTGCCGTACTTGATGGCGTTTTCCAGCAGGTTGGCAAGGCCGCGCTTCAACGCCTGCGGCCGACCGGGATATGGCACGGTTGCCGCCCCCTCGATGGTGACGCTGCCACCGGTCTCGAGCAGATCGGCCTGCAGGCTTTCGAGCAGCGCATTGATATCCACCGATTGCACCGGTTCGCCATTGTCCATGCCGCGCAGAAAATCCAGCGCTGACGCCACCATCGCTTCCATTTCCTGCAGGTCGTTGCCGAACTTGTTACGCAGCTGCGCATCGTCGAGCAGTTCGGCGCGCAGCCGCAGCCGCGTGATCGGTGTTTTCAGGTCGTGCGACATCGCCGCCAGCACCTGCGTGCGTTCGCGCAGGTAACCGGCCAGCCGTGACTGCATGGTGTTGAAGGCGCGCGCTGCGCGTGCCACCTCGGTGGGGCCCGTTTCCGCCAGTGGCGCACGGTTGATGTTTTTGCCCAGTTCGTCGGCGGCGTCGGCCAGTGTTTTCAGCGGCCGCGTCGCCCAGCGCACCGCGATCAGCGATACCACGAGCACGGCAACCAACAGCACAACGATGCTGCCCGCCAGCCGGTACGGCCAGTGTTCGGTGGCCTGCGGCTGACGCGCATCAAAAGTCACCCGCGTGCCGTCACGCAAGGCCACCTGTGCAACAAAAGTCAGACCGCCAGCACCACTGCCACTGCCGTGACGCATCATCGGCGGCGTCCATTCACCCGGGCCGCCGGGCCCGCGCATCGTCCCACCGCCCCCTGGATACGGTCCGCCCACTGCCATGCCAACCACGACATTGCGGTCATCACCCAGAAAACGCCGCAATAACGAAGCAAACAACACCGCACGCGTCCCTGAATCGCTGTCGGCATCGGCCGGCCCCAGCGGCGGACGATCCAGGCTCACCACCAGCGGCGGCGCAGCCAGTACTTTGACGATTTTCTGCCGTTCCGGCGGCGTCAGCGTGTCGAGGAGATTGACGATGTCGGCGATACGCTGCGCCGACTGCATGCCGCTGGCCTGCATCAGCAGTTCGCTGCGGTCGTGCATGTGGATGGCGAAACTGAGCAGCTGCGCCGTCAGCAATCCGCCGAGCAGCACCAGCACCAGACGGCTGAACAGTGAACGCGGCAGCAGGCTCATGGCCCGCCGGCTTCGACGTGGGCGGCGAATACATAGCCCTGGCCGCGAACGGTCTTGATGATCGCCGGCTCCTTGGCATCCTCGCCCAGACGTTGGCGCAGCCGGCTGACCTGTACATCGATGGCGCGGTCGTACGGGCCGGCGTCGCGCGACAGCATCAGGTCGATCAACTGGTCGCGCGTCAGCACGCGGTTGGGGTGATCGACAAAAATCTTCAGCAACCGGAAATCGGTGCCCGACAGCGCAACGACCACGCCCTGCGGTGACGTCAGGTTGCGGGTGGCGGCATCCAGCGTCCATCCGGCAAAACGGAACAGACCGGATTCTTCGGTCTTCAGGTTTTCGGGTAGCGCCCGTGCACGGCGCAGCACTCTCTTGATGCGCGCCAGCAGTTCGCGCGGGCTGAACGGCTTGGCGACGTAATCATCGGCACCGAGTTCGAGGCCGACGATGCGGTCGGTTTCGTCACCGCGCGCGGTGAGCATGATGATCGGGATTTCCGATTTCGCGCGCAGCTCGCGGCACAACGTCAGGCCGTCTTCACCAGGCAGCATCAGGTCGAGGATGATCAGGTCGGGATGGGAAACGGCCACTGCCGAGCGCAGTCCCTTGCCGTCGGCCACCGCGGTGACGCGATAGCCCTGCTTCTGCAGGTATTCATGCAGCAGGTTGCGGATTTCGGTGTCGTCATCCACCACGAGGATGTGGTCGGGCGTGTTCATGGTTCATTTATACCGGAGCGGCGGCCATCAAACGAGCAATTCAGCATGCATCAGGCCGGAAAAATTGTAACGCAGTGTATCAATCGGCCCGCGCCTGCAACGCTGCGATACCAAAAGCCGCTTGCCCGACACAGTTGGGTTACAGGTTAATGCGTTAATGAAATCACTTTGAGAGCCCGGAATGACCTGAACTGCAAGACAAGGACTTCCAAGGTAAACCTCCATAAACATCACGCAAAGGAAACGATCATGAAAACCATCAGCAAAATCACCACCGCAGTCGCGCTTTCGCTGGGTCTCGCCGCCGTCGCCTACGCCCACCCGGGCCAGATGGGCAACTGCACGGGGCCGAACGCACAGCAAGGCTGCCAGCAACAGATGCAGGGCATGAACCACGGCGGTAAACACGCCGCCATGGGACAAAATCAGGGCCAGGGCTGCGACGGCGCGAAGGCCCAGGGCAGCACTCCGCAGGCCGGCCAGCAACTGATGACGCCGGACGAGCGTACCGCGATGCGCGACAAAATGCGCAACGCCCAGTCGCCCGAAGAACGCCAGCAGATCGCACTGGCCAACCACGCCGAGATGCAGAAGCGTGCAACGGAAAAAGGCATCACGCTGCCGGAGCACAGCAATCATCAGGGGCGCGGCATGGGCCCGAATGCAGCACCGGCCAAACAAGCCAACTGATCCAGCAGCAGTAAAACGGGGCGGTACAATCCGCCCCGTTCCGTTTGTACTCGACGCAACCGATATTTCCAGGAGAACACCATGAAACATGCCGCCCGGATCATTTTCGCCACGATGCTGACGCTGGGGTCCGCTGCAGTCTTTGCGCAATCACAGGGCATGCAGCACGGCATGGGCGGCGGCATGATGCGGGGGCCGGCTGGAATGCTGACCAAGCAGGATGCCGGTTCCGCCACGGATATGGGACTGGTAATGGATCTCGTGCACAACAACACGAAGATCAGGCGCACCGTCACCAATCTGCCCGACGGCATCAAAACCGTCACCGAATCCGACGATCCGCAAGTGGCGCAGGCGATCAAGGTGCATGTCGCCAGCATGTCGGGCCGGCTGAAGGACGGCAGGGAATTCAATATATTCAGCACTACGCTGCCGGTGATTTTTGACAATGCCGACAAGATCAAGTCAGTGGTGGAGATGACCGACAAGGGCGCTGTCGTCATCCAGACTACCTCTGACGCCAAAGTCGCCGCAGCGCTGCAGGCGCACGCGACTGAAGTGACCGAACTGGTGCAGGAAGGCCCGACGGCGTTTCATCGCGGCATGAATGCGCGCATGGCGATGGGGCCCGACGGTCCGCGCGGTGCAATGCAACGCACGGCGCAAGCGGCAAAACCCGCGATCACCGCCTCGCAATCGCCACATACGCATGACCACAGCTTTAGCGGTGCCGAACAATGGGCTAAAGTGTTCGATGACCCTAAACGCGACGCCTGGCAGAAACCGCACGAGGTCATCAAAGCGCTGCGGCTGAAGCCGGATTCGGTGATCGCCGACATCGGTTCTGGCACCGGTTATTTTTCGATGCGTTTTGCGCACATGGTGCCGAAGGGCAAGGTCTACGGCCTCGACACCGAACTCGACATGGTGAAGTACCTTGCCGAACGCGCCAAACGCGAAGGCCTGAACAACATCACGGCGGTGCAGGCGAAACCGAGCGACCCGCGACTGCCGGAAAAAGCCGACGTCGTCATCCTCGTCGATGTCTATCACCACGTCGAAAACCGCGAAGCTTATTTCCGCCAGTTGCGAAGTTCACTGAAGCCCGGCGGTCGCCTCGCCGTGATCGATTTCAGGATGGACTCGGCGGAAGGCCCGCCGAAAGCCGCGCGCATTGCGCCGGAACAGGTCAAGACTGAACTGCAGTCAGCAGGTTATGCTTTGAAGGCAGAACCGGCTTTCCTGCCCAATCAATACTTCCTGATCTTCCAGCCGCAAGCCCGGAAATAACGTAACCTATTGTTTTTATTATTAATTAATGAATAACTTCCTCCCCCGCCTGATTGCCGTCGCCTTTGCCGCACTGGCCACCCACTCTGCCGCAGCCAGCACCACCGGCCACGACAACCACAGCAGCCATCAAACCCAGACCGCCAAGACGAAGACCGTTGCGGAAAAGGCCTATGGCAAACCCGGCGATGCAAAACAGGTCAAGCGCACCATTGCCGTCGACATGAATGACACCATGCGCTACACGCCGTCGTCACTGACCATGGTCCGCGGTGAAACGGTGAAATTCGAACTCAGGAATACCGGCAAGGTGATGCATGAATTCGTGCTCGGCACAATGGCGGATCTGCAGGCACATTCCGAAGCAATGAAAAAATCACCAAAGATGGCGCACGGCGACGCACAGATGGTGCATGTCGGACCCGGCAAAAGCGGAACTATGGTCTGGCAGTTCAGCAAAGCCGGCGAGTTCCATTTCGGCTGCCTGCTGCCCGGTCACTTTGAAGCAGGCATGGTCGGCAAAATCACTGTTACGGAGAGACCCTGATGAAACGGCGCACCTTCCTGATGCTCGCGGCCGCGATGGCGACACCTTTGGCCGCCACCGGTGCTGAATCCACGCTCGCTACGGTTTACCTGAACCCCAGTTGAGGCTGCTGCGGCGCGTGGATGGATCATCTACGCGCCAACGGCTTCCGTGTGAAGCCTGTTGCGGTCGAAGACACCGGCGTGATGCGCAAACGCCTCGGCATTCCCGAAAAACTCGGCGGCTGCCACACCGCGCTGATCGAAGGTTATGCCGTCGAAGGCCATGTGCCGGCGCGGGAAATCCGCCGCCTGCTCGCCGAGCGCCCCAATGCGGCCGGATTGGCGGTGCCAGGCATGCCGCAGGGTTCTCCGGGCATGGAGTCGGGCAAAGCACAGCCTTATGACGTGTTGCTGGTGGACAAAAACGGCGGCAATACCGTTTACGCGCGTTACGGCCGCTGACAGCATAACGGCTGCGGGGATCGATCCCGTACAATAGTCTGCCTTGTGCGCAGGATAACGGCCCACAGCAAAAACCATGAGCAACCACCAGTCCCACGACCACGCCATCAACGTGCTGCAGGTTCGCCGCCTCGGCATCGACACCTATTACGAGCCGGTGGTGTTCATGCGCAGCGACTGCGCGATCTGCCGCTCCGAGGGTTTTGAATCGCATTCACGCATCCTGGTCAGCCTGCGCGGACACCATGTGCTGGCCACACTGAACATCGTCACCGGCGACCTGGTGGGCACGCACGAAATCGGATTGTCCGAAATCACCTGGAAACTGCTCGACGCGAAGGACGACGATGTGGTCACGCTGTCGCATCCGGAACCGCTGGACTCGCTGCGCCATGTGCGTGCAAAAGTCTACGGTCAGCGCCTCGACGACGCTGCAATGCACGCGATCATCAGGGACATCGCCGAGCGCAAATACACCGACATCGACCTGTCGGCGTTCATCACCGCCTGCGCCGGCGACCGGCTGAACACTGCTGAAACCGGCGCGCTGACTCGCGCGATGATCGCCGTCGGCGAACGCCTGTCGTGGGGCCTCCCGTTGATCGTCGACAAGCATTCGGTCGGCGGCCTGCCCGGCAACCGCACCACACCACTGGTGGTGTCCATCGTCGTCGCCGCGGGGCTGACCATGCCCAAGACATCGTCACGCGCAATCACTTCGCCCGCCGGCACCGCCGATACCATGGAAACCCTCGCCCCGGTCGCACTCGACGTCAAGTCGATGCGCCGTGTCGTCGAACAAGTCGGCGGTTGCATCGTCTGGGGCGGCGCCGTGCAATTGAGCCCGGCTGACGACATCCTGATCCGCGTCGAACGGCCGCTGGATATCGACAGCGAGGGCCAGATGATCGCGTCGATCCTGTCGAAAAAAGCCGCCGCTGGCGCGACGCATGTAGTGATCGACATGCCGGTCGGCCCGACCGCGAAAATCCGCAGTATTGAATCGGCAAAATCGCTGGAAACCGCGATGGTGAAAATCGGCCAAACCGTCGGCCTGCAGATCAGCGTGCTGATTACCGACGGCAGCCAGCCGGTCGGCCGCGGCATCGGCCCGGCGCTGGAAGCGCGCGACGTGCTCGCCGTGCTGCGCAATGAAGCGGATGCACCGCAGGATCTGCGCGAACGTGCAGTGGCGCTGGCCGGCCGCATTTTTGAAATGGCCAACGGCGTCGCACCGGAAACCGGGATTGCGACAGCGCGGGCCCTGCTTGACGACGGACAGGCGTGGCGAAAATTCCAGGCGATCTGCGAAGCACAGGGCGGCATGCGCGTGCCGCCAACAGCGGCACATACGCATGTGGTTACCGCGGCAACAGCCGGCCCGGTGATCAGCATCGACAACCGCCGTCTCGCGCGCGTGGCCAAACTGGCCGGCGCGCCGCAGTCACCGGCCTCCGGACTTTATCTGCACGCGCCCGTCGGCACCCGCGTCGAACGCGGACAGCCCCTGTTCACGCTGCACGCAGAGACGCCGGGCGAGCTGGCCTACGCGCTGGCTTACCTGTACGCGCAACCGCCAATTGTCGCCATCGCCAACGGCCAATGAGCGCATCGGCAGACACCATCGTTTTCGCGCTGCCCGGCAACGAGGCGCTGTCCGCAGCGCTGGCAGCAAACCCCGGCGCTGAAACCGGCGCATTGGCGATGCGCCGCTTCCCCGACGGTGAAACCTATCTGCGCTTCGACAGCACGGTGCGCGGACGCCAGGTCATTCTGGCGTGCAGCCTGCATCAACCCGATGACAAGGCGCTGTCCCTGTTGTTTGCCGCCGCCACCGCGCGCGAGCTCGGCGCCACCCGCGTCGGCGTCGCTGCACCGTATCTTGGCTACATGCGCCAGGACAAACGCTTTCAGGACGGCGAAGCGGTGACTTCGGCATTGTTCGCCAAACTGCTGTCGCAGCACATCGACTGGCTGGTCACCGTCGATCCGCATCTGCATCGCTGGCACTCGCTGGATCAGATCTATTCGGTGCCGAGCACCGTGATCCCGGCCGCGCCGCTGCTCGCGGCGTGGATCAAGGCCAACGTTGAAGCCCCCGTGCTGATCGGTCCGGATGCCGAAAGCGAGCAATGGGTGTCGGCCGTTGCCGCCATCGCCGGCGCGCCGCATGTCGTGCTCGAAAAAATCCGCCGCGGCGACCGCGACGTCTCGGTCAGCATTCCCGACCCTGCAGCCCTGCGCGGCCGCACACCGGTGCTGGTGGACGACATCATTTCCACGGGACGCACAATGGTTGCCGCGGTCCGGCATGTGATGGCGCAGGGTTTAAACGCGCCAGTCTGCGTCGGCGTGCACGCGGTCTTTTCGGGCGACGCCCATGCCGCGCTGCTCGCAGCCGGCACCGCCCGCGTCGTCACCACCGACACGATTCCGCACCCTTCCAATGGCATCAGCGTTCATCAGGCCATGGCGGAAGTGGTGGCCGCGCTGAAATAGAAACACCTACAGTCCTCTGCGGATAGGCGTCGCAGAAGATTTTTATGAAAGAGCCTCCCGGACTCATGATGAATTGCGTAATCCGGTGAATTCCGGTCTGAAGTTTGCAAATCCTGAAGCGTTACAATACGTATGTCATTCGTTCCGCAATCGTTTCAACGAGGTAAACATGCGCAGTTTCTGGAAACAATTAATCGTGCTCTTCGCCGCCATGCCGGCAACGGCTCTCGCTTTTCAACCGCTGATCACCGATGACACCGGCACCCAGGGTGAAGGCGGCAACCAGATTGAAGCGGCCTACAACCGCAGCAGCGACAAAGCCCCGGGCGGCCGCACCATCACCCACGAAGTGCCGCTGGTTTACACCCGTGGCATTACGGATGCGCTTGACATGTACGTCGGTGGCACTCGCATGAAGATCGCCCCGGATGCACCGGCGGCCACGGAATCCGGATGGAGCAACCCGGTCATCGGCGCCAAGTGGCGCTTTTATGACGACGCGGCCAGCAAGCTGAGTTTCGCGCTCAAGCCCGAGGTCAGCATGGGTGTTTCGGACAGCAAGGAAGCGCGCGGGCTCGGTATCGGAAAAACCTCCTATGGACTGGGCCTGCTGATGACCCAGGAAACCGGCTTTGGCGCTTTCCTCGCCAATCTGCAGGTCGATCGTGCCAACTACGCCGACGACACGCTCAACGCCGGCGCGCGGCGCACGCAATATCGCCTGTCCGTCGCCCCGGTGTGGGATGTGGCGGAAGGCTGGAAGCTGGCGCTGGATACCGGCGCCATGACCAATCCTGACCGAGCTGCAAAAGACTGGATGGGCTATGTGGAACTCGGCGCCATCTATTCGCCAAGCAAGGATCTCGATTTCGCGCTGGGCGTTATTCGCAACAACCGCGATGGCGATGCGCAAACGACCCAGATCACGATGGGCGTGACCTGGCGCTTCAGGTAACGTAACGCCGGAATCAGCCCGTCACGACATCGCGGCAGCGCGCAGCCGCGACAGATCACGAATGTGAACCCGTTGCCCCTCGACCTTGATCAGGGCGGCGACGGCCAACTCGTGCAGGATGCGCGAAAAGTGCTCCTGGGTCAGGTTCAGCCTTGAGGCAAGCCTTGGGGCAATGAGTCCCTTGCGCACCGGCAGCGTGACCGCAACTTCCGCAGGCCCTTCCTGCTGCAGTGGCACCTCGTACAGCAGATAGCAGATCACGCGCTGCGTACCCGACATCAGCATGTAACTCTTCAGGTCGTGGGTGCAGCGGTAAATCTTCGACGCCAACCCTTTGATCACCCGCAACGCCAGTTCAGGTGTCTCCTGCAAGGTGCTCAGCAGATCGGCGCGCGGAACGTGCAATAACTGCGTATCCACAATCGCCGCAGCGGTAATCTGATGCGGCTGATCGGTATATAGCGAAGGCTCCCCGAAACAGGCGCCCGGACCGATCAGATCAAAGACTTTTTCGTGGCCGTTGCCGGCCTGAAGCAATAATTTGACCTGCCCACGGGTCACCAGGTGCAGCCCGGTGCCGGGCTGACCCTCCCGGCAAATTACGGCGCCGCCGGAAAAATCCCGCAGTTCGGTGCTCCCGGCCAGACGTCCCAAAGCGGCGGGGTCCAGCCCTGCGAAGAGGCTGGATGCGGAAAGAGCCTGTAAAACCTGGACTGCTGCAGCACACACGCGGGGAGTCTCCTGAGAAAGCGATCAAGGCCTCAGTATCTTCTCGCCTGCACCCGGCAACTTGACCAAGATCAAACACCCGTGCACCAGAATGGTTGGCGATAGCGATACGCTGCAGTGCCCGTTTTATTCCAGACCGGCCGGCCGTTACCCCCCCGGCGTTTTGATCTATATCAATGAATACAGCGGACTGCGGCTGTTACTCTGCACAGACGAAAATAACAACAATGAGCAACAACAATGCGTGCAGTGATGCGTATGAAAAGCAGAAAGTCAGATCCAGCTCCGGCCGGCGCCTTTTTTTGCAGCGCACACCTGCGAATATTCAGCCTGCTGCAAAACTGCCCACTGCAAGCATGCTCAAGACCAAACTGTGACTTCCTTAAACACCCGGAGAACTTCTGACATGATCACCCGAATTCTGCTTATCGCCGCCGGCACGATGCTCACGCTCGGCGCCGCGCACGCAGCCGATGTCGATGCAAGTGCTGCGGAAGCCCTGGCCAAAAAAAGCGGCTGCCTGAAATGCCATGCCGTCGACAAGAAAAAAGACGGCCCGTCCTTCAAGGAAACCGCTGCGAAATACAAGGGCAAGTCCGACGCCGTGGACAAGGTCACCAAACACGTCACCACCAACCCCAAAATCAAGGTGGATGGTGTTGAAGAAACCCACGATGCGCTGAAATCCAAGGATGCCAAGGAAATCCGCAACGTTGTCGACTGGATCCTGAGTCGCTAACCACAACACACAATAAAAGCAACAACAACCCGGAAAGAACAAAAATGATCGGCAAATGGTGGACCAATCTGCAGAACCGCTGCCGGACCTGTTCCCGGGTCACTTTGACTGCAGGCGTGCTGGTGATCGCGCTGCTCGGCGCCGGCATCCTGATGACCGTCGGCGCCGCCGCAATGGCTTATACCAACACCCAGGACTTCTGCATCGGTTGTCATGAAATGAAGGACAACGTCTATGCCGAGTTCAAGGGCACGATCCACGACGTCAACCGCACCGGCGTTCACGTCATCTGCTCCGACTGCCATGTGCCGCGCGAACCAATACCGCTAATCGCCCGCAAGATCCGGGCATCCCTGGAGTTATGGGGGCATTTCCGCGGCACCATCGATACCAAGGAAAAGTTTGAAGCGCATCGCACCATGCTCGCCCACCGCGTGTGGGATCGCATGCTGGAAACCGACTCACTGGAATGCCGCAACTGCCACAAGCGCGAATCCATGAGCAGCGAACTGCAATCCGAAAAAGCCCGCAACCGCCATGCCAAAGCGCAAAAAGAAGGCATGACCTGCATCGAGTGTCACTTCGGCATCGCGCACAAAGAACCCGACGGCATCACGCCGCAGGAACTGAAAGCCGCGAAGCTCGAAAAGAAAAAATAAAGCGCAAAGTCGCACATCAGGACAAAGGGAGAACGGCAGATGAATAAAACACAACCATTTCTTATCCTGATGCGCAGCGTGACCGCCGCATTGTGTCTGTTTGCCATGGCACAGCCGGCGTTGGCGCAGGATGCCGCAAAAGCCCCGCGCAAGGATCTCGCCCTCAAGGGCGACGCCGTCTGCACCCGCTGCCACGGCGTAGATGACGAGTACCCGGTGCTGGCCATCGGCCAGACCAAACACGGCACCGTCGCCGACAAGCGCACGCCCACCTGCACCAGTTGCCACGGTGCCAGCGAAACCCATATCAACCGACCGGCAGACGCCAAGGAACGGCCGAAACCCACGATCACTTACGGTCTGCCGCCGCCGCGACAGGACGCGAAACAGGTCGATGTGTATTTCGGCGTGGCCGGCAAAAAAACCGATACCCCGGCAGCCGACCGCAACGCCGCCTGCCTGACCTGCCACCAGGGCGGCAAACGCACGCACTGGGAAACCAGCCTCCATGCCAGCCGCGACACTACCTGCACGTCGTGCCACCAGATCCATACCGCACATGACAAGGTGCGCGACAAGCGCGATCAGGCCCAGGTCTGCTACACCTGCCACAAAGAGCAGCGCGCACAGAACCAGCGGCCATCACGCCACCCGATTCCTGAAGGCAAAATGACCTGCTCCGACTGCCACAACCCGCATGGTTCGGCAGGCACCAAAAACATGGTTCGGGACAGCGTCAATGAGACTTGCTACACCTGCCACATGGAAAAGCGCGGCCCGTTCGTGCGCAGCCATCAGCCGGTACAGGAAGATTGTTCGATCTGCCACAACCCGCACGGCACCACGACTCCGAACCTGCTGAAGGCGCGGCCGCCGTTCCTGTGTCAGGAATGTCATGAGCCCACCGGTCATCGTGGTGGTCCCGGGATATTCACGACCCCCGGCACCAGCACCTCGTCAGCCAACCTGGTGGCACGCGGCTGCGTGAACTGCCACACCAATATTCATGGCACGAACAATCCGACCAGCGCCAGCGGCGGACGTTCGCTGCGCCGTTGATCGACCACAGGGAGCCATCATGAAAACACATGCACGCTTGGCCTTGAGGATCACCGTAATGGCGGCCGCCGTCGCGGCCGCCTGCAGTCCGGTGTGGGCGGCAGAAGGCGATGATGTCAAGGCCTTGACCACACCCCAGAGCAACATCGAATTCGGCGTCGGTTACGCAGACAACGACGGCAGGCGTTTCGGCCAGTACAACGGCTTCAACCAGGACAAGGGCTATGGTCTGCTCGGCGGCACCCTGATTCAGCGCGATGACGAGACCGGCACCTGGATGTCGCTCAGCGGCAGCAACCTGGGGCGCGATACCCAGCAACTGCGCTTCGAGCACAACCGCCAGGGCGACTGGGGCTACTTCCTCGAGTATGACGAAACCCCGCGCTTCAACCCGTATTCCGTCAACACCGGACTTAACGGCATCGGTACAGCGGTGCAGACCGTAAACGGCGTTGCACTACGCAATGTCGATCTTGAAACCATACGGGAAACCATCACACTCGGTCTCAGCAAAATCATGAACGGCGGCCTGGACTTTCAGATGCGCTTCCGCAACGAGGAAAAAGACGGTTCACGGCAGTGGGGACAGGGCGGCGCACCAATCAACTTCCTCACCGAACCCATCAACCAGACCACGCGCCAGCTTGACATGATTCTGGGATACACCGGAGAGAAGCTGCAACTCACCGGCGGCTATTACGGCACCATGTTTGACAACCACAATGCCTTCCTCAGCATCCCCAACAGCGCGCTGTTCACGCAGATGGCCTTGCCGCCGGGCAGCCAGTCGCACCAGCTCCACCTGGCGGGCGGCTACAACTTCTCGGCAACGACACGCGGCAATTTCAAGGCCGCCTACACCAAGCAGACTCAGAACGATGCGTTCATGGCCGCTCCGAACCTGAACACCCGCGGTGATCTTGGCGGAAAAGTCCAGACGACCCTGCTGCAGGCGGGCATCTCGGCCCGCCCTCTGCCCAAGCTGACGCTGATAGGCAACCTGCTTTACGACGACCGCGACGACAAGACTGCCATTGCGCAATATGTCGCCGCCGGAACCCTTACCGACGGCAACAACGAACCGCGTTCCATCCGCACGACGGCAGGTAAAGCGGAAGCCAGCTATGCATTGCCTGACAATCTGCGGCTGATCGGCGGCGTGGATTACGAAGAGAAGCGCCGCAACACCAGCCCGGTACGCATCGTCAGTTACCGCGCCAAAACCGATGAGACCACGTACCGCGCCGAACTGCGGCGTTCGATTTCCGAAACCCTGACCGGCGCCGTTGGCTACCTTTACAGCGTCCGCGACGGCACCCCCTTCATCACCACCACCAATCTCAACGGTACCCCCGGCAGCAATCTGATCGCGCCGATCCACTTGGCCGACCGTGTGCGCCAGAAAATGCGCATGACGGCAAACTGGCAGGTCGCTGATCCGCTGTCGCTGCAGTTCCGCATCGACGACTCCCGTGATGACTACACCCAGCGCGCCAACAGTACGCTCGGTCCGCAATCCGGCACCGCACGCACTTATGCCATTGATGCCTCCTATGCGCTGAATGACAAATGGCAGGGCGCAGCCTGGGTTTCCCGCGACGATCTGACTTACGAACAACTGCAGCGCGGTCTTGCGAACCCCTACGTCGTGAATATCCGTAACGTCGGCGACGCATTCGGTCTGGGCGTGCGCGGCAAACCGTACACCTGGCTTGATGTCGGCGTTGATTTCAGCCAGCAGGACATTACCGAGGAAAATCGCCAGCAGGCGCTGGCCGGCGCCGCGGCTGACGTCATTCCGGACGTGGCGACCAAGTTGACCCGTGCAAAGTTCTACGCGAATTACACGGTCAAAAAGAACGTGACGCTGCGCGGGACTTACATCTATGACCGCTTCAACACCGATGACTGGACCTGGAACCGCTGGACCTATTCAGACGGCACCAGAGTCAATGCCGAACCGAAACAGGAGGTCCACTTCTTTGCTGTCGCCGTGAACTACAAATTCTGAAGATCTTCATAGTCATTCCGGCCCTGCATTGCAGGACCGGCAGCAAAAGCCCCGGAAAACCGGGGCTTTTTCATTGCCCAAGCCGGTGACAATCGCATTTGACAGGCCGGGATTGCACCCCAAAAATAGGCGCCAACGATGGAACGTCGCGACTTCATCCGCCTCTGTGCCACATCCTGCGCCGCCACTGCCGTCAGTTTCAGTGATGACGCTTTGGCAGCGGCTGATGCCAAACCGCGGCTGTATGGAAAAGTACAGTTGACGGACAGCACCGGCCAACCGTTGCGGGCCGCGCAACTGGCGGTCGGCGAGAACTATGTCTTCCACTACCCGTTTGAAGCCACGCCCTGCTTCCTGCTCAATCTGGGCAAACCGACCCCGCAGAACGTGGCCCTGAAAACCGGGGATGGTGCAGCCTATCAATGGCCTGGCGGTGTCGGCGCCCAGCGTGCCATCGTCGCCTATTCGGCGATCTGCTCGCATCAACTGACTTATCCGACACGGCAGATCAGCTTCATCAGTTACCGCAGCCAGTCCACCGCCCGTGCAAGCCGGCCGAACATGATCCATTGCTGCTCTGAACACAGCGAATATGATCCTGCGGCCGGCGCAAAAGTCATGGGCGGTCCGGCGCCGCAGCCCTTGTGCGCGATCCTGCTGGAGCATGACCGCAGCAGCGACGCCCTGTTCGCGACCGGCACACTGGGCGGCGAACTGTTCAATACTTTTTTCAGCAAGTATGAAATGCGTTTATCCTTGGAGCACGGTGGCGGGCGCGCGCAGCAACGCGTCGCCGGAAAAACCACCGTCAGCGCCCTCGCACAGTTCTGCAAGCAGCAGGTTCGTTGTTAATTTTCAATAAAATAATTAAATAAAATCAATAAGTTGTAATCACCTTGCCGCAGTATCGCGGCACACCAAAGGAGATCACCCATGAAGCACACCGTCATCACCGTAGCCCTTTTCGCGCTGGCCTCTGGCTGCGCAAGCACGCCCCAACTGGACGCCGTCGGCACGGCGACGCTGGAGCCGCGCAGCGGCAGCCAGGTCCGGGGCACCGTGACCTTCACCCAGGCCGGGGCCGACATCGTGCGCGTGAGCGGTGAAATCAGCGGTCACAGCCAGGGCCCCAAGGGCATCCACATCCATGACAAGGGCGACTGCAGCGATACGCAGGCGATGAGCGCAGGCGCACACTTCAACCCGGGCAAACACAAACATGGCGGCCCGTACGAACCCCAGCGTCATGCCGGCGATCTGGGCAACATCACCTTCAACGACAAAGGCATCGCCAAGTTCAGTTTTGTCGTGGGCGGCATTTCCGTCAGCGACAGCACGCCTGACGGCATCATCGGTCGCGCAGTGGTGGTGCATGCCGCTGCGGACGATCTCGAAACCGACCCGACCGGCAATTCAGGCGGCCGCGTCGCCTGTGGCGTGATCCGCTAGAATATCGCGGCGCCACAATAACGGCGACGCACCGGCTGCGTCGCCGGACCGGTCAGCGCAACAGTTCAGCCAGCCCCGGAGCCATCCGGCACAGCAGGCTGTCGGGCTGTTGCGCGGCAGGTTGCAGCACATGCAGCATGCCGTAAATCCCCACTACTGCAATCAGCGCGCTTGCCGGATAACGCACCCACGCGATCTGCATCCAGCGGCGCGTATGGCCGACAGCCGAGCCGATGAGCAGCAGATTGGGCAGCGTGCCCAAACCGAATGCAGCAAGAATGGCAGCGCCTTCTGCAGCATTGCCGGAGGCCAGTGCCGTCAGCAATACCGCATACACCATGCCGCAGGGCAGCCAGCCCCAGAGCGCGCCCAGCCCCAGCGCCTGCCAGGGCGTGGTGACCGGCAGAAAATAGCGTGAAACCGGCTGCACCTGGCGCCACAGCACACTGCCTGCGGCTTCAATGCCGCGCGTGACCGGACGCACGCCGGCAACATTCAGCGCGACAACAATCAGCGCCGCACCCATCAGAAACATCAGCAGATGCTGGGCAAGCGCGCCGCCGCGCAACGCCATGCCGGCCTGCCCCAGCGTACCGGCAAGCGCACCGGCAAGGATATAGCTGGCGATGCGGCCGAGGTTATAGGCCATTGGATAGGAAGAACTGCGCGGCTTGCCGTCAGTGCCGGGGGCGCAGGTCAGGCTGACAATGCCGCCGCACATGGCTGCGCAATGCGCGCCACCGAGCAGGCCCGCCATAAAAGCGGTGAACGCCATGGTCTGCAGCCAGCCGTCCAACGAAGAACTCCTAGATCACCCGCGAATAACGCATGGTCTCACGTTCGCGGCGGAGATACTTGTCAAACACCATGCAAACGTTGCGGATCAGCATGCGGCCCCGCGGCGTGACGACAATCCACTCGTCATCCAGTTGCACCAGCCCGTCGGCAACCATCTGCTGCAGATCGATCAGTTCATCCTGAAAATAATGCTCGAAGTCGATCAGATAGGCGATCTCGATGGAACGTTTTGACAGTTTGAACTGGCAGGACAAAGCCTGAATGACCGTGCGGCGGACCAGATCATCCGCTGAAAGCTCGAGACCACGCGCCACCGGCAGCAGCCCGCGGTCGATCGCGTCGTAGTATGTTTCGAGGTGACGGTGATTCTGGCTGTAGGTCGGCCCGACGGCGCCGATGGCAGACACCCCCAGACCGATCAGGTCGCACTCGGCATGGGTGGAATAGCCCTGGAAATTGCGGTGCAGGTGGCCGTGACGCTGGGCAACGGCCAGGGAGTCGTCGGGCTTGGCGAAATGATCCATGCCGATGTAGACGTAACCCGCTTCATGCAGCCGCTGCGCAGCCAGCCCGAGCAGTTTCAGTTTGACATCCGGTGTCGGCAGCTCGGCGTCAGCGATGCGCCGCTGTGGCTTGAAACGCGTCGGCAGATGGGCGTAGTTGTAGATAGCGATGCGGTCGGGCGACGAGGAGATCACCCGTCCCAGCGTGCGGTTGAAGGTGATCAGGCTTTGTTTCGGCAGGCCGTAAATGAGATCGACATTGATCGATGCAAACCCAGCGGTGCGTGCCGCGTCCATTACCGCCAGCGTCTGCTCCTCGCTCTGGATGCGGTTGACCGCGCGCTGCACGTCCGCATCAAAGTCCTGGACGCCCAGACTGACCCGGTTGAAACCCATGTCGCGCAGCGCCTGCATCTGCGAGGCCTCGATGGTGCGTGGATCCAGTTCGATCGAGTACTCGCCATCGCGCGACATCTGAAAATGACGCTTGAGGTAATCGCACAAAGCCGACAGCTGCTCCATGCTGAAAAACGTCGGCGTGCCGCCGCCCCAGTGCATCTGTTCAACCATGCGGTCATCCTTGAACAGAGGCCCCTGCATGTCGATTTCGCGGTACAAATACTGCAGATACTTTTCGCCCTTGCTGCGGTCTTTGGTGACCACCTTGTTGCAGGCGCAGTAGAAGCAGACCGTGCTGCAGAATGGCAAGTGGATATAAATCGACAGCGCCCGGCGTATGCCGCCGATATTGCGGCGCGCGACCCAGGATTGATAGGTTTCAGCGTCGAAAGCCTCGACAAAACGATCCGCGGTGGGATACGAGGTGTAGCGCGGACCGTTACGGTCCATACGCCGGATCAGGTCGAGATCAACCTCCATGGGCAGTGCAACAGGGACAGCCAGTGCGCTATTCATTTTGGGGATTCGGTTTCACAGTCTGGTCGTCATTGTGACAACCAGCGGCCCGCGGGAGTTTGACGCAGATCAAAACGGGGGTAAGATGATGGCCTCGATTAAACATTTCCAATATCCCGATTTCGCTCACCAGCATGGCTACCACCCTGCGCATCGTCGAAGTCAACAAGCTCAAAACCGCCTGCTCCTCCTGCAGCCTGCAGGAGCTTTGCCTGCCGGCGGGGCTGTCCTCGAACGAGCTGAAATCGGTAGATGAGATGATCGAGCGTCGTCGCACCGTCAAACGGGGCGACTATCTGTTCCGATCCGGCGCATCACTGCACTCGCTCTACGCGATACGCTCGGGTTTCATGAAAAGCTGCGTGCTCCATGAAGATGGCCGTGAGCAGGTTGCCGGTTTTCACATGATGGGCGATTTGATGGGGCTGGACGCCATCGGCACCAACCATCATTTGTGCGATGCAGTGGCGCTGGAGGACAGCGAAGTCTGTGAAATCCCGCTGAAAGACCTTGAAGAGCTGTCACGCAACATACCTTCGCTGCAGCAGCACTTTCATCGCATCATGAGCCGCGAAATCGCCCGTGATTACGGGGTCATGCTGCTGCTGGGCAGCATGCGCGCGGAAGAGCGCCTCGCCGCTTTCCTGCTCAACCTGTCCCAGCGTTTTGCCGCGCGCGGCTACTCGGCCACGGAGTTCCATCTGCGCATGACGCGCGAGGAAATCGGCAGCTATCTGGGCCTGAAGCTGGAAACCGTCAGCCGCACGCTGTCGCACTTCCAGGCGCAAGGGGTGATTGCGGTGCAGAACAAGCACCTGCGCATCCTCAGCCTGGACAACCTGCGGGAACTGGTCAGCCACCACAGCTGCCGTTCCTGATTACCAGGCGGACGGGACCGCCCTACCCCCTACCGAACGGCAGCGCCATAGCCATAGCGCGTTCGGTTGAGATACTCCACCACGTCCGAGATATCCTGTGCAGACCAGCGCAACTTCTCTTCGCGCTGCCACCGGTCAACAATGTCCCTGAGTTCAGCCTGACTCATCGACAGACGATTCACCCTGCTGTGCACTTTCGCGGTATGGCAGACTGTGCAGTGATTCTCGTACAGTCCGCGACCGCGCCCCGCATCTGCCGGTGACTGCGCGCCAACCGCCCCGGCAATGCCGCACAAGGCAGCGATGGCGAGAGTGTGAAAAACCGATAACGTCATTCGCATCATGTATGGCCTCCGCCCGGATTTTAGCCATGCGGAGGACCATACCTCCACAGTGCCTCAATCAGGCTTGTTGATTTCGGCAGCCGGGCGCTGCAAAAAGCAGGTAAATGCGCTTGATGCCGCCGCAACGATCCAGAACAGGAAAAAGCCGACCGAATAAACCGCCGTCCTCGACCAGTGCACAGGCTCTCCGAACAAATACAGTTCCTGCGGGTCAATCAGGGTGAAAAACACCCCTTCCGCAATGCCGCCGACGATAAACGACGGCCACAGTATCCACATCAGCGGTTTGCCCATAGCTTCCCTCCTCCTTGCGATATCGCTTGCACTGCGCGTCAGGCGCGAGGCTGGCCGTTTTCTTCTTCGGCCATTTTCCGGCGGACAAACGCATAAAAAACCACCCCGATCACGATGACCACCACGATCGTGAACAGGCTGAACAATCCCACATCCGAACCAAACAGAAGCTTCCAGGCCATCGGGTTTCTCCTATTTTGAACTTGCCGGGGACAGACTGACTGCTCCCTGATGCGACGCCGCCATGGCGCCGTCCAGCCTCCAGGTCGATTGCTGATCCTGCAGGATCAGCACCCACCGCGCATCGGTCAGTGCCGGACCGACGCCCTCATAACTGCCCGCCGCGGTCTTGCGCAACAGCACCAGGCCATCCCGCCCCGCACGCGTCGGATGCACGACGCGCATCTGCAGTGTGTCAGGCAGGCGCGTGTCCGGTCCTGCCTCAAGCTGCACGCTGATGCGACGGCCCTCGTCGGCAAACTGTGCAGTGGCGTGAAAACCCTGCTTCGCCGCCAGCGCTTCGCGCTGCAGCGTCTGGTTGATGGCCAGACCCTGTTTGTAATAATCGTCGGCGACCAGCCCGTCGTTGCTACTCACAGCCAGCCAGAGCGTGGCAAATCCGGCCACGACCACTGCCGCGGGGCCCGCCATCAGCAACCACGGCCAGGGTTCACGGTACCAGGGTCCGATATCTTTTCCTGTCATTTGCATTACTTCTCCTCAACGAACGAAAAATCGGGACTTCTCATCAGCCCTGACCCCCGGACGATCAATTTCCTTGATGTGAAACACGATGGGGTGCGATCCCGATGCCAGGCCTGTCGGGTCTATGTGCACGGCGACCGGAACCATCTGTGTCGTCGCCGGCGGCACCTCAAGCGGCTGCTGCACCACCAATTCCAGACCCGGCAAACCGCTGACAGACAACTCGTAACGATGCATTTGTTCGTCGGTATTGATGAACTGCAAGCGGTACACATTCTCGATCTGCCCGCCTGCCGCGTCGCGCACCAATGCGCCACGATCACGAATGACGTCGACCTTGAGCGGGCTACGCAGCAGCAATCCGCCGAAAAACGCAATCACGACCAGCACCAGCAATCCGCTGTAAATCAACACGCGCGGCCGCATAACATGACGCTTGATTTCCCGATCGGCGTATTTACCCTTGACCGCGTTCTCGGTCGAATAGCGGATCAGCCCGCGGGAGTAGCCCATCTTGTCCATCACCTGATCGCAGCCGTCAATGCAGGCGGCGCAGCCTATGCATTCGTATTGCAGGCCGTCACGGATATCGATGCCGGTAGGGCACACCTGGACGCAGATGTTGCAGTCCACGCAGTCACCCAGCCCCATTACCTTGGGATCCGCCTTGCGGCCGCGAGCGCCCCGCGGATCACCGCGTTTGGCATCATAGGTAATAACCAGGGTGTCGGGATCGAACATCACGCTCTGGAAGCGCGCATAAGGGCACATGTACTTGCACACCTGCTCACGCATCCAGCCGGCGTTGCCGTAGGTGGCAAAACCGTAGAAAAAAATCCAGAAGGTTTCCCACGGCCCAAGAGCCCACGGCAAAAACGAAGCCGCCAGCGTCTTGACCGGTGTGAAGTAACCGACAAAGGTGAATCCGGTCCACAAGGCAACAGCAATCCATACGCCGTGTTTGAATACCTTCAATCCGACCTTGCGCACACCGAGATCCGATTGGTCAAGGCGCATCCGCTGTACGCGATCGCCTTCGATCTTGCGCTCGATCCACATGAACATCTCGGTGTAGACCGTCTGCGGGCAGGCATAGCCGCACCACAGCCGCCCGGCGACCGCGGTAAACAGGAATAGCGAATACGCCGAGATGATCAGCAGTGCCGTCAGGAAAATGAAATCCTGCGGCCAGAACACCAGGCCGAAGATGTAGAACTTGCGCGAAACGAGATCAAACAGAACGGCCTGACGGTCGTTCCAGGTCAGCCAGGGGGAACAGTAAAAGACCAGTTGGGTGGCGATGACCAATGCGATCCGCCAGCGGGCAAACCAGCCGCTGACGGCGCGCGCGTAGATCTTCTGGCGGACCTCGTATAAGGAGGTCTCCTGTTCATCCACTGCCGGCACCGGCCCGACCAATCGATCCGGCGCACGCACTTTATTTTGCAACTTGTCCGGACAGGCCCAGCACGTAGGCGGACAGCAGGTGGATTTTGCCCTCGTCCAGAAAGTCCTTGTGCGCTGGCATCTGGTTCATCCGGCCCTTGACGATGGTTTCGGAAATCACCGCCTCGGTCCCGCCATACAGCCAGATGTCATCCGTCAGGTTGGGCGCGCCGATCTGCTGGTTGCCCTTGCCGTCGGCGCCATGACAAGCGACGCAGTTTGCAGCGAACTTGGGTTTGCCGCGCTGTGCGCGCAGGCTGTCATGCGTGCGACCGGAGAGCGACAGAACGTAATGGGCGACATCGCGCACATCTTCCGATCCGCCGACCGCGGCACCCATCGGTGGCATCACGCCATTGCGGCCATTGAGCAGCGTTGTCTTGATCATCTCCGGCGTGCCGCCGTACAGCCAGTCACTGTCGCGCAGATTGGGGTAGCCCTTGGACCCACCGGCATCCGAACCATGGCACTGCGCGCAATAATTGAGGAACAGCCGCTGCCCGATTTCGCGCGCAGCCGGATCCGCCGCGACCTTGACGACATCCTGCTTCAGATACTTGTCGATAACCGGTCCGTACGTCGCCGCGGCCTGTTTCTGTTCATCCTGGTACTGGCCGGTCGAAGTCCAGCCCAGCGAACCCTTGTACGAACCCAGTCCGGGATAAAGAATCAGGTAAACCAGCGCAAACACGATGGTGATGTAGAACAGCCACATCCACCAGCTCGGCATCGGGTTGTGCCACTCCTGCAGATCTTCGTCCCAGATATGCCCGGTCGTCCCCGGTTTCTCGCCCGGCGCCAGTTTGCGCGTCGACATCATCTTCAGCAGGACAGCGCAGGCAACCAGGCTGGCCAGCGTGATGATGGCGATGTAGAGACTCCAGCCGTCGTGAACAAAATCGCTCATTATTGTGCTCTCCCCTTGCTTCCGTTATTCCTCGCCATTTCCTGCTCTGCCTGATCATCATCCAGCGGCAACCTTGCCGCCGCCTCGAAGTCAGACTTGCGCCGACTGCTCCAAGCCCACAGCACGATGCCCATGAACACCGCGAACATCACCGCGGTCAGTATTGAACGCACCAGATTGATATCCATGCTCTTACCTCACATTGCGCAGCGCGGTACCCATGCCCTGCAGGTACGCAATCAACGCATCCAGTTCGGTTTTGCCTTTTACGGCTTCGCTCGCCTTGGCGATGTCTTCATCGGTGTAGGGAACACCCACCTTGCGCAGCGCGCGCATCTTGCCCGGCACCCCTTCGGCATCCACCGGCGACGTGGCCAGCCACGCGTAGGCCGGCATGTTCGACTCCGGCACCAGGTCGCGCGGATTCATCAGATGTACGCGATGCCAGTCATCGGAGTAACGGCCGCCGACACGCGCCAGATCCGGTCCGGTGCGCTTGCTGCCCCACTGGAACGGATGGTCATAGACGAATTCACCGGCGACCGAGTAGTGACCGTAACGCTCGGTCTCGGCACGGAAGGGACGGATCATCTGCGAATGGCAGTTATAGCAACCCTCGCGGATGTAGACGTCGCGGCCCGAGAGTTGCAGTGCCGCATACGGCTTGAGGCCGGCAACCGGCTCGGTCGTCGATTTCTGGAAGAACAGCGGCACAATTTCCACAAGGCCGCCGAAGCTGATCGCGACAATGATCAGCGCGATCATCAGCCCCATGTTCCTTTCAATTACCGCATGGCCCGAAGTGTCCATGTACTCTCCTGATATTTCTAAAATTCGTTTATATTCAAATACTTGTATGATCAGGCCTGCGCCCCGGAAACCGCGGGTATGACCGCCTCGGTGGGTTTCTGCCCCGCCACGGTTCTGAACACGTTGTAGGCCATGATCAGCATTCCGGAGAAATACAGGGTGCCGCCAAGCAGCCGCACCATGTAGTACGGATAAGTGGCCTTGACCGATTCGACGAAGGCATAGGTCAGCGTGCCGTCCGGATTCACCGCACGCCACATCAGGCCCTGCATCACGCCGGCAATCCACCTCGCCGCGATATAGAGCACGATGCAAATGGTCGCCACCCAGAAATGCAGGGTCACCAGTTTCATGCTGTGCATTTCAGTGCGACCGAACAGGCGCGGGATCAGATAGTAGAGGCTGCCCACCGTGACCATGCCCACCCAGCCGAGCGCGCCGCTATGCACATGCCCGACCGTCCAGTCGGTGTAGTGCGACAGTGCGTTGACGGTCTTGATCGACATCATCGGCCCCTCAAAAGTCGACATGCCGTAGAACGACAGCGACACCACCAGGAACTTGAGGATCGGGTCGGTGCGCAGTTTGTGCCATGCACCGGACAGCGTCATGATGCCGTTGATCATGCCACCCCAGGACGGCGCCAGCAGCACCAGCGAGAAGATCATGCCGATCGACTGCGCCCAGTCCGGCAGCGCGGTGTAGTGCAGATGGTGCGGACCCGCCCACATGTAGGTGAAGATCAGCGCCCAGAAATGCACCACCGACAGGCGGTAGGAATAAACGGGGCGGCCGGCCTGCTTCGGAATGAAGTAATCCATCATGCCGAGGAAGCCGGCAGTCAGGAAAAAGCCGACCGCGTTGTGACCGTACCACCACTGCACCATCGCATCCTGCACACCGGCGTACGCCGAATAGGACTTGGTCAGCGAAACCGGGATCGCCGCGCTGTTCACCAGGTGCAGCACCGCCACCGTCAGGATGAACGCGCCGAAAAACCAGTTGGCGACATAGATATGCGGCGTCTTGCGCTTGAACACCGTGCCGAAAAACACGATCGCATACGATACCCAGACCACGGTAATCAGCAGGTCTATAGGCCATTCCAGTTCGGCGTATTCCTTGCCGCTGGTCATACCCAGCGGCAGCGTCACCGCGGCGAGCACGATGACCAGTTGCCAGCCCCAGAATGTCAGCGCCGGAAGCCACCCGCCGAACAGGCGGGCGTGACAGGTGCGCTGCACCACGTAATAAGAGGTTGCAAACAGCGCTGATCCGCCAAACGCGAAAACGACCGCGTTGGTATGCAGCGGCCGCAGGCGCCCGTAGGACAGCCAGGGTGCGAGGTTGAGTTCGGGCCAGATCAGCTGCGCGGCGATCAGCACGCCGACGAGCATCCCGACGATGCCCCAGACAACGGTCATGATCGCGAACTGCCGGACCACGGTGTAGTTATAGGTTGATTGCGACTGCATGGGGGCTCCCTGCCAGATTGATCACGGCGCAAGGATAGTCAGGGTCCCGTCGAGGGGTTTTGATCTACATCAACCCGCAGGCAGGCCAAAAGACTAAATTCGCCCTGCACCTCAACCAAAGGAGAATAGTCATGTTCCGCAACATCATGGTTCCCATTGACGGATCGGCACTGTCCCGAAAAGCCGTCAAAAAAGCTGTGGCCCTGGCCAAACTGACTGGAGCAAAAATCACCGGATTCCACGTCGCCCCAGCGTACAAATTCAATGTCTATGCCGACTATATTCCGCCGAATTTCGTGATGCCCAAGGATTTTGAAGTTCGCGTGCGCAAGATCGCGGAAAAACACCTCGAAGTGGTTAAAAAAGAGGCTGCTGCGGCTGGCGTCAAGGCGCAATCCTTTTTCGTCACCAGCGATTTCCCGGCCGATGCCATCGTCAGGGCCGTCAAGAAACACGGTTGCGATCTGGTTGTGATGGCCTCGCATGGGCGCAGCGGACTGTCCAAGCTCATCATCGGCAGTGAAACCCAGAAAGTACTGGCCAATACCTCGACACCAGTCCTGGTAATGCGCTGAACTTGGCCGCGATTCGTTCAGTCCGGTCAACCCGGGTCCATGGCGGCCCGGAGCACCCATCCCTGCAGCGTGCCGCCCATCGTGGCGGCATCCGCTGCGGATAGCTCCATTTTGCAATTCGCCAATATTCAGTAACCCAGAGGCCGCAATGACCATTACCGAACGCATCGACAACATCACCCGCATCCCGCCAGAATTCCTGCACGCCAAACCGCCGGCACCGAAAAGCGTAAAAATCGAAATTTCCCCGCGCTGCAATTACCGCTGCGGCTTCTGCGCGCTGCGCACCCGCGAAGTGCAGCCGAAATGGGATATGGATTTCGCGCTGTTCAAGCGCATCACCCGGGAAATGCGCGAAGCCGGGGTCGAGGAAGTCGGCATGTTTTATCTCGGCGAATCGTTCATGAATCCGCGCCTGCTGGTGGATTGCATTACCTATGCCAAAAAGGAACTCGGCTTCCCCTACGTGTTCCTGACCTCCAATGCCTCGATGGCTTTTCCTGAAGCGCTGGAAGCGTGCATGAAAGCGGGCCTCGATTCACTGAAGTGGTCGGTCAATGCCGCAGACGAAGAACAATTCGAAGAAGTCATGGGCGTCGCCGGCCGCCTGTTCCATCGCGCCCTCGCCAACGTCCACAGCGCTTGGGAAATCCGCGCTGCAGGCGGTTACAAAACAGGCCTCTACGCCTCATCGATCCGCTACGACGGCGAACAGCAGAAAAAAATGGAAACCCTGCTGCGCGAAAAGGTGCTGCCTTACGTTGATCAGCATTACTGGCTTCCGCTGTATTCGATGGGCGCATTCGCCACCCAACGCGAGGAACAACTCGGTTACCGCCCGACTGCCGGCAATCAGGGACGCATCGGTGCCTTGCGCGAACCCCTGCCCTGCTGGTCGGCCTTTACCGAGGGGCACGTCACCGCCGAAGGCAACCTGTCGGCCTGCTGCTTCGATGCAACGACCAACTGGACCATGGGCAACCTGAACAAGGTGTCCTTCATGGAAGCCTGGAACTCGGACAGCTTCACCAAACTGCGCGCCGCCCACCTCAAACGCGATGTCCGCGGCACCGTCTGCGAGAACTGCATTGCTTACGGCTGAAATTCAGGCAGACGAAACCCATCCAGGATCGAACATTGCCGCCACGATGATTGCCGCGCAGACCGGCTTATTGCACCTGCCATCGTTGCCTCAATGGCAGATGAAGGGACGTAGTCTGCTGCCCATCGTGCAGGGCGGCATGGGCGTCGGCATCTCGGCACATCGCCTGGCCGGAAACGTCGCCGCACTCGGTGCGCTAGGCACGGTGTCCAGCGTTGACCTGCGCCACCACCATCCCGATCTGCTGGCGCAATCGGTGGATTGCCACGACCGAGACACACTGGATCGCATCAATCTGGTCGCGCTCGACCGCGAAATCCACATGGCGCTAGACATCGCGGCAGGACGCGGCGCCATCGCAGTCAACATCATGAAAGCCGTGGCTGCCCATGCTGCCTATGTGCGGCAGTCCTGCGAAAGCGGTGCGCACGCCATCGTCATGGGCGCCGGTCTGCCGATCGATTTGCCGGAAATGACCCGTGATTTTCCCGAAGTGGCGCTGATCCCGATTCTTTCGGATGCGCGTGGCGTCAACATCATCGTCAAGAAGTGGCTGCGCAAACAGCGGCTGCCTGACGCCATTGTCATCGAGCATCCGCGTTATGCCGGCGGCCACCTCGGCGCGACCAAGATCGAGGAAATCGGCGACCCGCGCTTCGATTTCGAGCGTGCGCTGGCCGAAATACTGGAACTGCTCCGCGGACTGGGCCTGGAAAGCGAAAAGATCCCGCTGATTCCCGGCGGCGGCATCCACACTCACGAGCAAGTTCGCGCCCTGCTGCAAATGGGCGCGGCTGCGGTGCAGATCGGCACCCCATTCGCCGTCACCGAAGAAGGCGATGCCGATATTGCATTCAAGCGTGTTCTGGCCGAAGCAAAACCGGAAAACATCGTCACCTTCATGAGCGTCGCCGGCCTGCCGGCGCGGGCCGTGCTGACGCCATGGCTGAAAAACTACTTGG
>CAIZLW010000073.1 GCA_903933915.1 uncultured beta proteobacterium | reverse complement strand
AGCGGGTGAGCAGCTTTATCGCTGGCCTGCGCAGTGGTGCGGCGACGGCGGGGCAGAAGGTGCGGCGGTAATCGAAGGCACGAAGCCAGTGCGCGGCTTCATGCGCTCTGGCGGGGTTCAGTCGTCGATGCGGTAGCGACGGCGCGGGGCTTGCGGGGTTTGATGCAAGCGCCGTGACGGAGCGGTCAGAGGGCGTGCGGTCAGTCACCTACCACCCCCGCGACAGCAACTCCTTCATGCTCATCCCGTTCAACACCGACGCGCAGGTTTCCCAATCGGCATCTTCCACCTTGCTGTATTTCGCATCAAACGGATTCCGCGTCGCCGTCGTCCGGTCAATGAGCTGATTCGCTGCTTGCTCATCGTTCAGCGCAACCTGCACCCACACATCTTCCAGCGTATCGGGAATCTGGCCGAACAGGCCGTGGATGGCTTCGAGACGGTCGGCCAGCACTTGATGGACGCGATCCTCGACCGAGCCACGGTAGCGCAGATTGGCGATCCAGATTTCGTTACGCGCCTGGCCGATACGCTGAATGCGGCCCTTGCGTTGTTCGAGCCGGGTCGGGTTCCACGGTAAGTCGATGTTGATCAGCGTACCAAGGCGCTGGAGGTTCAGCCCCTCCGAGGCGGCGTCGGTGCCGAGCAAGAGCTTGAGGTCACCCGCGCGAACGCGGTCTTTCAGCACATTTCGGTCACAACGCTGAAACTTGCCGTCACGCCATAGTCCAGAGCGATTGCTGCCAGCGTACAGGCCAATGTCCATGCCCGCGAACTCGGCACGTTTGGCCATTTCATCGCCGATCCAGCGCACCGTGTCGTAATACTGCGAAAACAAAATGCAGCCCAGATCGAGCCAACTGCGACTGACACCGGGATGGGTGCCACGCAGATAGCCGATCAGCGCTTCCAGCTTTGGATCGTTATTGCCGCCTTGTTTAAGCAGATCGAGGCAGCGGCGTAATGATGCTATTTCCGCATCCGTAAAATTCTTGAAATCGCTGACACCCTGCGGTGGCCTTCCCACTTGAGCCGGCACCTCCTCTTCGGCGTCATCCTCGTCCTCATCATCCGGCGTGTCCGGCTCTTCACCGAGCAGCTTGGCGACGGTGCGGCGACCGGCTTCCATCGAACTGCCCATGCGCCGCAACAGCAGCGTCTTGAAGAATCCTGCACCTTTTACCCGTTGCTGGAGCAATTGGGAAAACGCCTCAGCCTCCTGATACGCATCGCGCAGATAGCTGCCAAGAACCAGTGCGCCGGTGTCATCCTCACCGAACAGCTTCACCGTCACCTTGGGCAGAAAATAGCCACCCGTGGCCGGATTGATCGTCGCTTCGAGATACGCCCGAGTGCGGCGCACGATGCAGCGCAGTAGCGGATTGAAGTTTTCGCCGTAGTTCGGCAGCAACCCGTTCTGGAGCTGAACCCGCTGGATCGCTTTCGACAGCTTGTCCAGACTCTCCGGGTTGAATTGCCAGCGCGTATCACTGGCATCCAGGCCGCGACGGATGCGGTCGAATGCCGGGTCTTCAAACTTTGAGGGCAACGGGTCGCGCACGTATTGCCAGCCCTCGCGCACATCGGCAGTCGGCACGGCGGCGTCACCGGTGGCAATTTCAAGGCAACGGCTGGCCTGAAACCACGGGCTGGTCTGCGTCCACCCGCCGAGCACCCCATCGTTGCCGCAAGAAAGAATATGCAGCAAGTCCCACGCTTCAACCGGATGCAGTTGTACCGGGGTGGCGGTCGCCAGCAACATGCTCTTGGTTTTCGGGCCGATCTCGCGCAGAAACGCCATCAGCTTGTTGGGGTCGGCGCGCTCGTTGATTTCATCGGCATTCGCATCCACCTTCGGCACCTTACGGCGGCGGGCGCGGTGCGCTTCATCGACGATCACGCAGGTGTAGCGCCGACTCAGCAACTGGTTCACCGCCTCCGACAACCCGCGCACCACCAAGCCCTGCGACACCAGCCCAATGCGGCGCGGGCACTTGCCCAGCGACTTTGCCCCGTCGGACGGGT
>CAIZLW010000072.1 GCA_903933915.1 uncultured beta proteobacterium | reverse complement strand
GCCGGCGCGGACCCGCGTCGCGAGGGTTACGCGCTCGCCTGGTAATTTCATTGCGAGGCACGAAGAACCCGTAGCCCGGATGCGCCCCGAAGGAAGTCACCTTGGGTGGCGCCCCGAAGGAAGTCACCTTGGGTGAAAATTTGGGGAGAAGCACCGCGTCGTTTTTCTCAACGCCGACCCCGGATTGCGGCCTGCAGCCTTCATCCGGGCTACGGAGTGCTGTTGTAGTTGTAGCCCGGATGAAGCGGCGCGTAATCCGGGGGCGCCACCCAAGGTGACTTACTTCGGGGCGCGCAGCGGCTGTGGACTTTTGGCATCCGGGTCGTGCATGGCGTTTCGCAGCTGCAAATCACGTTGACAGTTCAGGGTGCCCTACACACAATGCCCGCACCTCAGGAGGAGAACACCATGAAAATTAAAAAAATTATCACCGGTTCCGTGCTCGCTTTGTTTGCTGCGGGCGCGGTCGCGCAGGCTTTTCCATCCAAGCCGGTGCGCATCCTCGTCGGTTTCGGCGCCGGCGGCAGCACCGACATCGTCGCACGCATTCTGGCGCAAAGCCTCACCGCAGACTGGAAACAGAACGTGCTGGTCGAGAACCGTCCCGGCGCCAGTGGCATGATCGCCGGCGAACTCACGGCGAAGGCGCCGCCGGACGGTTACACGCTGATGATTACACCGCAGACCAATCTCGCGGTCGCGCCGGCGCTCTACGGCAAGGCGCCGTACGACACCATGCGCGACTTCACGCCGATTACGCTGACCGGCTACACGCCGCTGCTGATGGTGGTGCATCCGTCGTTTCCGGTGAAAAACTTCAAGGAATTCATCGCTCTGGCCAAAAAGAGTAAAGAGCCGATCACCTTCGGTTCCGGCGGCGTCGGTTCCTCGCCGCACATGGCCGGTGAACTGATGAGCGCACAGCTCGGCATCAAGATCACCCATGTGCCGTACAAGGGCGAGAACCCCGCGCTGGCGGATACCGTCGGCGGCCAGATTCCGATCATGTTTGGCAATCTGCCGGTGGCGATCCCGCATGTGCAGAGCGGACGGCTGCGCGGCATTGCCAATACCTGGAGCACCCGTTCACCGCTTGCGCCGGACATTCCCACGGTCGCCGAATCCGGCTTCAAGGATTACGCCATCGCCACCTGGTTCGGCTTGCTCGGGCCCGCCAACATGTCGCCGGAACTGGTCGCGCGCATCCAGCGCGACACCGCGCGCATGTTCAATACGCCGGCGACCAAAGAAAAACTCACCGGCATGGGCGTTGATCTCGTGCTCAATTCGCCCGAACAGTTCCGCGATTACCTGCGCACCGAGATTGCCCGTTACACCAAAGTGATCAAGGACGCCGGCATCAAGGCGCAATAAGTGGCGCGACTTCAAGCCAATGTTGGCGTTATCGGTCTGGGCGCACTGGGCCAGCCGATTGCACGACGCCTGATCGATGCCGGCTGCACCACCGCGGTCTATGACGTGCGTCTGGACCCGGTGCGCGAGCTTGCCGCGCTGGGCGCCAATCCCTGCAGTTCGCCCGCCGATGTTGCGCGGGTCAGCGATCTGATCATCAGCCTGGTGTCGGATGCCGAACAGACCGACGCCATCGTTTCCGGCCCCGGCGGCATTCTTGAAACGCTGCGTCCCGGCGCGGTCTTCGCCACCGGCAGCACGCTCGGCCCGGGTCCAGTGATCAAAATTGCCAAGCTGATTGCCACGAAAGGTGGCCATACGCTCGACATCCCCATCTCCGGCGGCATCATTGCCGCGCGCGAAGGCCTGCTCAGCCTGATGGTCGGCGGCGATCCGGAATTGCTGGCATCGGTGATGCCGGTGCTGAAAGTATTTGCAGACCACGTCACCCACGCCGGCGACGTCGGCACCGGCCAGGTCGCCAAACTCGCGCACCAGCTGGTGTTCAGCACCAACGTGATGGCGCTGCTTGAAGGGCTGGCGCTGGGCGAGGCCGGCGGCGTCGACCCCGATGTGATGAAACTCGTATTGAAGCAGGGCCTCGCCAACAGTTCGGTGCTGCAGATCTGGCATGAACTCGGTCCGCGCTGGAAGGGCATGCTCGAAGCCAAGGAAGCCGGCGATCCCTTGCCGAATATGCGCAAGGACCTGCACCTGGCCCTCGAAATGGCACAGAAACTCGGCGTTGCACTGCCGGTCGGCAGCAATGTTTCGCAGGTTGCCGACTCCGGCAAGGCCACTGGCCACAAAAACCCGGAACTCTGAGCACTCATGACTGATACCCGACCCCGCCTGCCATCGCCCGTCGGCACCTGCGACACGCACATGCACATCTTCGAGCCGGGGTATACCCAGCGCCCCGGCACCAACCTGCCGTCGATTCCCGGCACCACCGCGGATTACCGCAAGCTGCGCGCAAGACTCGGCATTACCCGCACCGTCATTGTCCAGCCGGCCGCCTTCGGCAATGACAACCGCTGTACGCTGGAAGCGATGAAGGCGCTGACTGACGATACGCATCAGACGCGCGGCGTCGCCATCGTCCAGCCCGGGGACAGCGATGACGAAATCGCGCGACTCACCGAGGCGGGCATTCGCGGCATCCGTTATCACCTGCTGCCTTATGGCGGTGTCAGCTGGGACACGCTCAATACCATGGCCGTGCGTGTCGCGCCGCACGGCTGGCACGTGCAACTGCAGATGGATGGCCGCGAGCTCGCCGGCCGTGAAGCGATGCTCAAGGCATTGCCCTGCGACATCGTCATCGATCACATCGGTCGTTTCATGCAGCCGGTGGCTGCGGATGATCCCGCATGGAAGGTGATGCGAAATCTGGTCGACAGCGGTCGCTGCTGGGTCAAACTCTCGGCACCGTATCACGGCTCCAGAACCGGTGCGCCGCGTTACGAAGACGCCGGCGCCACTGCCATGGAGCTGATCCGCGCCGCGCCCGAACGCATGCTCTACGCGACCAACTGGCCGCACCCGTCATTAAAAAACAATCTGCCTGACGATGCGTCGCTGCTCGACCTGGTCAATGAATGGTCGGGCAGCGAAGCAGTGCGCCAGAAAATTCTCGTCGATAATCCCGCGAAGCTCTACGGATTCTGACCAGCTTCACTGCATCCGCTCCTCTTCCTTATAACCCCGATCAATCAAACACAGACTTGCCATGAATAAAGTATTTGCCTCCGCGGCCGAAGCCATTGCTGACTTGCAGGACGGCGCCACCGTCGCTCTCGGCGGCTTCAGTGTCGGCCACCGATTCGCCCTCGGCCTGATCACCGCCTTGCGCGACAAGGGTGCCAAAAATCTCTGCCTCGTCTGCAACTCGATGGGTGCACCCGGCGAACTGCGTGGCCAAGTGTTGGCCGAGAACAAACAGGTGCGCAAACTGATTGCCGCGTTTTCAGTGCGCCCCGGTATGCCCACCGCCACTGAAGACCAGATCGTCAGTGGCGAAATTGAAGTTGAACTGGTGCCGCAGGGCATTCTTGTCGAACGCTGCCGCGCGGGCGGGGCAGGGATACCTGCGTTCTACGCCGCAGCCAGTGTCGGCACCGATCTCGCCAAGGGCCGCGAAACGCGCGAATTCAACGGCCGCACCTATGTGCTGGAAACCGCGATCCAGGTTGATTACGCCTTCATCCGCGCGCATCGCGCCGACCGTGCCGGCAATGTGCAGTTCCGCGGTGGCAGCCAGAACCTGAGCCCGGCATTCGCCAAAGCCGCACGCATCACCGTGGTCGAAGTCGACGAAATTGTTGAGATCGGTGAACTGCCGCCGGAATCGGTGACGTTGCCGGGGATTTTTGTATCACGCGTCGTCAAGACCACGCGGCCGTTTGACGCCAAGCAGGTGCCGCAATCGAAGCGGCGCCCGGCTGACACTGCGAAGCTCTATAACGACAAGCCTGCGCTCACCCGTGCAGGTATTGCCAAACGCGCCGCCTGTTTGCTGCGCGAAGGCACTTATGTCAATCTCGGTACCGGCATCCCGACGATGATCTCCAACAATCTGGATGGTCGCGACATCATTCTTCATGCCGAGAATGGCGTGCTTGGCTACGGCAAGATGGTTTCAGGTGATGCGGTGGACCCGGATCACTACAACGCCAGCGGCCAGTACGTCGAACTCAAGCCGGGCGCATCGTTTTTTGATTCGGTGACCTCATTCGAGATGGCGCGTGGCGGGCGTATCGACACCGTGGTGCTCGGCGCCTATGAGGTGGACCAGGAAGGCAGCGTCGCCAACTGGAGCACCAAAAACGAAAAACTCGGCGGCATCGGCGGTGCGATGGACCTGATCTCCGGACGCTCTGAACTGATCATTGTCATGGAACATTGCGACAGCAAGGGCCGACCCAAGCT
>CAIZLW010000071.1 GCA_903933915.1 uncultured beta proteobacterium | reverse complement strand
GGTCCGTGTTCTTTGACGATCAAGGCTTTCAACGGCAATGCTCCTGCGGATTGATTTTTGAGGCGCGATTGTAACGCGGCAAATAAAAAGGCGGCCGGGGCCGCCTTTTTATTGGGGCGTCAGAATCAGAACGGCTGCAGGCCGGCGGCTTTCACCACAGGGCCCATGGCCTTGATTTCTTCCTCGACGAACTTGCGGAATTCCTCCGGCGTGTTGGTCACGACTTCGGTCATCTGCTGTTCAAAGAGCCGGCGGAACTCGGCGTTCTGCGAGGTCTTGACCAGCATCTCGCGTACTTTGGCGAGGATGGGTTTCGAGGTCTTGATCGGCGCCAGCAAGCCGTTCCAGCCACCGTACTGGAATCCCGGTACGGTTTCAGAAATCGACGGCAAGTCGCCGAGCAGGGCTGTCTTGGCCGGCAGGCTGTGCGCGATGGCGCGCAGCTTACCGCCCTTGATCAGGCCGGCAACCGCAGGCGCCGGCGTGATCGTCCATTGCGATTCGCCGGCCACTACTGCGGCAACGGAGGCGCCGCCGCCCTTGTACGGCACATGCAGCGCCTCGGACTTGGCCATGTTCAGGAACATCACGCCAGCGAGATGGCTTTGCGCACCGACCCCGGCCGATGCCATGTTGGCCTTGCCGCCGCGGGACTTGTTGTAGTCCAGCAGTTCCTTGACGGTTTTCACGGGAATCGACGGATTGACGACAAGGATGTTCGGCGTGTTGCCGAACAGCGAAATAAAGGCGTAATCCTTCAGCGGATCAAACGGCAGCTTCTTGTGGAGATGCGGTCCAATGACCATCGCTGCGGTCGAGGCCGAGACCAGGGTGTAGCCGTCGGCAATGGCGTCCTTGCCGATTTCCATGCCGATCAGGCCACCGGCGCCGCCGCGGTTGTCGACGACGATTTGCTGGCCGCCGACCTGGGTCATGGTATTGGCGAAAATGCGGCCCAGCGTGTCGACCGAAGAGCCGGCCGCGTTGGGGATGATCAGGCGGATCGGCCGGCTGGGGTATTCCTGGCTGGCGGCGGTCGCGGTTTGCGTGGCGCCGATGCCGAGCGCGGCGAGCAGCAAAAAGGTCAGGCTACGGGTGACTTGCATGATGGATCTCCTCGGTAAGCAACGATATTTTTAAATGCGGTTTTAAGCTGCAATAACAGGAGTCGATTTTGTCGTGTTTGCCCGGGTATGGCAACCAGGGATGACCAATTTGGTCACGGCACTTTTTGCCATTCCCGGGAACCTTGACCGCGCCTGCCGGTCATTTCACACTCAAGCGCCATGCGACTGATCACCAAAACATTGCTGTATCCGCTCACCGCCCTGCTGCTGGCGGGATGTGCGACCACACCCTTCAACCACACGGCGGCCGACGCGCCTTATGCCGTGCCGCTGCAACCCATGTCCAAGGCGCAGCCGGTGGTTGGCCTGGTGCTGGGCGCCGGCGGTTCGCGCGGCTTTGCCCATGTCGGCGTGCTCAAGGCCTTTGAGGAAGCCGGCATTGAGGTTGACGTCATTGTCGGGGTCAGTTCCGGCGCCGTGGTGGCCGCGCTGCACGCCGGCGGCATGCGTGCGGCCGAACTCGAAGCCAATGCGCTGGCCATCGAAGACAACGACCTGCTCGATTTCACCCTGTTCGGACCCGGCGTCATCGAAGGCGGGCGCTTGCAGGCTTATATCAACGACATGCTGCACAACCGGCCGATCGAGGCGCTGCAGAAACCTTTCGCGGTCATCGCCGCCGAACGCGAAACCAGCCGCATGATGATTTTCAACCGCGGCAACACCGGCCTTGCCGTGCGCGCCTCGGCCAGCGTGCCCAAGCTGTTCTGGCCGGTGCTGATCCGCGGCACCGAATATGTCGACGGTGGCGTGGCCAACCGGGTGCCGGCATCGGTGGCGCGGCAGATGGGCGCTGACATCGTCATCGCGGTCGATGTGTCATGGCGCGGTTCATCCGAGGCGCAGCAGGCCGATGTGGTGATACGGCCGCAGACGATCCGCACGCGCATCACCGATTTTTCGCGGAAGGTTGCGAACCTCGCCGCCGGTGAAGAGGCCGCGCGCGAAGTCGTGCCGCAGCTGCGTGAACTGCTGGTGCGCGTTGCGCTGGAAAAGGCGGCACGGCAACCGGTGCAGGTGGGTGTTAATCGACAGCGTTAGCGCTGTGTTGCTGGTTCGCGCAATGTGAACTGCCGTGCCGGCCCCGTCCGGCACCTTGATATGATGCCCGCCTGTTTATCGAAGGAGCTTCATCGTGGCGGATCAAAGGGCATTTGCCGGAGTCAAAGTGCTGGATTTAACGCGCGTGCTGGCCGGGCCGTTCTGCGCCTATCAGCTGGCGCTGCTGGGCGCGGAAGTCATCAAGATCGAACCGCCGGGCAAGGGTGAAACCGTGCGCTGGCGTTCCGAGGCCGCCGACCCGTCCTTTGGTCAGCAGGGCCTGTCGCTGGGTTTCATGACCCAGTCGTCGAACAAGCGTTTCCTGTCGCTGGATCTGAATACGCCCGAGGGTCGCGACGTATTCCTCAAACTCGCCGCCGAATGCGATGTGGTAGTGCAGAACCTGCGCAGCGGCTCCGCAAAAAAACGCGGCATTGATTACGATGCCGTGAAAAAGGTCAATCCGGAAGTGATCTTCATGTCGATCACCGCTTACGGCAACAGCGGTCCCAAAAAAAGCCATCCGGCCTACGACAGCGTGATCCAGGCCTGGTCCGGATTCATGAGTGTCACTGGCACAAAGGAAAGCGGTCCGCTGAAGGCGGGGCCGCCGATCATCGATTATTCGACTGGACTGGCCGCTGCCTATGCGGTGTCGGCGGCGCTGTACCAGAAGCAGCGCACCGGCAAAGGCCAGTACATCGATCTGGCCATGCTCGACACCAACATCATCCTGATGGCTTCCGTCGTCACGGCGCACATGAACACCGGTGCGATTCCGAAACAGGGTGGCAATGACGCGGCCAGCCGTTCGCCGGCATCGACGACTTTCAATACGGCCGACGGCCTTATTGCCTTTGCCATCAACGAAGAACATCAGCACCAGGGCCTGCTCAAGGTGCTGGGACTGACCGCACTGAACGACGATCCGCGTTTTGCGACGGGCCCGGCGCGGCGCGACAACATCCCGGCGCTGCGCGCATTGATGCAGGAAAAATTGATGGCGCGCAGCGCCGCCGAGTGGGAGCCGCTGTTCAACGAGGCCGGCGCGCCCGCTGGGCGCGTGCGCACGATTCCTGAGTGCATGGCCGAAGCGCAGACCGAATCGCGCGGACTGTTTCACACCTTCCCGCCGTCGGTCACCGGTTTTGCCAAGGATCTCAAGGTGCCGCTGTCGCCGTTCAGTTTCGCGCACGATGGTCCGCGCGCCGATACACCGCCGCGCAAGGTCGGTGCTGACAGCGAGGCGATACTCGGTGAACTCGGCTACGATGCCGAAACCATCGCAGCATTAAAAGCGAAAAAAGTGATTTGAAGGGCAGGTTAGCCGTATGCCGATTGATCCGCTGGTCCTGACATTCGCGCTGGGTGTCGCCGCAAGGCTGGTGCGTTCGGATCTGCGTTTTCCGGAGCCGGTTTACGAGGCGCTGTCGATTTACCTGCTGTTGGCGATCGGCCTGAAGGGCGGCGTCGAGCTCTCGCACCAACCGCTGTCTCACGTAGCGCTGCCGGCCTTGTTTGCCTTGTTTGTTGGCTTTGTCCTGCCGTTCATCCTGTTTCCGGTGCTGCGGCATGCGGTTGGTCTTGTGCGCAGCGATGCTGCCAGTGTTGCCGCGCATTACGGCTCTGTTTCCGTGGTGACGTTTGCCATCGCCACAGCCTATCTGCAGCAGCGCGGTATTCCGGCTGAATCGTTCATGCCGGTGCTGCTGGCGCTGATGGAAGCGCCAGGCATTATCGCCGGCGTGGTCCTGGCCCGCTCTGGCGGCGCGGCCGGGGCATCGGTGTTCCGCGAAGTGGGAGCCAACAAGGGTATCGTGCTGCTGACCGGCGGTATCCTCATCGGCTGGACCGTGGGAAGCGAAGGTTATGCGCCGCTCAAGCCGCTGTTCAGCGACCTGTTCCGCGGCATTCTGGCGCTGTATCTGCTGGAGCTGGGGTTGGTGGTCGGCGGGCGTTTTGCCGATCTGCGCCGCGCCGGCCTGCGACTGGTGATCTTCGCGGTGATGACGCCGCTGGTGATGGGCGCGACGGGCGTCGTTCTGGGGTCATGGCTGCTGGGGTTGTCCGCTGGCGGTGCAATACTGTTCGGCGTGCTGCTGGGGAGCGCATCCTACATCGCCGCGCCGGCGGCCATGCGTATGGCGGTACCCGAGGCCAATCCGGCGCTGGGCATTTCAGCGGCGCTGGCGGTGACGTTTCCGTTCAATGTTTTCATCAACATACCGCTGCTCGTGCTGCTGGGAGGGATGATATGAGCCTATCTACGCACCGTCGATGCCAGTTGACCATCATTGCCGAATATGTGCTGGAAGAAAAACTGATTGCACTTGCCGGGTGTCTCGGCGTGCACGGCTACACCGTTCACGAAGTCCGCGGCGGCAGTTTTTCAGCGGATGGCGAGCGCCGGCGCGAGGGCGCGGGTGAAATCGATCGCACTATTGAGATGAAGGTGATTTGCGAGCGGGCTGTTGCGGAAAATATCGCACAGCAGGCGCTGGAGCAGTTCGGCGGAAATTTTTCGGTCAGGGTCTTGCTGGCCGAGGTCGAGGTTTTCAGGCCTGGGATGTACTAGTCTGGCGCTGGTTGCGTGCGCTGTCGCGGCACGCGGGCAAGATCCCATCCCGCAATCGCACGTTTCCAGAAATCCGCCATTTTTTTCGGATCGGCATCCGTGATCGTGTCCTGGCCGAGGAAAGCCAGCGCCGCGTTCAGCGTCGCCAGCAGCTCGCGGTTGTCGATGGGCGCGGCCAGTGTCTGCTTGGAGAGCTTTTCCCCGAGCACATTCACCGCCACCGGCAGGTGGGCGTAACGCGGCGTGGTGTAACCCAGCAATTGCTGCAGATAAATCTGCCGCGTTGTCGAATCCAGCAGGTCGGCGCCGCGCACCACATCGGTGATGCCTTGTGCCGCGTCGTCCACCACGGCTGCCAGCTGATAGGCGTAGTAGCCGTCGGCCCGTTTCACCACGAAATCGCCGACCTGGCGTTCCAGACTGTGCACAATCTTGCCCTGGATGACGTCCTTGAGTTCGATGCGGGTGTTGTCGGTGATCACGCGATCGGCACGCGCGGCGCGACCGGCGAGCAGGCCTTTGCGGCAGGTGCCGGAGTAAATCGGGCCGTCCAGCCCGCCGACGGCTGAATCGGCGATTTCGCGGCGACTGCAGGCGCAGGGGTAGATCAGCTTGCGTTTTTTCAGGACCTTCAGCGCGGCCTCGTAAGCTGCGCTGCGCTTGCTTTGATACACCACGGGCTCATCCCAGGCCATGCCCAGGCTTTCCAGAGAGCGCAGGATGAGGTCAGCCGCTCCGGGCACGGTGCGAGACAGATCCAGGTCATCCATGCGGACGAGCCAGACGCCGCCATGGGCCTTGGCGTCGAGATAACTGCCGACTGCAGCGACCAGTGAACCAAAATGCAATGGACCAGTGGGAGAGGGGGCAAAACGACCGCGGTAAATACGCTTCATGCCATAAGTGTAACGCCAATGCAGGCGCTAAAATGCACGTTCTTGATAAAGACGCCCTCTGGGAGCATAAACAATGAAAGTCAAAGCCGCCGTCGCACACCAAGCGGGGGCACCACTGACCATCGAAACCGTCGATCTGGACGGCCCGCGGGCGGGTGAAGTGCTGGTCGAAATCAAGGCCACGGGCATCTGCCATACCGATGAATTCACCCGCTCGGGCGCTGATCCCGAGGGGTTGTTCCCGGCGATCCTCGGTCATGAAGGCGCGGGCGTGGTGGTCGACATCGGGCCGGGCGTGATCAGCCTCAAAAAAGGCGATCACGTCATTCCGCTGTACACCCCGGAATGCCGCCAGTGCGAGTATTGCCTCAGCGGCAAGACCAATCTGTGTCAGGCCATTCGCGTCACCCAGGGCCAGGGCGTGATGCCCGATGGCAGTAGCCGTTTTTCGGTGGGTGGCAAAAAAGTGTTTCATTACATGGGTACCTCGACCTTCGCCAACTACACCGTGGTACCGGAAATCGCACTCGCCAAAATCCGCGAGGACGCGCCCTTCGACAAGGTCTGCTACATCGGCTGCGGCGTTACCACCGGCATTGGCGCGGTGATCAACACGGCCAAGGTTGAACCGGGTGCGAACGTCGTGGTGTTCGGTCTCGGTGGTATTGGCCTCAACGTCATTCAGGGCGCGCGGCTCGCCGGCGCCAACATGATTGTCGGCGTCGACCTCAACCCCTCCCGTAAACCGTTGGCCGAAAAGTTCGGCATGACCCACTTCGTCAATCCGAAAGAAGTCGAAGGCGACCTCGTGCCCTATCTGGTCAACCTGACCAAGGGCGGCGCGGATTACAGCTTTGAATGCATCGGCAATGTCGAGGTGATGCGCCAGGCGCTGGAGTGCTGTCACAAGGGCTGGGGGGTGTCGGTGATCATCGGTGTCGCCGGCGCCGGTCAGGAAATCAAGACCCGGCCGTTTCAGCTGGTCACTGGCCGGGTGTGGAAAGGCACCGCCTTTGGCGGCGCCAAGGGCCGGCGCGATGTGCCGAAAATTGTCGACTGGTACATGGACGGCAAGATCAATATCGACGATCTGATCACACACACGCTGAAGCTGGAAGACATCAACAAGGGGTTTGATTTGATGCATTCCGGTGAATCGATCCGCAGCGTCGTGGTGTTTTAGTCGAAATGACGGGTATGACCACAACGGCATTTTCCTTTGACAACACCTACGCCCGCGATCTCGAGGGGCTGTATGTGCCGTGGAAAGCGGCGGCGGTGGCTGCGCCGAAGCTGATCAAGCTCAACCACGCGCTGGCGGAAGAGCTGGGTCTGAATGCCGCGGCATTGGATACCCCTGAAGGCGCATTGATCTTCTCCGGCAATCAATTGCCGCCAGGCGCAACAACCATTGCGCAGGCCTATGCCGGCCACCAGTTCGGCGGTTTCTCCCCGCAACTTGGCGACGGCCGTGCGTTACTGCTCGGTGAAGTCATCGATAAAAACGGCAAGCGTCGCGACATCGCATTCAAGGGTTCCGGCCGCACGCCGTTTTCGCGTGGCGGCGACGGCAAGGCCGCGCTGGGTCCTGTGCTGCGTGAATACCTCATCGGCGAGGCGATGCATGCGCTGGGCATACCCACCACGCGCGCGCTGGCGGCGGTGACCACCGGCGAAACGGTGCGCCGCGAGCGCAACCTGCCCGGTGCGGTGCTGGCGCGTGTGGCCGCCAGCCACATCCGTGTCGGCACTTTTCAGTTCGTCACCGCGCGTGGCGATGACGCGACGCTGCGCAAGCTGGCCGACTACGTCATTAACCGGCATTACCCCGAACTCAAGGATCAGGCGGATCCTTACCTCGGCCTGCTGCGCGCAGTGTGTGAACGCCAGGCCGAGCTGATTGCGCGCTGGATGAATGCAGGCTTTATCCATGGCGTGATGAATACCGACAACATGACGCTGTCCGGTGAGACCATCGACTACGGCCCCTGTGCGTTCATGGATCAATACAATCCGGCAACGGTATTCAGTTCGATCGATGCGCAAGGTCGCTATGCCTACGCCAACCAGTCGCCGATCGCCAACTGGAATCTGACGCGATTGGCCGAAGCGCTGCTGCCGCTGCTCGCTGGTGAACAAAATGACGACCAGGATCGTGCCGTAGAGAAGGCAATGGAAATCCTCGAGCCCTTCCAGCAACGATACGAACAGTACTGGCTGCGCGGTATGCGTTTGAAGCTGGGGCTGGCCCGCGACGAGGCCGACGACCTGGCGTTGGCGCGAGATTTTCTGGTGGTCATGGAGGGGCAGAGCGTGGATTTTACGAAGGCCTTCCGCTGCCTCGCTGATGCTGCAGAAGCTGTCGATGCGTCTCGCGAAGGCTGGCTGCGCAAGCTGTATGCCGATGACGCGGCATTGGATGCATGGCTGCCGCGCTGGCGTGCTCGGCAGAATGCCGAATCAGTGGCGCCGGCGCAACGCGCGCAGGCGATGCGTGCAGTCAATCCGGTTTACATCCCGCGCAATCATCGCGTTGAAGAGGCGCTGGCCGCCGCGGTCGATCTGGGCGATTACGCGCCGTTCGAAAAACTGCTGACTGTGTTGCAGCAGCCGTTTGAAGAAAAGACCGAATTCTCGGCCTATGCCGACCCCGCGCCGGCAAGCGAGTCGGCCGGCTATCAGACTTTCTGCGGAACTTGAGCGGCGCAGCCCGTCCGGTGTTCAGGGCGCGGGTTTGGGCTGGGCGTGGGGCTCGACGTTTTCCGGCACCGTCAGCGTGCGGAAGCTGAACACGTCGGCATCACCGGTATCGACGTTCACCACCACGCCCTGGACTTCGCGGTCGCCGAACACCATCAGCCGCGTCGCGTTATAGATCAGTTGCCGGTTCTGATACAACGGCTTGTCGACGATGAAACGGTGCTTGTCGCCATGGATCAACAGCACCGGTTTGGCGAAACGGATGATGCGATCCTTGAGCAGGCGGATGGTGTCGGTAAAACCTGCGCGCTGGTCCTCGCGCCCGTCAAGTTCCCACCACGGATCGGCATGCAGCACGACGACCACGGCCGGCGCCTGCGCCGCCTCGGCCTTGTCGAAGGTGTTGTTGATCCAGGCCAGGTTGGCGGCGTTGCGTTCGATGTATTCGTTGACTGCGGCCTGGTTGCGCTGCAGGTTGTTGTTGCTGCCGACCACATGCACGGTGGCGAAGTGCACGCCGCCGCGCTGCCATTGCGCGTTTTCGACAAACTTTGCATACCGCGGATCGCCGCTCTGGCGTTGTAGCGGCATCGGGTTGCGGCCGAGGCTGAGGGCGCCGGTATAAAAGACGCCACGCAGATGCTGCAGCCGTTCCAGCGGGTCGTGGCCCGGGTGTCCGGGTTGGCTCGTGCGGTGGCAGTCCGTCCATTCGTTGTCGCCGGGCAGATAGACCAGCGGCGCCTCGAAGCGGTCGAGCATTTCGCGGGTGCGCACATAGATGTTGTCGTCGCAGGGGGAAACGCCGCTTTTGATGTCGCCGACATGCACCGTGAACGCCGTCCGCAGCGCATTGATGCGGGTGATCAGGCGCTCCACATGAGGAATATGGGCCTCGCGATAGGGCATGTCGCCCATGGCGGCGAAACTGAAGCGCTCGGCGGCAACGGCAATTTGCGTCGTCAGCAGCAACAACACCAAAGCCGGAATGGATAACTGCAATCGCAATGGACTCATGATTTTCCTGTGTGCCAGTTTGCCGCTGATCAGCTGCGGCGCAGTTTATCGCGGATTGCGACTTTCCTCGAATACGGTGATGGCGTGGGCGAGGTCGCGGTATTCCTCGCACGCTGAGTCGCATAAGCGCGCCAATTCACCCAGGTGTTCGCGTGCTTTGCCTGCGTTGCCGCGCATCAGCCAGGCTTCACCGATGTATTCATGTGCGCCCCGGTGTTCGGGGTCCAGTTCAAGTGCACGGTGGTAGTGGGTGAATGAACGGTCCAGGTTGCCGTTGTTGCGATTGGCGTAACCCAGCAGATTCTGCACATCCGCGCTGCGTGGATACTTTTTCGCCGCACGCTCGAGGTGGTCGATCGCCCCCGGCCAGTTTTCCGCCTTGACCGCCTTGACGCCGTTGTCGTAATCGGCGTCGCGTAGCGGCGCGGCTTCAGCGGGTTCGTTGTATACGGCGGATGCCGGCATCGACACGACGACCGCCAGCGTCAGCAGGATCGGGAGTGTTGATCGCATCATTCAGGCGGCGCTATACGGTCGGTATTGAGGATTTATTATAAGTGTTTGTTTTATTTATATATTTTATGCGGCATCGGCGGTATGCAGACGTACAACTTTACCGGTGTTTTCCTGTTCGGCGCGAACTTCCGGCTCCCAGCGCACCAGTTCCATTCTGCCGTCCATGTGTTCCACAACCGCAGTGCAACTGTCCACCCAGTCACCGCAGTTGATGTAGGTGATGTTCTCGATCTTGCGGTGTGCGGCGGTGTGGATATGGCCGCAGATCACGCCGTCGAGCCCGCGATGCGCGGCGGTGCGCGCAACCGCGGTTTCAAAATCGCTGATAAAGCTGACCGCCTGC
>CAIZLW010000070.1 GCA_903933915.1 uncultured beta proteobacterium | reverse complement strand
TCGGCATCGCGGTATGCGAATGAGCCGATGTCATCGTCGTGCTCGTGGGTGACATCCTCCAGAAAAGCCGGATCCACCTGCAATATGGTGTCCAGCCTGAATCCGTGGATGTCGAGGACCTCAGCAACATCAACGCTGCCGAACACTACCGGCAAAATCGGCGCTCGCGGGTTGATTGCATGCAGCCGCTTTTGCAGCGCTTCAACATCTCCGCCGCTCACCAGATCGGTCTTGGACAGCAGAATACGGTCAGCGAATCCGACCTGCTCCTGCGCTTCGTGATGCTCATCAAGCTGCATGGAACCGTGTTTTGCGTCAACGACGGTAATGATCGCGTCGAGGCGGTAATCACCGGAGACTTCTTCATCAACAAAAAAGGTCTGTGCGACAGGAGCCGGGTCCGCCAGCCCCGTCGTTTCGATCACCACCCAGTCGAACTTCAGGACACCGCTGCTGCGTTTCGATTTCAGCTCACCAAGAATGCGCACCAGATCCCCTCGGACGGTGCAGCAGATGCAGCCGTTGTTCATCTCGACAATTTGCTCCTGACGCTCCTGCAGCAGGATTTCATTGTCAATGCCTGCTTCGCCAAACTCGTTTTCAATCACTGCGATGCGCAAACCATGATCTTCACGCAGGATACGGTTTAGCAAAGTGGTTTTACCCGTTCCCAGAAAACCGGTAAGAATGGTCACTGGTATCTGGGTTGCGGTTTCCCGTTTCATATGCGCACTCCTGTTACAGGTTGAAAGTTCGAAGCGCTTGCTGCGCCATTCGGCTTCAGGGTGATAGCGAGGTCGCGCGGCGGTGGCATGAGGTTGATCCGGCGTGCAAATTGCGCCGGAACCGGGCCAGTCGCCCGCACCTGCAACAACAGGCTTTTCTGCTTCCAATCAACGAGCATGGTGACAACATGCAGTTGGAACCCCGCTGGTTCGCAGCGATGCCATATGCGTCGGTCATGAGCGGCCCAGAAATGGGCGATTCCACTCCGCAGGGTCAGTGATAACGCCTCACGATTCGTCGTTTCACAGAAAAGTACTGCACCGCTGTCCGCATGCTGCACTATGCAATTCAATACGCCATCACTATTGAACAGCGGCATGAAACACTGCCCGCCGGTGATCTCAGTTTCACTTCCACGTGGCGAGAACAGAAGCGTCCTTGCATACCGGCGGGCAACAGGTCCGCCGCGTTCATCCTGAACACGATGGTATAAACGCTGCCCTGCAGGATCAGTGGCCATGCAGCCACTCCTGTGAAATCAGAATCGTGGCAATACCGGCACCGACAAACAGCATCTGGGTAAATATGCTGCGCGCGTCATTACGCCGATGCAGATCGGGAATCAGATCAGCCAGTGCGATGTATACAAAACTCGAAGCCGCCAGAACCAGGATGTATGGAATTGCATCCTTCGCGTCGTTGAGAGCAAAGTATCCAATCACACCACCGATCAGCGACATCATGCTTGAGCCGAAATTCACCAGCAGTGCACGGCGGCGGCTGTAACCGGCATGCAGCAGAATCATGAAGTCTCCGACCTCCTGAGGCACCTCGTGAGCCACTATTGCAACAGTGGTCATGATCCCGAGCCTGGTGTCGGCCATGAAAGCAGCCGCAATCAGGACGCCATCGACAAAATTATGAAAGCCGTCGCCGACCACAATCAGCAAACCCGTTCTCCGGCCGTGTGTCATCCGGGCATGCTGCTCGTCCAGCGGCTCGTGGTGATGTCGCCATAAGGCTGCTTTTTCAAGCAGAAAAAATCCGATCAGGCCTGCAAGCGCGGTTGCAGACAGCGCCTCAATGTTTTCAGCCTGCATGAACGCTTCCGGCAGCAAATGCAGGAATGACGCGGCCAGCAATACACCAACGGCATAACTCACCATCGAGGACACCCAAGGCGCCAACAACGTAAACGACAACAGACCGGCAACCAACATGCTCAGCGCGCCGCCGACAATCGTTGCGCCCGCTATCCAGATCAAAGTGGGGTCTATGGTTGTCACTTTTTGCAATTCAGTTGCATTATTGTTTAAAAAAAACGGCTTGCACTCAGTGCTGGTGGCGACCGCTTGTCCGCGCCTTGTTTTGCGTCGGGCCGCAGTCCGCGCACACGCCTTTCACCGTCAACTCGACAGCTTTCTGCCGAAATCCGGCCGGAAGTTTCACCGCGGGCCTGGCTTCAACAGGTTCCAGACATAACACCTGTCCGCAGTCACTGCATTCGAAATGCGCATGCGGTCCTCGGTGTGCGTGGTCCGCAGCGTTGAAACGCCAGACGCGGTCGTCTCCGGCGATCTTGTGTGCCAGACCCTGTGCGGTCAGCCACTCCAGCACACGGTAAATTGTCACTCGGTTGACCCCAAGTGATGCCGGCAACCGTGACTCAAGTTCGGTGTGCGTCAACGCACGTTCCGCCGCAAACAATACAGCGAGAACGGCAATACGCGGTCGCGTCATGCGCGCCCCGGTTTTTCGTATGCATTCTTCTGCGATGTCAGATGCGTTGGTTTTCAAGGCAACAATCCTTCGGATTGCCAGATTTAAACACGGGTGCCTTAGCACTGTTAGCCCGGATACATTATTCAATAAAAACAAGTATTAAATCCATTTTTAATGATTGTTGGCCAGAGTCCGCACCTCGAAGCCAGATCTGCGTAATGCCGCGATTCCGCCCCCCCCCTTGCAACACTAAACTGGCTACCAAATTTTGCTGCTCAGATTACAACGGGATTACCAATCATAAGCGACACCGCTTGCTTTCGCAACAAAGTTGCAAGTAAAAATTGACCTCTACACCTTATACTGGAATCAATGAAAACCCTGCTGATATTCCTGATCGACGGCTACCGCCTGTTGCTGTCGCCGTTTTTCGGCACGCAGTGCCGGTTTTATCCGACCTGCTCGGCTTACGCCCGCGAGGCCATCGAAACCCACGGCGCGCTCAAAGGCACCTGGCTGACAATCTGCAGAATCAGCAAATGCCATCCCTGGCACGAGGGCGGAGTCGACAACGTACCGCCCCCCGTCAAACGCTGACGCGGCACAGCAAACCCTTCAGATACTCGCCTTCCGGAAAATTCAGCGCCACCGGATGATCGGCGGCGGCGTGCAGCCAGGTCTCGATGCGCGCATCGACCCCCGCATCCAGCGCTGCGCCGGCGACGATTTTCTGGAACAGGTCAGGACTGACGCCGCCTGAACACGAATAGGTCATCAGCGCGCCGCCGGGATTGAGCAGCTTGAAACCGATCAGGTTGATGTCCTTGTAGGCACGCGCTGCCTTTTCAGCATGCGCTGCGGTCGGCGCAAATTTCGGCGGGTCGAGCACAATGACGTCGAACTTGCGGCCGGCGTCGCGGAACTTGCGCAGCGACTGGAACACGTCGGCTTCGATCCATTCGGCAGCGGGCAAATGATTGCGTGCCGCATTGGCCTGTGCCGCCGCCAGCGCCGGACCGGAACTGTCGATTGCCGTCACCGCACTGGCGCCGCCGGCCAGCGCATTCAGCGCGAAGCCGCCGGCATAACAAAAACAGTCGAGCACGGTCTTGCCCTTGACCATGCCGCGCAACAACAGGCGGTTGTTGCGCTGATCCAGATAAAAGCCGGTCTTGTGACCGTGTTCGGCATCCACGCCAAACTGCAGTCCGTGTTCGGTCACCGTCAGCGGCCCGCCCACAACCGGGCCGCGCAACAACCCGGACTGCGGCGGCAAACCCTCAAGCTGGCGCACGTCGGCGTCCGAGCGTTCGATGACCCGTTGCACACCGGGCAAGGCGGCCAGCGCATCGGCAATCGCACCGCGCCAGCGTTCGGCGCCGGCACTCAGCAGTTGCACGACCACGGTGTCGCCATAACGATCAGCCACCACGCCGGGCAGACCATCCGATTCGCCGTGCACCAGCCGCACACCGTCGGCCGCCAGTCCGCTGCGCGCGGCAGCCGCCTGGGCAATGCGCTGCGGGAAAAATGCGGCGTCGATGTCGCGCTGAATCCAGTCCCAGACCCGCGCGCGGATCTGCGACTCGGGACTGTAGGCGGCAATCGCCAGCAGCGTGCCGTCGTCGGCATGTACCGCGACCGTGTCGCCGAGCTGCGGCTTGCCTTCGACCCGCGCAATGCCGCCGGAAAATATCCACGGATGCCGGCGCTTCAGCGATTTCTCGCGGCCGGGCTTCAGAATCAATCGGTTCATTTGTCTTTGCGTTTCGCGCGCGGGTGTGCGGCGTCGTAGATCTTGGCGAGATGTTGAAAGTCGAGTTGCGTGTACACCTGTGTCGTCGAAATGCTCGCGTGCCCGAGCATTTCCTGCACCGCACGCAGATCGCTGCTCGACTGCATTACGTGCGACGCAAACGAGTGGCGCAGCATGTGCGGATGCACACGGCCGGCGATGCCCTGGCGCAGCCCGCGCTGCTGGACGCGGGACTGGATCGCGCGCTGCCCGAGCCGGCGGCCCTGGCGGTTGACGAACAGCGCCTGCGCATCGACACCAGGCAATGCCGCGCGCTGCTCCAGCCAGGCGTTTAATGCCGTGGCGGCGTGGCTGCCGACGGGAATAATGCGCGTTTTGCCGCCTTTGCCGGTGACGCGCACGGTGGCGTCGGCAAAATTAACGTCTTCGGGTGCCAGGCTGGTCAACTCGGCCAGGCGCAGTCCCGAGGAATAAAACAGTTCGAGCATGGCCCTGTCGCGCACCGCCAGCGCATCGGTGTCTTCGACTTCAACCAGTTGCCGCGCGTCATCCGGCGACAAGGCATCGGGCAGGCGCTTGGCGCTTTTCGGCGCACGGATGCCGATGCACGGATTCTGTGCACAACCGTGATCGCGCGCGAGATAGTGGTAGAAGCCGCGCCATGCCGACAGCATGCGCGCAATGCTGCGACCATCAAGGCCACGGCCATGCAACTGCGCAATGGCGCGGCGGATGTCGTGCGCAGTCAGCTTCGCCGGCGGCGTGTCGCCGGCGAACGTGAGCAGCGCGGTGATGTCGCGCTGATAATTTTTGGTGGTATGCGCCGACAGCCTGCGCTCATGCATCAGGTGTTCAATGTAACCCTGCAGCAGTTTGCCGACAGGGCCTGAAACGGAAACCGGCGGCGCCGGCGGTTGTTTTCGCCCGCGGGCGGTCACGCCGGTTCCAGATACCGCAACAGGCAGGCCGCGGCCACTTCACCGATGCGCGTCAGGTACAGCGTGCCCATTTCGGGATAAAAACGCTGCGCATCCTCGCTCGCCAGCGCCAGCAGGCCGAAGGTTTCTTTGCCGCGCAAGGCGACATAGGCCCAGGACTTGATCAGGGGCGCAGCCTCGCCGAACAGCCCGGCCGTATCGGCCATTGCCAGCGGGCCGCAATGCGGATGCAGCAGGCCGGCGGCAAAACTGCGGGTGGCTTCCGATGCCGCAGACTGCGGCGCATCGGTAGCAGCACCCGGGTGCCAGATGCGCAGTGCAACGTGCGGCACCGCGAAATCCTCGCGCAGGTTGTAGGCGGCGGCATGCAGCAGTGCCGGCAGGTCACGCGTGGCGATCATCGCCAGCGTCAGGCGATGCACTTTTTCGCTGATCGCGTCGTTTTCCTCGCCGAACTGGATCAGTTCGCTGAGTTTGGCTTCGAGCTGCTTGGCGCGGTCGCGCAGCGTCAGAATCTGGCGCTCGCTGATCGAAATGGCGCGGCCGCCATGCGGATGCGGAATCATCACGTCAGCGACAACGTCGGCATAATTCTCGAAAAAGTCCGGGTGTTCCTTCAGATAGGCCGCAACGTCGCTGGGATTCATCAGTCGGTATTCCTTGCTTGCTGGTCAGTGGGGTACTTCAATTTCGCCGTCGAATACATGTACTGCAGGCCCGGTCATCAGCACCGGCTGGCCGGCGCCCGCCCATACTATAACGAGGTCGCCGCCGCGCGTCGCCACCGTGACGCGCGCATCGAGCAGTCCGCGCAGGATGCCGGACACCACTGCCGCGCAGGCGCCGGTGCCGCAGGCCAGCGTTTCGCCGGCGCCGCGCTCGTACACGCGCAGACGGACATGCGCGCGATCCAACACCTGCAGATAACCGGCGTTCACGCGCTGCGGAAACCGCGGATGCACCTCAATCAGCGGACCCTGCGTTGTCACCGGGGCCGTATCAACATCCGCCACAAGCTGCACCGCGTGCGGATTGCCCATAGATAAAACATTGATTTTAATGGTTTTTTCTGCAACGACCAGATCATAAAGCGGCGCCGCGGCCGGCGCATCAAAAGGGATGCGCGCAGGCTCGAACTGCGGCACGCCCATGTTCACCGTCACCTGGCCGTCGGCTTCGAGTCGCGGCTCGATGACGCCGCCCAGGGTACCGACGCGGATGACGCGTTTTGCGGTCAGTCCGCGGTCGTGCACAAAACGCACGAAACAGCGCGCGCCGTTGCCGCACTGCTCCACTTCGCCGCCGTCGGCATTGAAAATGCGATAGTGAAAATCGGTATCGGGCGTGCGCGCCGGCTCGACCATCAGCAACTGGTCGCAACCGACGCCGAAATGACGATCGGCGATGAAACGCAGCTGCGCGGCCGTCAACACCATCGGCGCCGCTGTCGCATCCAGCACGACAAAGTCGTTGCCGAGGCCGTGCATTTTGGTGAATTTTATTTTCACGGTTTCATTCCATCTCGCCGACCGCATTCAGCGGCAATAATCCCGGTAATCACGGTAGATGCAGCGGTCCATCACCACGGTCATGCCGCCGGCCTGGGCACGCGCCGCGGCCGGTTCATTGACAATGCCTTCCTGGATCCAGATCGCCTTCAGCCCCAGCGCCAGGCACTCATCGACAACGTCGTCGATGAACTCGGCGCTGCGAAACACATCGACCAGATCGACCGCTTCGGGAATGTCTTTCAGCGACGGGTACACCTTCTCGCCGAGAATTTCTGTCGCCGCGGGATGCACGGGAATCACGCGAAAGCCGAATTCCTGCATGGCCTTCGCCACGCCGTAACTCGGCCGCGCCGCGTTCGGCGACAGGCCAACGACGGCAATGGTCTTGATTGTTTTCAGCAGCGCGCAGCGCGCTCCAGCATCAGGATTCTTGAACATGTGGAGTGATTATATCGGGCAATCGGCGCCAAATAGACTGCCTGAAGACCAATTAACAGGATGGACAGGATAAGCAGGATGAATCAAAAGCAATCACCAGCACTAGGCTTCAATCCTGTAAATCCTGTCCATCCTGTTAAATTAATAAATCCTTTCCTCGCCGGCCGGCCGCGTCTTGAAGCGTTTGTGCAGCCAGTAATACTGTTCCGGCATTTCGCGCACGCGCTCCTCGATGAAAGCATTCATGCGCCGCGTGTCCGCCGCCAGATCGCCACTGGGATAGTGGTCCCAGGCGCGATAAAAGCGCAGCACATAGCCGTCGCCGCCCGGCAGTTGGGTGGTCACCGCCGGCACCACCACCGCGCCGGTCATCGCCGCAATGCGCGCAAGCCCGGTGATGGTCGCGGCGGGAACGCCGAAAAACGGCACGAACATCGAATCGCGTTCGCCGAAGTCCATGTCTGGCAGGTAATAAAACGGCAACCCTTTTTTAATCGCTTTCGCCACCGGCCGGATGCCGTCCTGGCGTGAATACAGCTCGGTCGGGCCCAGTCGCGTGCGGCCGTGCAGCAGCACCGCATCGAACACCGGATTTTTCTGTTTGCTGTACACCGACACCAGCGGAAATTCCGCGGTCAGCCGGATGCCGCCCATGTCGAGTCCGACAAAATGCGGCGACAGCCAGATCACCGGCCGCTCGCGTACCGCAAGCCAGTGCTCCAGGCCCTCGACACGCACCATGCGCAGCACGCGTTCGCGGCTGCCCCACCACAGGATGCCGTGCTCGAGCAGGCTGCGCGTGAATACCGCAAAGTGATTGCGCGCAAGCTGCACCCGTTGCTGTTCGCGCAAATCGGGAAAACACAGCCGCAGATTGGTCAGCACCACGCGCCGCCGTTCTCCCGCCAGCGCATACAGCAGCAGGCCCGCGGCACGGCCCAGCGGCGCCAGCAGAGCCAGCGGCAGCCAGTGCAGCAACCAGATCAGCCCGAGTCCGAGCCGCGTCATCATGCAGCAGCAGCCGGCGGTTCGGCACCGGCCGGCACCTTGTAACGGTTGTAACCCCAGAGGTATTGCGCGGGGCAGCGGCCAATCACCCGCTCGACTGCGCGATTAAGCGCGGCAGGATCGAGCGGATCGGCTGACACCCGTTCCAGATGCATGCGGTAGCCTGCGCCTTGCGGCAAGCGTTCAGCAAAGACCATCACCACCGCGGCACCCGTGGACGCCTGCAGCCGCGACACCAGCGTCATGGTGTACGCGGGGCGGCCGAAAAAATCCACCCACTCGCCCTCGCCGACGCCCGGCGCCTGGTCCGGCAATATGCCGATCGCCTCGCCGCGGCGCAGCGCCTTGATCAGCAAGCGCACCCCCAGCAAATTGGCCGGTGCCAGCCGCGCCTGCGCACGCTGGCGGCCGGCCTGCATCAAGGCTTCGAGTCCGGCGCGTTTCGGCGGGCGATAGAGCACGGTCAGCGGCAGACGGCGGGCGCTGTACAGCGCGGAAATTTCAAAACAGCCCAGATGCGGCGTCAGAAAAATCAGTCCCTTGCCCTTGCCGAGCGCTGCATCCACCACCGCCCAGTCGTCGCAACGCACGATGCGGTCGATCTCGTCATCGTCGCCAAACCAGACGCGGCACAATTCAGTGATGCTCTTGCCGGTCTCCGCCACCGTGGCATGCAGCGTGCTGCGGTAAGCCGCCTCGTCGGCACAAAGTGCGCTGGCACGCAGGTTTTCGCGACAGCGGCGGCGATACGTCGCTGACAGTCCATAGACCAGCCAGCCCAGTCCGGCGCCGAAAAAATGCAGCGCCGCCAAGGGCATACGTGCGCCGAGGCGCATCAATGCGGACAACAGGGGCATCAGACCGGGAAATCCGTTAATAAATCGAGGGTTATGTGCTATTCTAACGGCCTTTTTGCCGAACCTTGCGGCCTTTTTGCCGCATCCCTGATTAACTTTCCTGCGATCACACACCAAGCCATGAGCAATTTCCTGTTCACTTCCGAATCGGTTTCCGAAGGCCATCCCGACAAAATCGCCGACCAGATTTCAGATGCCGTACTCGACGCCATTCTTGCCCAGGATAAAAACGGCCGCGTCGCTGCCGAAACACTGACGCATACCGGCCTTGTAGTGCTCGCGGGCCAGGTAACAACGACTGCCCGCGTCGATTACGCCAAGGTTGCGCGCCAGATCATCAAGCAGATCGGTTATGACGATTCCGAAATCGGTTTCGACTACAAGAGCTGCGGCGTCATGGTGTGCTACGACGAACAGTCACCGGACATCGCGCAGGGCGTGGACGAAGGCAAGGGCCTCGACCTCGACCAGGGGGCCGGCGACCAGGGCCTGATGTTCGGTTTCGCCTGCGACGAAACGCCGCAGCTGATGCCGATGCCGATCTATTACTCGCACCGCCTGATGGAACGTCATGCCGAGTTGCGCCGCGATGGCCGCCTGCCGTGGGCACGCCCCGACGCGAAGTCGCAGGTTTCCGTACGCTATGTCGACGGCAAGCCGCACCACATCGACACCGTGGTCATTTCGACGCAGCATCGTGAAGACATCGGCCACAAGGAACTGACAGAAGCGATCATCGAGCAGGTAGTGAAGCCCGTGCTGCCGAAGAACATGGTCACCCAGGACACCAAGTTCCTGATCAACCCGACCGGCCGCTTCGTCATCGGCGGCCCGCAGGGCGACACCGGACTGACCGGGCGCAAGATCATCGTCGACACCTACGGCGGCTACTCGCGCCACGGCGGCGGCGCGTTCTCGGGCAAAGATCCGTCGAAGGTTGACCGCTCGGCCGCCTACGCCGCGCGTTATGTCGCGAAAAACATTGTGGCCGCAGGCCTCGCCACCAAGTGCGAAATCCAGGTCGCCTACGCCATCGGCGTCGCGCGTCCGGTCAGCGTGCTGGTTGATACCTTCGGCACCGGGAAAATTTCTGACGACAAAATCGCGGCACTGGTCGAGAAACACTTCGACCTGCGCCCGAAAGGCATCATCCAGTCGCTGGACCTGCTGCGCCCGATCTACACCAAGACCGCTGCCCATGGCCATTTCGGCCGCGACGAGCCGGAATTCACCTGGGAGCACACCGACAAGGCAGCAGCCCTCAAGGCGGACGCGGGCATCAAATAAAAAGGCGTATAATTTGCCCCGCTGAGGAGCGTTGCGACCGGGTGGGGTTTAAGCCACATTTACCGGCCAGGCTCAGCAAAGATATCAACGGCGCTCGCACCGGAAACGGGGCGGGCGCTTTGCTTTTGTAGCAACGATTTCGCATCAACTAAAACGTGCCCCCGAGGGGCGCTGCGACCGGGCGGGTCGAAGGTTTAACCCGCACACCGGCCAGGCTCGGACGGCATGCTGGTAACGGCGCCCGACTACCTATCCAGGAGTAAGACATGAATGCAAAAGCCGCCGACTACAAAGTCGCCGATATGACCCAAGCCGACTTCGGTCGCAAGGAAATCGCCATTGCCGAGACCGAAATGCCCGGTCTGATGGCGATCCGCGAAGAACACAAAGGCAAGAAACCGCTGAAAGGCGCGCGCATTGCCGGTTCGCTGCACATGACCATCCAGACCGCCGTGCTGATCGAAACGCTGGCGGATCTGGGCGCCGACATCCGCTGGGCGTCATGCAACATTTTCTCGACCCAGGACCACGCTGCTGCCGCAATCGCCGCCAGCGGCATTCCCGTGTTCGCCTACAAGGGTGAAACGCTGGAAGACTACTGGGATTACACCCACCGCATCCTCGAATGGTCGGACGGCGGCACGCCGAACATGATCCTCGACGACGGCGGCGACGCCACCCTGCTGGTCACACTGGGCGCGCAGCACGAGCGCAACAAGACGCAGCCGCCCGAGGGCACCAATGAGGAAGAAGTGGTGCTGTTCGCCGCGATGCGCAAGACGCTGAAGGAAAAGCCCGGTTTCTATTCGAACATCGAGAAAAACATCAAAGGCGTCACCGAAGAAACGACCACCGGCGTGCACCGCCTGTACCAGATGGAAAAGGAGGGCCGCCTGCCCTTCCCCGCCATCAACGTCAACGACTCGGTCACCAAATCGAAGTTCGACAATCTCTACGGCTGCCGCGAGTCGCTGGTCGACGCCATCAAGCGCGCCACCGACGTGATGATCGCCGGCAAGGTCGCGCTGGTCTGCGGTTTCGGTGACGTCGGCAAAGGCAGCGCCCAGGCGCTGCGTGCGCTGTCGGCACAGGTCTGGGTCACTGAAGTCGATCCGATCTGCGCGCTGCAGGCGGCGATGGAAGGTTTCCGTGTCGTCACCATGGACTACGCCGCCGACAAGGCCGACATTTTTGTCACCGCCACCGGCAATCTGGGCGTGATCAACCACGACCACATGAAGCGGATGAAGAACAACGCCATCGTCTGCAACATCGGCCACTTCGATTCGGAAATCGAAATCGTCGCCCTGAAACAGTACAAATGGGAAAACATCAAACCCCAGGTCGATCATGTGATTTTCCCGGACGGCAAACGCCTGATCATTCTCGCCGAAGGTCGGCTGGTGAACCTGGGCTGCGGCACCGGCCATCCATCGTTTGTGATGTCCAGCTCCTTCACCAACCAAACGCTGGCACAGCTCGAGCTGTACACGCAGGGCGGCAAATACCAGAACAAGGTTTACGTGCTGCCGAAACACCTCGATGAAAAAGTCGCGCGCCTGCACCTGAAGAAACTCGGCGTCGACCTGACCGTACTCAACGAGAAGCAGTGCGACTACCTGCAAATGCCGGTTGAAGGCCCTTACAAGGCCGATCACTACCGTTATTGATCGAGGAAGCAGCGCGCGCCGGGGCGTAAAAATCCCCGGCGCACCAACCTCCAACAAGCCATGCAATCACAGAAAAAACTCCCGCGCACTTTCAGCTTCGAGTTCTTCCCGCCGAACACGCCGGAAGGATTGGACAAGCTCGCCCAGACCGCCAAACAACTGGCACCGCTGAATCCGAAATTCTTTTCGGTGACTTACGGCGCCGGCGGCTCGACCCGCGAACGCACGCTGCGCGCCGTGCTTGATCTGCGGGCTGCCGGTTACGCCGCGGCACCGCATATCTCCTGCATCGGTTCTTCGCGCGACGACATTCGCGACATCCTGCGCGGCTACCGTGAAAACGGCATCCGCCATCTCGTCGCCCTGCGCGGCGACCTGCCCTCGGGTACCGCGACCGCTGGAGAGTTCCATTACGCCAACGAACTGGTTGCATTCATCCGCAGCGAGTTCGGCGACCATTTCCATATTGAAGTCGCCGCCTATCCGGAGTACCACCCGCAGGCGAAAAGCGCACAGGACGATCTGCTCAACTTCAAGCGCAAGGTCGAGGCCGGTGCGCATTCCGCGATTACCCAGTATTTCTACAACGCTGACTGTTACTTTCATTTTGTCGACGAATGCGAAGCGATGGGACTTAACCTGCCCATTGTTCCGGGCATCATGCCCATCGGCAAATTCTCCCAACTCGCGCGGTTCTCCGATGCCTGCGGCGCGGAAATCCCGCGCTGGATGCGTCGCAAATTTGAAGGCTACGGCGACGATTCCGATTCGATCCGTGCCTTCGGCCTCGATGTCGTCACCCGGCTCTGTGACGACCTGCTTGCCGCGGGCGCGCCCGGCCTGCACTTCTACACCATGAATCAGGCCGGACCGACCATCACGATCTGGCAGCGCCTGGGCCTGTAAAAAGCCCCTAAGTCGCGCCACCCGGCGCGAACCCTCGCTATACTCCTCCCGCAGGCACAGTCGGGCCTGTGGCTGACCGGGGAGATACTGCGATGGAACAAAAACAGCATCAGGCTGCCGCAACAGCAAACCACGAACACCGCGAACTGGTGCTCGCCGCAAAAGCGCGATCGCCGAAAGAAGCCGCCGAACTGCTGGCGGAACATCCGGCTGCAGTCATCGCCACGGTATTGCAGGACCTCACACCGGCACTGACCCAGGACATCATCGCCGAGCTCCCCGGCGGTCTGGTCGATGGCGTGATGCATGCCGCACCGCCGGAAGTGGTTGCGCAGTGGCGCACCAACGCGCAGTTTGCCCAGGGCACGATCGGCCGGATGATGACCCCGGCTCGTGCGGTGTTTCTCCCCGACATCACGGTGCGCGACACCATAGAGCAACTGCGGCCGCTGGTGCGCACGGCGATCATCACTTACGGCTACGTCATCGACAGCGCCGGAAAACTGCTCGGCATAGTGACCATGCGTGATCTGTTGTTCGCCGAGGATCACATGCCCCTCGAATCCGTGATGCTGCACAACGCGTTCTACCTGAAACCGGGGCTGCCCCTCGCCGACGCGATGCGGCTCGTGCTGGGCCGGCACTATCCGGTGTACCCGGTGTGCGACGATAACGGCAAGCTGCTGGGGATGGTTCGCGGACAGACCCTGTTCGAAGAACAGGCCTTCGAGATCACCGCACAGGTCGGCAGCATGGTCGGTGTCGAGAAGGAGGAACGGCTGGCGACGCCGTTGAACACCAGTTTCAAATTCCGCCACCCCTGGCTGCAGATCAATCTGGCCACGGCATTTGTCGCCGGGGCCGTCGTCGCCGTTTTCCAGGACACGGTGGATCGCCTCGTCATCCTCGCGCTGTTCCTGCCGGTGCTGGCAGGCCAGTCGGGCAATACCGGATGCCAGGCGCTGGCGGTCACGCTGCGCGGGATGACTTTGGGTGAGCTCAAGGCCGGCGCAGAACGCGCACTGGTGTTGAAAGAAGCCTCTCTGGGTGCGCTGAACGGCGCTTTTACCGGTTTGGTCGCTGCGCTGGGCATGTTTATCGTCGCCAGCTACCAGCACAATCCCAATGCGCTGGTCCTCAGCTTCGTGGTGTGGATCGCGCTGGTTGGCAGTTGCGTCGCCAGCGGCATATCGGGTGCGATGGTGCCGCTGACGCTGAAACGTTTTGGCTTCGATCCGGCCACGGCCTCAAGCATATTCCTGACCACGGCTACCGATGTCGTCAGCATGGGATTGCTGCTCGGTCTCGCCACCCTGCTGGTCTGAAGCGCGCACGCCCAGTAAAAAGGCCGCCCCGGAGGCGGCCTTTTTACTGGGGCATTTGAACCTTCAAGCCGCTTTCGCCGGCTTGCGCTTTTTCGCTTGCGCGGCGGTGGCATGCATTGCTGCATACGCGGCATGCGCAGCGGCTTCGGCATCACCCACGTGCACGGCATAACCCATGTCTTCCAGCACCGAACCCAGCGCCGACAGGCACAGCATGACGTTGTCCGGACGGCAGGAGTAACCCATCAGGCCAAAACGCCAGATCTTGCCGGCGAGCGGTCCGAGGCCGGCGCCGATTTCCAGGCCGAACTCGGAGAGCAGCATCTTGCGCACTTCGGCCTCGTTGACGCCTTCGGGACACAGCACTGCGTTCATCTGCGGCGCCTGGTACGGTTCTTTGACCAGGAACTTGAGCCCCATCGCTTCGAGTCCGGCTTTGAGCGCGGTGTGATGACGATCGACACGCGCCCACGCATTCTCCAGGCCTTCTTCGCGGATCAGCAGCAGCGCTTCGTGCAGCGCAAACAGCGAGTTGGTCGGCGCGGTGTGGTGATAGGTGCGGGTGGTTTCGCCCCAGTAGCCGAGCAGCAGATTCATGTCCATGAACCAGGAATGAATCTTGTCCTTGCGTGACTTGACCCGCTCGACCACGCGCTCGGAGAACGTCACCGGCGACAGGCCCGGGGTGCACGACAGGCATTTCTGGCTGGCGGAGTAAGCGGCGTCGATTTTCCATTCGTCGACCAGCACCGGCGAGCCGGCCAGCGAAGTCACCGTGTCAACGATGGTCAGCGCGTTGTACTTGTGCGCGATCTCGACCAGGGTCTTGGCGTCGGACAATACGCCGGTGGAGGTTTCAGCGTGCACGAAAGCGACCAGGCGCACATCGGGATTTTTCTTCAGCGCGTCTTCGAGTTTCTGCGGGGAAACCGGTTCGCCCCAGGCGTCTTCGACGATGATCGGCGTGCCGCCGCAGCGTTCGACGTTTTCGATCATGCGGCCGCCGAACACACCATTGCGGCAGACAATGACCTTGTCGCCGGGACTCACCAGGTTGACGAAGCAGAATTCCATACCCACCGAGCCCGGACCCGAGATCGGGAAGGTCAGCGGATTCTTGGTCTGGTAGGTGTAGCGCAGCAGCGATTTCAGCTCTTCCATCATCTCGACGAACACCGGGTCGAGGTAGCCGATGGCCGGTTGGCTCATCGTGGTCAGCACGCGCGGATGAATTTCCGTCGGGCCGGGGCCCATCAACGTGCGTTGCGGCGGGTGGAACGAATTGATGCGTTTGCTCGGCGCGTATTTGTCCATGTTGAATTCACTCCCTGCAGTAGCGTTGGCTGAAAAATTTTCTCCGTCCGGCCGCGACTTCATCTTCAGCGGCTTGCGCGCAGTGGCTTCGTTAAGCACTTCAACGGCGGCAATCTCGCCACCGGTAACCTGCTCGACTTCCATCGCCCAGCGTGCCGGCACATAGCCCGACTTGACCCAGTGATTGACCACCGCACGGTCGAGCCGGAATCGGCGGGCGACTTCGGCCTGACTGCCAAAAAGATCAACGAGGCGGGTGGCGCAATTCATGTTCGGCAACTGGATAAGCCGCAATGGGCCGTAAACGGAAACAGGCCGTAATTTAACATGGCAAAATTACTTTGACAAGACTATATTATCGCCAAATTCATCCGTAACCATATGTTTTTATTGTATATTTATATCTATATCGACATCTACCCCGCCATGTTTTGCGTCACCAAGTCATGATAACGTGGCGCTTCAACTTCAAGAATATCGACAACGAGGAGCCCCGCTGATGAACCGACTTCTTTGCCTGCCGCTGACTGCTGCGTGCTTGGCACTGGCAGCGCCTGCCATGGCCGCCCAGGGCAATGCCTATCCCAACAAGCCGATCCGCCTGATCGTACCGTTCCCGCCAGGCGGCGGCACCGATCTGGTGTCGCGGATCATGCAGCCTGCGCTCACCGCGGAACTGGGCCAGCAGATCCTGCTCGACAACCGCGGCGGCGCCCAGGGCACGCTCGGCACGGCAATCGCCGCCACCGCCAATGCCGACGGTTATACCGTGGTGATCTCGGAAATCGGCGCCACCGCCGTAGCGCCGGCGCTGATGTCCAAACTCAGCTTTGACGTCGCCAAGGATTTTGTCGGCATCAGCCAGCTGATCGAACAGCCGTACATCATGACCGTGCATCCGAGCGTGCAGGCAAAAACGCTGCAGGAGTTCATCAAACTCGCACAGAGCAAGCCCAACTCGATGAATTTCGGTTCGGGCAACGTCACCGCGCATGTCGCCCAGGAAGCCTTCTTCCAGGCCGCGAAGATCAAGCTGACGCATATTCCCTATCGCGGCTCGGGACCCTCAGTGGCCGCGGCAGTCGGCGGCGAAGTACAGACGCTGTTTTCCGGACCCGGCGCGGCGATTCCGCAGATCAAAGCCGGCAAATTGCGCGGCCTCGCGGTGACCACCGCCAAACGCACGCCGCAGCTGCCGGAAATTCCGACGCTGGGCGAATCGGGGTTCAAGGGTTTCGCCATCAGCGGCTGGTACGGCCTGATGGGCCCGGTGAAGATGCCGAAGGAAGCCGTCACCGTGCTCAACAAGGCGGTGACCACGGTACTGAACGGCGACACCGGCAAGCTGCTGCGCGACCGCGGTTATGAACCGGTACCGACGACACCCGCGGAATTCGACAAATTCACGCGCCAGGAAATTGCGCGCTGGAGCAAGGCGGTCAAGGAATACAACATCCAGCCGGACTTTTAACCGTCATTCAGGGCGGGTGCAGCACGCAACTGCCCTGCCCCGCTTTATTCGCGGTCGAACGCCGTATCGCCGTCAGCGACCGGCGCACCCGTCGCACTCACCGCGGCAAAATCAAACAGCGTGCGGTCCATCAGATGCGACGGCCGCACGTTCTGCAGACTGGTCAGGATCGTTTCCACGCGACCGGGCTGGCGCTTTTCCCATTCACGCAGCATTGCCTTCATTTCCTTGCGCTTGAGGTTTACCTGTGATCCGCACAAGGTGCAGGGAATGATCGGAAACTGGCGCAGCGCCGCATACGCTTCGAGATCGCTCTCCTCGCAATAAGCCAGCGGGCGGATCACCACATTGCGACCGTCGTCCGAGACCAGCTTGGGCGGCATCGATTTCAGCTTGCCGCCGTAGAACATGTTCAGCAGGAACGTCTCCAGAATGTCGTCGCGATGATGCCCCAGCGCGATTTTGGTCGCGCCCAGCTCCTGCGCCACGCGATACAGCACGCCACGGCGCAGCCGCGAACACAGCGAGCACATGGTTTTGCCTTCGGGGATCACCCGCTTAACGATGCTGTAGGTATCCTGGTTTTCGATGTGAAAAGGCACACCGAGTTTGGTCAGATACTCCGGCAACACATGCTCCGGAAACCCCGGCTGCTTCTGATCCAGATTGACGGCGACGATATCGAAGGCAATCGGCGCGTGGCTGCGCAGATGCAGCAGAATATCGAGCAGCGCGTAGCTGTCCTTGCCGCCGGACAGGCAGGCCATGACCTTGTCGCCTTCACGGATCATGTCGAAATCGGCGATCGCCTGTCCTGCCTGCCGGCGCAGGCGTTTGACCAGCTTGTTCGACTCGTAATGATCGCGGCGTTCGCGGTTGCTGCGCGGCGTAATGTTGATGACCTGGGGTTCCATGGTTTTCTGCTCCGGCGCGGTTCACCCGTGCCTGTTGATTCGTCTTTTCGTATTTCTATTCGTATCGATTCGAGTCGGTCATCACAACATGATGCTGCGGCCACCATCGATCGCAATGATCTGCCCTGTGACATAAGGCGCTGTGGCGAGAAATTCGACCGCACCGGCAATATCCTCGGGCTCCCCGATGCGCTTGAGCAGCGTGTGATCGATGATGCGTTGCCGTTCGTCCTCATTCTGCCATTCGGGCCCGTCTGGCCACATGATCGCACCTGGAGATACCCCATTAACCCGTACCTCGGGTCCGAGTTCCAGTGCCAGCGAACGGGTCAGCGCCAGCAATCCGCCCTTGGCCGCGGTATAGACCATGTGATCCGCCAGCGGCCGTTCGGCATGAATGTCGATAATGTTGACGATGCAGCCCTGGGTGCGCCGCAATTCCGGCGCTGCAGCCTGCGCCAGAAACAGCGGCGCCTTCAGGTTGGTACCCATCAAGTCATCCCAGGCCCGCTCATCGATTGCCCCTATGGGCGTCGCGTAAAAACTGGAAGCGTTGTTGACCAGCACATCCAGGCCGCCAAATACCGACACCGTCCGCTGCACCAGCGCGGGCAGCGCGCCGGCTTCCAGCAAGTCGGCCTGCATCACTATTGCCGACCCCGGTCGCTGTCCGTTGAGTTCATGCACCAGCGCCTGCGCTTCGTGCAGCGATTGATTGCAATGCACGACGATATTCGCACCGGCGCCATGCAGGCGTCGGCAGATCGCCGCGCCAACGCGGCGCGCGCCACCGGTAACCAGCGCAGTCTTGTCGTTCAGTAATCCGCTCATGCGAGCAATTCCAGTCAGGCAAACCGACGTAAATGATTGTTTATTTTAGCGTATTATCCCGCCGTGACTTTTTCGCAAGAGAATAACGCGCTGCCACAGCCGTCGGCCGATGCCCTGGCGGTCAGTCAGCAGCTTCAGACGCTGATCAATGCCGAAATCGGACGCAATAACGGCTGGATCAGTTTCGCGCGCTACATGGAACTCGCGCTGTATGCGCCGGGCCTGGGTTATTACAGCGCCGGCAGCCGCAAGCTCGGCGCGGCCGGTGATTTTGTCACCGCGCCGGAACTGTCACCGTTGTTCGGCCGCACGCTGGCACGCCAGCTCGCCGAACTGCTGGCGCAAGGTGTTCCCGACATCATCGAACTCGGCGCCGGCAGCGGCGCGCTCGCCGCCGTGCTGCTTGAAGAACTCGCCGCCCTGGGCCGGCTGCCGCAGCGCTACCGCATCCTCGAGGTCAGCGCCGATCTGCGCGAACGGCAACAACAACGACTGCGGGCGTGCGTGCCGCAGCATGTGTCGCGCATTGAATGGCTGGATCGTCTGCCGGAGCGCATCGACGCCGTCGTCATCGCCAACGAAGTCCTCGACGCCCTGCCGGTGCATCGTATCCACTGGCACAGCGGCGATGCCGGGGAGATCGGCGTCGCGACCGACGGCGGCGGATACGCCTGGGCGACACGGCCGGCGGCCGGCGCGGTCGCCGCAGCCGCCCGTCAACTGTCATTGCCCGACGATTACGAAACCGAGATCAACCTCGCCGCGCCGGCGCTGGTGACCGATCTTGCGCGACGCCTCGACCGCGGTGCATTGCTGTTCATCGATTATGGTTTCCCGGCGCGCGAGTTTTTCCATCCGCAGCGCAACCGCGGCACGCTGATGTGCCATTACCGCCATCATGCGCATGCCGACCCGTTTCTATGGCCGGGCCTGCAGGACATCACCGCGCATATTGATTTCAGCGCCATCGCGCAGGCCGGCGCGGCGCTCGATCTGCTCGGTTACGTCAATCAGGCGCAATTCCTGATCAACTGCGGCATCACTGCACTGCTCGCCGAAACGCCGGCCTCGGATGTCGCGCGTTACGCGCCGCTCGCCGCGCAGGCGCAACAACTGCTGTCGCCGGCGGAGATGGGCGAACTGTTCAAGGTCATCGCCTTCGGCCGCGGCATCGCCTCACCGCTGTCGGGTTTCAGCCGCGGCGACAAATCCCACTCGCTTTAGCCGGGCCGCGTCATTCCGCTATCATGGCCCGGCCATGGTTACCGGTCGTCATATTCTGGGTCGTGTCGCTGCTGATCGGCGTCCATGGCCATGCCGCTGAATCGCCGGAAACCGCGCAGGCCCGCAAGCTGTGGGCGCAAAGTCCCCATGGCCGCATGCTCGAACGCATCCTGCCGCCGGCCGTTGAACCGCAACAGTTGCCGGAACCCCATACCGAGGGTGCGCGGCTGATGTCGCGTTACTGCGTGCAATGCCACCATCTGCCCAGTCCACAGATGCACGCCGCCGCGCGCTGGCAGTCCGTGGTCGAACGCATGGTGTGGCGCATGCGGGGCCAGGGCAATATGGGCGCGCTGATGAAAGACATGATGGCCAGCGTCGCCGCGCCCGCCGACCCTGAAGTCGCCGCACTCGCCGCTTACCTGCGCAAACATGCGCAGCGCGAAATCGATCCGAAACACCCCGCGCTGCAGACCGGCGCCGGCCAGATGTACAGTCTGGCGTGTTCGCAATGTCATGCGTTACCGGACCCGCAACGGCACACCGCCGGCGAATGGCCCGGCGTCGTCAAACGCATGCAGGAGCACATGGCCTGGGCCACCACCATCGTCGGCGTGCGCGAACTGCGCACCAATCCGGAACTCGATACCGCGGAAATCGTGCGCCTGTTGCAGCGGCACGCGCGCCGCGACGGCAACCGCTAACGTCGGGCCAGCGTGATGTCGAACGCAGCCTGCCAGTTGTCGCCGTCGCGTTTCAGAGCCGCCACCAGCAGCGGCGCAATGCCGCGTCCGGTATCGAAATAGAGCTGGGTCACCAGCTCAACATGATCCGCATGCGTCACCCGGTAGTGGATATGCCGCGACCGCCCCGGATAATCCCCGGGCAATATCGTGGTGTATTGATAACGCCCCTCGCGGTCGCTGGTCAGCGTCGCGCGCAGCAGACAACGTGGATCATCGCGCGTACCGCCCACCCTCGTGTAATCGCCTTGCGCATCGGCCTGCCAGACTTCGACGCGTGCGCCCGGCAGCGGACGGCAGTCCGGCATTGCTGTGATACGGCCGCTGACGCTTAGCCGTTGTCCACCCTTGCCGGATACGGCACACAACTCTGCGACTGCAGGCGTGTCGGATTTATAAAACGGCCCCAGCGCGTCTTTTGGCGTCGGCCGGCACAGCGCCATGGCCTGGACCGGAGCAAGCAGCGCACCGGCAGCAGTCAGAACCAGGCGGCGGCGCGTGACACGCATGGCTACATCAGATCTTGGGCACCGCCATGCCGCGCTGCACGGCAGGCCGCGCCGAAATGCAGTCGTACCAGCGCTTCACATGCGGAAAATCATTGAGATCGGTCTTGTGCCACTCATGGCGGGCAATCCACGGATAGGTCGCCATTTCGGCGATGGTGTATTCGCCGCCGGCCAGCCATTGGTGATTCGCCAGATGCGCATCAAGCACACCGTAAAGCCGGCGCGTTTCCGTGACATAACGCTCGATCGCATACGGCACCGGTTCTTTCGCCGCACGCAGGAAATGATGCACCTGGCCGAACATCGGGCCGACACCGCCCATCTGGAACATCAGCCACTGCAATACATCGTAGCGATCCCGCATTGGTTGCGGCAGAAATTTGCCGGTCTTGCCGGCGAGATAGATCAGAATTGCCCCGGACTCCATCAGCGCTATCGGCTGACCGTCCGGACCTTCGGGGTCGACAATCGCCGGAATCTTGCTGTTGGGATTGATCGCAACGAATTCGGGTTTGAACTGATCGCCCTTGCCGATGTTGATCGCATGGGTCCGGTACGGCAATCCGCATTCTTCCAGCATGATCGAAATCTTGCGGCCGTTCGGCGTGGTCCAGGTGTAAAAATCAATCATCAAAGTCTCTCCGTTAATAATTGTTTTAATTGATTATTGAATTGCGTTGCGAATGGCAGCGAGGCGCGCATCGGCCACCGCAGACTTGATGCCGTCGGGTGACTTTTGCGTGCGCGCCACGGCACCCGCATCCACCGCCAGCGCGGCGTCATGCGCGCAACGCAACCGTTTGCGCGCCGCATCTGCACCGGCAACCCCCGCCAGCGCCGCATCAACCAGATCGCGAAAGCGCTCAGGGCGCCGCCAGGCATCGCAGGCATCCAGGACCTGCGCCAGTTCTTCCGCGGTCAGTTCCGCGCCGTCAGCCAGGGCGTTGCCATGGCGTGCCGCGAGCAGCGCCAGATCGCGGCAATTCGCGGGTGCACGCAGCCTGGCGCACAACGCCTCTACAGCTTCAGGCTCCAGCGCGCGCATCAGCGCGGCAAAACGCACATCCAGCGCCGTCGGTGCAGCGGCATCCAGCGCCGCCAACGCTTCACCGGCCAGGCCCTCGTCATAAAGTGCATCGAGTTGCGGCAGCACGCGCGCCAACGCGCCACAGTCGCGCAGAATTGCAAACATCGCCGACGGTGTTTTTTCCATCAAACCCTTCGCCAGTTCCTGCCACACCCGCTCGGCCACCAGCGCGTTGGCTTCGCCGTCCTGCACCATCTGCACCATCAACGCCTGCGTTTCCGGCGCGACGGTGAAATCGAAGCGCGCGGCAAACCGCGCGACGCGCAGGATGCGCACCGGATCTTCGGCAAACGCCGGACTGACGTGACGCAGCATGCCTTCGCCAAGGTCGTCCGCGCCGTGATAAGGGTCGATCAACCGGCCGCTGTCGGCACGGGCCATCGCATTGATGGTCAGGTCACGGCGCTGCAGATCCTGTTCCAGCGTGACGTCAGGTGCGGCGTGAAAGTTAAAGCCGTGATAACCGGGCGCGGTCTTGCGTTCGGTGCGCGCCAGCGCATATTCCTCATGGGTCTGCGGATGCAGGAACACCGGAAAATCGCGGCCGACCGGGCGGAAGCCCTGCTTCACCATCTCTTCGGGTGTGGCGCCGACGACGACGTAATCGCGGTCCTGCACCGGCAGGCCGAGCATCTCGTCACGCACCGCACCGCCGACAACGTAGATTTCCATGAACGGCCTCAGCGGCCGGCGCGGCTGCGCATGCGGTCGTAATGCGCGCGCGGCGTGTCGGTCGCCAGCCAGGACGGCGCCAGCGCCTCCAGCGCCTGCGGCCGGATGCCGAAGGGGAACACCGAATCCGTCACGCTGTCGATGTCCATCGAGCGGATATTGTCACGCGACATCAGTTTTACCGGCAGCCACTCCATCGCAAACGCCTGGCAGTAGGACAGTGAACGATTGAGTCCGATGATCGGACGCGGACAGCCAATATTGCGCGCCACCCACGCCACCAGTTCGCGCAGGGTGTAACGCTGCGGGCCGCACAGATCATAGTTGCGGCCATGCGTGGTGATATCGGTCAATGCATGAACAAAGGCCGCGGCAACATCACCGACATACACCGGCTGGAAACGCGCGTCGGGCCGCGCCAGCACCAGCACCGGCAGCACACGAGCGAGCCCGGCGAACAGGTTCAGAAAGCGGTCGTCAGGACCGAAAATCACCGAGGGCCGGAATATCGTGACATCCAGTCCCGATTCGAGAACGACACGCTCGGCTTCGCCCTTGCTGCGCAGGTACGCGCTGGGGCCATCGACCGCGGCACCGATCGCGCTCATCTGCAGCAGCCGTTTGACGCCGCCGGCCCGGCAGGCCTCGACCACGTTGCGCGCGAGTTCAACATGGGCGGCGCGAAAACCGCGGGGGCCGCCGCCCTCATGCAATACACCGACGAGATTGATCACCGCGTCACAACCGGCAACCACCTGCGCCAGGGCCGCCGGAGAATGCACGTCCGCCTCCACCACATCCACGGTCGGCAGCAGGATCAACGCCTTGGCGCGCTCACGGTCCCGCGTCGGCACCACCATGCGCATGCCGCGCGCCGCCAGTTGCTGGCACAAATGGCGGCCGACAAAACCCGAGCCGCCGATGACACAGACTTTTTCAATGATCATGTGGAATTTCTCCGTTGTTCTGCTGGTTCGCCGGTATCAGGGCGTATCACCAAGCGGTTTTTCGCGGTCGCGCGTTCGTGGTTCGATGACACCGATGCGCGCTTTCAGCGACTGCATCTGCTGGCTGAAGTTGCTGGCGTAATAACTGGAATTGGCCATCACCTTCTTCACGTAATCCCGCGTCTCGTTGAACGGGATGCTCTCGGCATAAATCGCCGCTTCCATCGTCTGGTCGGCACGCCACGTGCGGGCGCGGCCGGGGCCGGCGTTGTACGCCGCCGAGGCCAGCACCGGGCTGCCGTCGAGGGTGTCGAGCACATGGCGCAGGTAGTAGGTGCCGAGACTGAGATTGGTATCCACGTCATTGACCTGCGACCAATGCCAGTCCTTCAGGCCGATTTTCCCCGCAACCCATTTCGCCGTGGCCGGCATCAGTTGCATCAACCCGCCGGCGCCAACCCGCGATTTGGCCTGTGCGATAAAACGGCTTTCCTGGCGGATCAGTCCGTTGACCCAGGCTTCGTCAAGATCAACCTGCCGCGCCGCAGCCTTCAGCTGGTCCCGGTACGGCGCGAGATAACGTAGTCCGAAATCGTGTTCGAACACCGTACGGTCGGCGGTATTGATCGCCCGGTCATACACGGTATTGCGGCGTGCCACTTCGGCGGCGGCGAGAAGCTCGCGATCGGTCATGCCGCGAATGGCCCACAGCCACTCGCGCACCGCTTCAAGCCGTAAATCCAGCCGGTACAGCGTCAACGCGCGCTGGATGCCCGGACGCGCGGCAATCGCGACCACTTCCTGCTCGGTCGGCTTGTACGACTGCGGCGGTGCCTGTACGCCGCCGCCCAGGTCCTCGGTCGCCAGCTGGCCGTAAAAATTGAACTCGGCTGACAGCGGTTTGAGCAGCGCGACCGCTTCGGCTTCACGGCCGGTGACTTTCAACGTCCGCGCCTTCCAGTAGCGCCAGGCCGGGTCTTCCGCTTCTTTCGGCGTCATTGCATCAATCGCCGCCTGCACTTCGGGCCAGCGTTTCGCGCGCAGCGCCGCGCGCGCCTTCCACCCCAGCTGCAGATCGCTCATGCCGGCCGCGCGGGCATACCAGTCGAGCGCAGCCGGATCATGACGCATCGCGCCGAAATAGCCGAGCATGCCCCAGACATAGGCGCGCTCTTCCTCGGAAAACCGCGGCGCCAGTCTGGTCCAGTGGGTTGCGGCTTGCTGCGGCGAGCTGCGCGCCAGCCGGTACACCGCGAACATCGCGGTCTCGCGGGACGCCCGCGACTTCAGGTCGGAACGCAGATCAGTCAGATGCGCGGCGGGATTGCCGGAAATGCTCGTCAGCAACCGCGTATCGGGCGCCTGGCCTTTCGGCAACCAAGCAGCGACACGATTGGCCAGTCCGACCTGCCCGGCCTCCAGTGCCAGCCGCACCCGCGTCCAGACATCCTCCTCGGACAACTGCCGCGACTCGAGCAGCGCATCGAACAGGGAATTGCAGCTGTCGGGCAGGTCGCGGGCGACAAACCACAGCGGCCGTGCCTCGCGCAGCGCCAGGCTGTCGACGCGCAAACGCGCCTGCAAGGCATAGCAGGTCACATCGGTGTCTTCGCCCACCAGCGCGGGAAGTTCCGTGTTGAAGGTTTCCCATTGCGCGTTTTTGCCCAGCGTTTTCAGCCAGTCGCGGCGCACGTTGTCGGACAACGGGGTGTCGCGATTGGTGTAGATATAGCGGCGAATTTCTTCGGATTCGCGCGCTTCAAAACGGATTTTCAGCCGCCAGTACTGCACATAGGGTTCGAGCACATGGCCCTGGAAACGCGGCGCAAGCTGATCGAGTTTTTTGCTGTCGCCGGTACGTGCTGCGTCTTTCGCTGCGAGAAAAGCGTCATCCAGCGCAGCTGTGTTCTGCGCAGCAGCCGGCACGGCTGACAACAGAACCGTTGCAGCAGCGGCCATCATCAGCGCCGCGAAGCGAGCGTGCATTATGCCCATCGGTTGCCGCGATCTTGCCATCGATACATCATAACTATTTGATTATAAATCGTTTTCATGACAGGAACAGGCGATAAGCCGGATTCCGCGACTCATCGGCACAGGGATAGCCGACCTGCGCCAGGAAGGCCTTGAACTTGGCCTTGTCCGCCGGCGGCACTTCCATGCCGACCAGCACGCGACCGTAGTCGGCGCCGTGATTGCGGTAATGGAACAGGCTGATGTTCCAGCCGTGGCTCATGCTGGTCAGGAAACGCATCAGCGCGCCCGGTTTTTCCGGAAACTCGAAGCGATAGAGGATTTCGTTTTTCGCACCTGGCGCATGGCCGCCGACCATGTGGCGCACATGCAGCTTGGCCAGTTCGTTGTCGCTCAAGTCCAGCGTCTGCAGGCCGCGGCGGCGCAGCGCTCTGACCAGCTGCAGCGTTTCCTTGCGGTTGCGCACCTGCACGCCGACAAACACCCGCGCCTTCTGCGGATCGTCAAAACGATAATTGAATTCGGTGACATTGCGCGGACCCAGCAGTTCGCAGAACGTCTTGAAACTGCCGGGTTTTTCGGGAATGGTCACCGCCAGAATGGCTTCGCGGTGTTCGCCGAGTTCGGCTTCTTCCGCGACAAAGCGCAGCCGGTCGAAATTCATGTTGGCGCCGCAGGCTACCGCCACCAGCGTCGCATTGCGCACACGACGGCGGGCCGCCCAGGCCTTGGCGCCGGCGATGGCCAGCGCGCCCGCGGGCTCGAGAATGGCGCGGGTGTCTTCGAACACGTCCTTGATCGCCGCGCACATCGCATCGGTGTCGACGCGAACGATTTCATCGACCAGCATGCGGCACAGGCGGAAGGTCTCCTTGCCGACCTGTTTCACTGCGACGCCGTCGGCAAACAGGCCGACCTGGGCCAGCTTGACGCGGCGACCGGCCTTGATCGACTGGTACATCGCGTCCGAATCCACCGGCTGCACGCCGATGATCTTGATGTCCGGGCGCAGGCGCTTGACGTAGGCGGCAATCCCGGCAATCAGCCCGCCGCCGCCGATGGCGACAAAAATCGCATCGATCGGCTCCGGATGCTGGCGCAGGATTTCCATCGCGATGGTGCCCTGGCCGGCAATCACGTCCGGGTCATCGTAGGGATGGACGTAAGTCATGCCATGGCGTTTTTCCAGCACGCGCGCATGTTCCGCAGCTTCGGCGTACGAATCACCGTGCAGCACCACTTTGGCGCCGCGCGAGCGCACCGCATTGACCTTGATGTCGGGGGTGGTCACCGGCATGACGATGGTCGCCGTGCAACCCAGCTTCTGCGCCGCCAGCGCCACGCCCTGGGCATGGTTGCCGGCCGAGGCCGCAATCACGCCGCGGGCCAGCGCATCCGGCTTGAGGTGCACCATCTTGTTGTAGGCGCCGCGCAGCTTGAACGAGAACACCGGCTGCATATCCTCGCGCTTGAGCAGGATGCGGTTGTGCGTGCGCCGCGACAGGTTCGGCGCAGGTTCCAGCGGCGTCTCGATCGCCACGTCGTACACGCGCGCGTTGAGGATGCGTTCCAGATAATCGGTTTTGGCCATGCGCTTTTTAGCTTTGATTTACCAGCAGATTTTCATCCTTGAAAGGTTATCAGGAATGCCGCCCGCAGGCGATGCTTGAAGGACAAATAAGGAGAGGAAACAAGGCTGCGCAGCGATATCATGTATAGTCGATTGAACCAGCAATATGGAGCAGTAGATGAGTCAGGACGCATTGAAACAAGCGGCGGCGAAGGCAGCGGCGGCGCTGGTGCCCGAGGGCGCCATCGTCGGCGTCGGCACCGGCTCCACGGTGAATTTCTTCATCGACGAACTGGCGCGCATGAAAAACCGTATCGAAGGCGCCGTTTCCAGTTCCGAAGCCAGCGCCCAGCGCATGAAAGCCGCCGGCATTCCCGTTTTCGACCTCAACGGCGTGCGCGAGTTGCCGGTTTATGTTGACGGCGCCGACGAAGTGACGCGGCACCTGATGATGATCAAGGGCGGCGGCGGCGCACTCACCCGCGAGAAAATCGTCGCCGCGGTGGCGAAGCAGTTCATCTGCATCGCCGACGCTTCCAAGCTGGTGGACGTACTCGGGAAATTCCCGCTGCCGGTGGAGGTGATTCCGATGGCGCGCTCCTACGTCGCCCGCGAAATCGTCAAACTCGGCGGGCAGCCGGAATGGCGCAGCAATTTCGTCACTGACAACGGCAACATCATCCTTGATGTGCGCAACCTGACCATCGTCAACCCGCCGGATCTCGAAACACGCCTGAACCAGATCACCGGCGTGGTCACCAACGGCCTGTTTGCGCGCCGGCCTGCCGACGTGCTGTTGCTGGCCGGAAAAAACGGCGTGGAAACCCTGCGCCCGGCCGCAGCCATGAAACTGTCATAATTTAGCGCTATAAAGAACCCTTTTCGCCGCGGAGCCTGCCATGCCCGAACATACCCTCAAGCAGTTTGACACCGAGCTGGAAGCAATCCGCTCACAGGTTCTGCAAATGGGCGGTCTCGTTGAGCAGCAAATCATTCGCGCCATCGAGGCGCTGACCAACGGCCACGTCAGAATCGCACGCGAAGTGATCGACAACGATCACCGAGTCAACGCGCTGGAAGTGGCCATCGACGAGGAATGCAGCACGGTCATTGCGCGCCGCCAGCCGGCGGCGAAGGATCTGCGCATGATCATGACTGTGGTCAAAACCATCACCGACCTTGAGCGCATCGGCGACGAGGCGGCTAAAATTGCCCGCATGACGCTGTCGCTTTACAGCAACGACCGGCCGACCGTGCCGCGCGCCGCCGAAATCCAGCATGTCGCCGACATTGCCCTCGGCATGCTGCGCAACGCACTGGACGCCTTCGCGCGTCTTGACCTCGCCGTCGCCGCCAAAGTGGTGCGTCAGGACGAGCAGGTCGATTCCGAGTTCAAGTCCATCCTGCGCCAGCTGATCACCTACATGATGGAAGATCCGCGGACGATCTCTCACGCCCTCGACATCCTGTTCATCGCCAAGTCGATCGAGCGCATCGGCGATCATTCGAAGAACATGTCCGAATATGTCGTTTACCTGGTCAAAGGCAAAGACGTACGCCATACCAGCGTGGAAGCGCTCGAACGCGAAGCGCTCAGCTAGAAAAATCGCGTGGTACACTCGTTCGCATCAGTCGAATCGAGTCAATAATGCGGAAAAGTCAGCCGGCCATCCGGCAGGGAACACACTGAAATGGCAGAGCAATCCACCATTGCCGCCATCGATCTGGGTTCGAATTCCTTTCATTGCCAGATCGCCCGCGTCACCGGCGATCAGTTCTTTCCGCTCGACTCGTTGCGCGAACCGGTACGCCTCGGCGCGGGCCTCAGCAAGGACAAAAAGCTTGACGATGAATCGCAGGAACGCGCGCTGGCCTGTCTCGCCCGCTTCGGTGAGCGACTGCGCGGCCTTGACCCGCACGGCGTGCGCGCCATCGGCACCAACACGCTGCGTGTCGCCAAGAACAGCAAGCAGTTCCTGCGCCGCGCCCGCACCGCGCTGGGATTCCCGATTGAAGTGGTCGCCGGGCGTGAAGAAGCGCGGCTGATTTACCTCGGCGTCTCGCACAGCCTGCCGGCGTCGCGCGACAAACGCCTGGTCATCGACATCGGCGGCGGCTCGACCGAGTGCATCATCGGCACCGGCTACAAGCCGCTGAAGCTGGAAAGCCTGTTCATGGGCTGCGTGTCTTACAGCCTGCGCTACTTCCGCGACGGCCGCATCACCAAATCCGCGCTGAAGGAAGCCGACCTCGCCGCGCGCGCCGAACTCGAACCGATTGTCGGCAGCTACATCCGCGGCAACTGGCAGCATGCCGTCGGCTCGTCGGGCACCATACGCGCGCTCGCCGAAATCCTGCAGCTTTGCGGATATACCGGTGGATCGATCACGCTTGCCGGCCTTGACCGCCTGCGCACCCAGTTGCTGCGCGCCGGCGACATGGCGTCCATCGAATTGCCCGGCCTGCGCCCCGACCGCCAGCCGGTGCTGATCGGCGGCCTGGCGATTCTTTATGCGGTGCTCGACGAACTGAACATCGATGAAATGACGCCGGCCACCGGCGCGATGCGCCAGGGCATCCTCTACGACATGCTCGGCCGTTTCCACAACCACGACATGCGCGATGTCACGGTGACCCAGTTCATGCAGCGTTACCACGTCGATGCGCATCAGGCGCGGCGGGTCGGGACCTTTGCCACAACGCTGTATGAAAAACTCTCCGGCAGTGCAGCCATTGAAGATGCGCCACAGCAGCTCGGCTGGGCTGCCCGGTTGCATGAAATCGGCATTCCGGTTGCCTACAGCGGCTATCACAAGCACTCGGCGTACATCATCAGCAACGCAGACATGCCGGGGTTTTCACGCGAGGAACAGGAACGCCTCGCGGCGCTGGTGCTGAGTCACCGCCGCTCGCTGAAAAAATCCTGGGAAATATTGCCGGAGCAGGATCGCGCCATCGTGCTGGCGCTGCGGCTGGCCGTGGTGTTATGCCGCGCACGGCGGGACACGCCGTTTCCCCCGCTGGAAATCAAGACTCAGGGTGAGCGGCTGCGGCTGGCGTTTGATGCGGCATGGCTGGAATCCAACCCGTTGACAGCAACAGCGCTGCGCGAAGAAATCGCCGAATGGACCCGCATCGGCCACGAAATCCGCGTGCCCGGACTGGACGACATCGTGCTGGCACAGGAGCCGGCGCTCGCCGACTGAATCCTCAGCGAGGGAAACCGGTCACTTGCGGCCGTTCTTCGCCTTGTCTTTTTTGGCCCTGCTCTGTTTCGGATTTTCGATACGCGCCAGCGCGGCTTCGACGGCATCCGCCATCGTGCGCAACACCTTGAGCCGCGCGTAATACTTGTTGTTGGCCTCCACCAGGGTCCACGGCGCGATATTCGTCGACGTGCGGTCGACCATGTCGCAGACCGCCGTTTCATACTGGTCCCACTTCTTGCGGTTGCGCCAGTCTTCGTCGGTGATCTTGAAGCGCTTGAACGCGACTTTCTCGCGCGCCTTGAAGCGCTGGTATTGCTCTTCCTTGCTGGTCGCCAACCAGAACTTCACCACCAGCACATTGTGCTGCATGAGCTGCTGTTCGAAATCGTTGATTTCCGGATAAGCGCGCATCCAGTCGGCCTCCTTGCAGAAGCCCTCGACGCGTTCAACCAGCACGCGGCCATACCAGGACCGGTCAAAAATCGCGAAGCGGCCACGGCGCGGGATATGCCGCCAAAACCGCCACAGGTACGGCTGCGCGCGTTCCTCCTCGGTCGGTGCGGCCACGGAGATCGTCTGGTAAGCACGGGCATCGAGCGCACTGGTGATGCGGCGAATGGCGCCGCCCTTGCCAGCCGCATCGTTGCCCTCAAACACGCCCACAACAGACATCTGTTTCATCCGCGGATCACGGAACAGCCGGTTCAGCCGGCCCTGCCATTCCTCCAGCTGTTTGATATATGCGCTTTTCGACAGCGTCTGATCCAATTGCAGCGCGCGCAGCACATTGAGCTTGTCGATCGCCGGCAGCAACGGCGGCGTACGGTCGGGCAGTTGTGGTGCCACCTTGTCGTCCAGCCGTTCGCGCATCGCCGCGAGCAGCGTACGGCCTACGGTCAGGCTGCGGTAGCGCGCGTCGGCGCCGGACACCACCAGCCACGGCGCCTCGGCGGTGCTGGTCTTGCGCACAAACGGTTCGCACACCCTGGCGAAACTGTCGTAGTTCTTGAACAGTATCCAGTCGTTTTTGGTGACCCGCCAGCTCGTCACCGGATCCTTCTCCAGTTCATGCAGCCGTTTTTTCTGCTGCGGCCGTGACAGATGAAACCAGAACTTCAGCAGCAGCACGCCCTCGTCGACCAGCATGCGTTCAAGACGGAGAATCTCGCTGATTTCCTGGTCGAACTGGCCCTCGCTGCTCAGTCCCATCGCACGGTTGACGATAGGCTGGGTATGCCAAGCGCCGAAAAACACGCCGATTTTGCCCTTGGGCGGCAGCGCGCGCCAGTAACGCCAGACGCGCGGCCGTTCGCTTTCCTCGTCCGAGGGCTCGGAAAATCCATGGACCTCGATATGCCGCGGATCCATCCACTCGTTGAGCAGATTGACCATCTCGCCCTTGCCCGCGCCTTCGACGCCGGCGATGAGAATCAGCGTGGCGAATTTGCCGTTTTGCTTGAGATCGTACTGC
>CAIZLW010000069.1 GCA_903933915.1 uncultured beta proteobacterium | reverse complement strand
TCAAATTTCTGCAGCCCTGATCAGGGCGCGGTTGCGCCGCCTTGCTGAATCAGGGCGCGGTTGCGCCCTGACCACCACTCAGCCCGTGATCTTGTCGAGCGCGTGTTTTTTGATGCGGTAGCGCATGGTGTCGCGGGAAATGCCCGGCAGTCGCGCCGCCTTGCTGAATCAGGGCGCGGTTGCGCCCTGACCGCCACTCAGCCCGTGATCTTTTCAAGCGCGTGTTTTTTAATGCGGTAGCGCATGGTGTCGCGGGAAATGCCCAACAGTCGCGCCGCCTTGCTGATGTTCAGCCGGGTTTCGCGCAGGGTTTCCAACAGCAGTTCACGTTCGGCATCCGGCCGGTCCTCGACTTCCGCCAGCCGGATGCCGGGCTTTGAAGAGAAACTGCCGCTGAAGGACTGCAGCGAAAGATCCGCAGCGCTGATCGTCGTGTTTTCGGTGAGCAGGACGGCCTGCTCGATCGCATGTTTGAGCTCGCGCACGTTACCCTGCCATGAGTGCCGGGCGATAGCAGCAATCGCATCGCTGCTGAGGTGAACCTGCGGCTTGCCATAACGCAAGCCTGTCGCTTGGGCGAAATACTCGGCGAGCTTGGCAATATCGCCAACCCGTTCCCGGAGCGGCGGCACCACCACCCGGATCATGCGCAGGCGGTAATAAAGATCGGCACGGAATTGTCCGTCGCGCACCATCTGCTCCAGGTCGCGGCTGGTTGCCGCAATGAAGTTGACATCCACGGCTTTCTCGCCGATCCCGCCGAGCGGCCTGACCTTGCGATTTTCGATGACTTTCAACAGCTTGGCCTGGGCGCCCAGATCGAATTCGCCGATTTCATCCAGAAACAGGGTGCCGCCGTTGGCCGCCTCGATCAAGCCGAGCTTGCTCTCCTTGGCGTCGGTAAACGCCCCGCGCTCGTGACCGAACAGCTCCGACTCGAGCAGGGTTGCGGGAATTCCGGCGCAGTTGATTTCAATAAAAGGCCCCGCTTTGCGGCGCCCTTCGTAGTGCAGCGCACGGGCAACCAGTTCTTTGCCGGTGCCGGTTTCCCCGGCGATCAGCACCGAGGGCGGCTCGGTGCCGGACACGCGAAGGTCGGCGTCAATGATGCGGCTGATCATGGTTTTGAGAGCCATCATCACTTCGGATTCACCGATGATTTCGGGAAAGACGGCGGCGCGCGTCTTCACTGCGCTTGCCACGCTGGTCTTCATCGGTTCCAGCACCAGCTTTCCGCGCCACGAGGTTTGCTGCGCAATATCAGCGTCTCCCGCGCGGCGGCGCAGCATGGTATCCATGACTTTTCTCATGCCGGATTCACGTACGGCGCGCGGCCATTCTTCAAAGCGGCGGCGCGACAACACCCGTTCGATGACCATTCGCAACGCCGCCAGCTCCACCGGCTTTCTGAGGTAATCGGATGCGCCTGCTTTCAGCGCATCGACAGCAATCTGCTCGCTGCCGGCGCCGGTCAGCATGATGACCCGCGTGCGCGGGGCCTTCTGCATGATTTCTTGCAGCACCTGGATGCCGTTGATGCCCGGCAGGTTGTAGTCCAGGATGACCAGCTGCGGGGCAATCTGTTCCAGGCGTTGCAGGCCGACTTCTCCGCTGGAGGCTGATTCCACGACCAGACCTTCGCGCTCGAGATAAATACAGATGTTACGCGCCAGTGTTGCTTCGTCTTCAATCAGCAAGATGCTCGGGGTCATGATCTTTTTCCTGTTCAAATCTGGGGAATGGTGATGGTGACGAGAGTGCCCCGTCCGGAATGGCTGCTGATGCTCAGCGCGCCCCCCATGCGTTCGACGGTGCGCTGAACCAGCGGCAGCCCGATGCCGAGGCCATGGGTCTTGGTGCTGGCCGGGGCGGTAAAGGTCTGCTTGAGTTTGTTTTCGGGAATGCCTACGCCGGTATCGGCAATGGCGATTTCGATTGAACCGGGCTTGTTGCCGGCCTTGATGTGCCGGGTCGCCAAACTCAGCGTGCCGCCCTCCGGCATGGCCTCGATGGCATTGGCCACCACGGTGCGGACAATCTGCTCGATCTTCATGCCGTCGATGAATGTCGGCAACAAGCGGTCATCGGGAGACCATTGCACCCGTATGCGGCGCCCGGTCATTCGGGGGTACATGTCGTCGATCAGTTTTTTCAGGATGGCATTGACCGACAACGCACTGGCAGCGTCGGTGCTGACCCGGGCATGGCCGAGCAGGCCGCGGATCCACGACTCCATGCGGTCGATTTCGGCCATGATGTCGCCGGCAAAGTGATAGCGCGCATCGCCCGGCTGCCCCGCCATCAGTTCCGCGGAAGTGCGGATCGCAGCCATCGGATTGCGCAGGTTGTGCGCAACTGCGGCGGCCATCTCGCCGACGGCGACAAAACCCTCATCGCTGACGATGCGCTGCTGCTGTTCAAGCATGACTTTATGGGCGCGGCGCACGGTCCAGAACAGGCTGCCATACATCAGCAGGCCGCCGCCGATTGCGGTCAGCCAGATCAGCTGCAGGCCGCGGCGGATCGTGTCAAACAGCATCTCCGGACTTTTGTAGATTTCGATCACGCCGATGACACGGCTGCGATTCTCATTCCAAATCGGCAGATAGTATTCGGCGAACTGTTTCTGCGGCATCGCTGCGAACACATGCTCGGGCTTGACGTAGGCGCGGGACTCGATCAGGTCAGCCTCGACCACCACCTCGCCCTGCAGGGCGCGCTCCAGTTCGGGATTCTGGGTGAACGCATATTGATTGCTGACGTGATAACTGGACCACAACACAGCGCCACTCGTCGCGAAAGCCTGGGCGCGCAGCACCCCGGGCATGTGGGCAACGGCCGACAACGATTCGTGGGCACCCGAGGACTTTGCGCCGGCCCTGTCGCCGGAAAAAAAGGCTTCGTTGAACTGGTGGCCCAGCACGCGATGGATGAATGCCGATGTTTCCTGGGCATCGTGCCGCAGCATTTCCTCGGACAGGAAGTGCGCCAGCACGGCAGACATGCCGAGGGTCGCCGTGACAATGACGACAAAACTGACCGCGGCGAAGCGGCGGCTGAGATTGAAGGTCTGCGCAGCCGATTTTGCGGTGACTTCGCGGCGGCGTTTCGCCGACGGCAGCCCCGCGGCGGTGAGCAAGCCAGCGGCCCGGGCGGTCCATGTGCGATGGCGGGCGCTCACCGGCAGAACCTCTGCACCGGTTCCGGACTGTCGAGCCGGGTCGGGGACTGTGCCAGCAGCGGATTGGCCGTCTGCGCGCCGAGCGTGAAAGGGGTTGTCAGGCTCGACGGGCAAGGGTTTCGCACAGAAATGGGTTTTTTATTGAACATATTTATCGTAATTATCATTTTGTCGGCGCAACAATTCTCTGGAAAATCTTGACCCAGCCTCGCATTAAATTTTAACTACTTGAAAATTAAAACTATTATTTAAATTTTGCTTCGCTAATGCGTACTGCCTGCTGCGATCCAGCAGATTTCATATCCATCATATTACAAATTGCTATTGTTATCAAATTTATCATTATTGGTGTTCGGGCGCCGACAGGCTGGCGCGCCCGCATCCGTTATCACTGCACCCGGAACAAACCCCACATTCCACTTAATGTTCCATTTGGGGCGTAGTCACGCATCAAGTAGTCGCCGGGAACAGCGCCATCGCCGCCGGCCTTGGGCAGCACAACGTTGTACGACGCGTAAGGCAGGATGCCGTCCTGCTGGCCGCGCCACATACCCAGCGGATTGTTTCCGATCGATTGCGACGCCACGGTCCCGGACAGGTAAGGATCCTGTTGCCAGAGATGACCGTGCAGGGACCATACCGACCCGCGCGCCAGGCCATGCGGCATCAGCAGACGCATGCGGTTCTCGACACCCCTTGCCGAAGTCAGCACCGGCGTGACCGGATCGGCGTTGACAACGGAGCCCGCCGCCGTTCCGCTCGGCGCACAGCAGGTATTGCTGAATCCCTGCCAGGCCGTAGCCACGCCACCGAAACCGTCATGACCCAGCGGTGATTCCGGATGCATGCCGAAGCGGAACCACATCGGTTCGCTGCGGTAATTGAGGCCGAACTGCCCGATGTCCTGCGGGTCATCGCTGAGTTGCGTCTTGCCCACCGCGGTGCCGTCGCCGTAACGGAAGTTCATGCCTTTCTGGTGCACCAGCGCATGATCCCGGAAGGTCTTGGTGCCGACCCTCACTGTTGCGGAAGATCGCTGTGCCGCATCCTCTACCCAGGTCGCTTTTTGTGGCAGCACGATCAGGGCGCCGACCAAGCCCTTGTGGCCTTGCTTGATCTTGTCGGCGGGAATGATGTTGACGCCGCCGAATTCGACCGGGGTGGCTTGCAACCGGGTCTCGTCACGATCCCGATCGAGTTGCGTGCGCGCCGACGGTATCTGGCGCAGGTCACCGGCATACCACTGATATAACCGCGATTGACCGGGGGCCACGGTCTGCACCGGGTTGATGCCGACGTTGGTGCCATCACTCGAGGAAACGTCGTATTCGAGCAATTGGGTATGCATGCCGACGTGGCTCGATGTCTGGACCAGATTCAGCTGGAAATAGGTGGTGCCTTCAGCCGAGTGACGATCGCGAACGACCGCGGCTACCGTCTGGGCGTAACCGGGCAGGTCGGGCATCGCCGCCGGCAGCCGGTTGCGCAACGTCACCTCGACGCATTCCCCGGCGGCGGCACGCATCACCAGCGGCTCCACCGGAACGCCGGCCTTCAGGCGGCCAGCAGCATCCAGATCCGCGGTGCGCAGATACAGTACCGCCGTCGGATCATGCAGCGGCCCCTGTTTTGCCGCGAGTTGCTGCGGAATCTCGCCCAGCAGCTGGTCCTCCACGAGGATCGTGCGCGCCGGAATCAGGGTGTCGCGCGGGTTATAGACCAGCGTGCCGCCGTTCGGGTCGAGCGGTGCGCCGGCGGTCATCGTTGCAGTGCCGTCGGCAGGAACAATGCTGACGCCGGCGGGACGGTAGAGTGCTTTGTTGGCCAGTACTGCGGTGATGTCGTAGCGACGGATCGTCGCTGTTTTCGGACAGGTCCCGCGCAGATCGCCATTGGCTTTGAGCACCACCGGGCGCGGATTGGCCGGCAAGGGGAACAAATTGTCCTGCCGTTTGCTGTAGTTGCGCATCACACCCCAGGCGCCGGTCCACCAGCCATCGGTTGAGGCATCCATGGTCCAGGCATAGTCGGCAACCTTGCCGTTTTGGGTCGAGTCGGCGATCACCGGGGTCAGGAAAGGAAAATGTTCCGAGAGGCCCATGAACTGATGATTCTTCCAGCCGGAGGTGGAAGACTGCGTGCCGAAGTCGCCGCCGGTGTGCAGCCATTTCAGGCCATGTACGCTGGCATTGTGGGTTTCTTCCCAGCCACCGACGACGGTCTTGATCGACACCCGGTCGCCGGAGTGCGTGCGCAGAATCGGCGTAAACGGATCACCGGGCCGCACGTCATTCGTCAGCGGCAGATACGGGGTGTCGCCCACGATGGTATTGAGCGGCGGCAGTGCACGGTCGATGCGGGTCTGCAGGGCAAAGGCCAGATCACCAGCCAGTCCCGAAGTCTGCATGCCGGGTTTGCCGTCGGGGCCGACACGGCGCGGATCGTAAATACGGAAGCCCACCGGTTCGTTGCGGTAGTTCACGACAAAGGTGCCGATATCGTTGAGCGAGATCACGCCGGGACAGGGGCGCGGCATGCCGCCGGGGCAGGACGGTGCGGCGCGGCGCAGGTCCGGAAACACCGGTTTGGTTTCGATCATGATCGGCGGATTGACCGCGTAGCGGTAGGAATCGGCAGTCGCCGGCGCCGGGGTCTTGCCATCGGCGCCGACGCCGACGTACACGTCCTTTTCATAGGCATGCTGGAAGTCGGAAAACTCGAGGAAAAATTCGCGGTAGCTGTCGTCCTTGCCATCGCCATCCAGATCGCCGGCGAGAACCACCGCCTGCCATGAGGTCGGGCCGCCGTCATGACGGGTGAACATTGGTTCGCCGGTCTCGTTGTGTACCCAGCGCGAATTCTGCGGCTCGATCAGCAGTGCTGTGTAGAGACCGACCTGCTGGTGGGTCGACGGACCGTAATGGTCATGCGAAAACACCGTGCCCAGACCGCGGTCCTTGCCGGCGGTATTGATCACCGGATCGGCGAACCAGCGCTGGATGGTGGTACGCGCCCCCAGCCATTCGGGCTTGCCGTATTGCCCGAAGAACGGATGCGGCAGTGCTTCGAGGCGGGCGTTGCCGTTGGGCAGGCGGACCTGCTGGTCGGGATGTGCGTCATTCCAGGCATTGATGGCGTGAATGCGTTCGCGCACAGCGCCGGGGCCCAAGGTGCCGTCTTCATAGTTCCAGCCGTTGGCGGCACCGTCGGCGGCGGTGACGTCGAACTTCACCAGATGGATGTGCTGGCCGATCTTGTCGGTGGTGGTGCGCACCTGGTAATCGTCGAGCTCGTAGTTTTCCGGCAGCAGATTGACGGCGAGGAGCTGCACGCAATCCATGCTGTTGGCACGCATCGTCAACGGCTCCGGCGCCTTCTGCTTGTTGATCGTCGGTACCGCGTCTTCCCACAGCGTGTAAATGCGCTGCTGCGGGAAATGCTGACCCATCTTGTTGAGTACGGCGTCAAACTGCACTGCGACATTCTTGTAGATGCGCGGGCTGTCGGCATTGAACACCGAGCTGCGGCGATAACCCACACCGCCGGCGCCGTCGAAGAATTCACCGAGCACGCCTTTGCCGAGGCGGGTGCCGCGGTCATCGACGCAGGGATCGGCATAGGGTGCACCGGGAGTCGCCGGCGCGCCGTTGGTCAGAAACTCCGCAACGCGCGTGGTGCCGTTGGGCAGCACGGCCGTGCTGGGATGGCTGCGGCGGCTGTGGAAGGCCATCGCCACCTTCTCCATGTCGGTGCCCTCTTCCGGGAAATACACCGGCTTCGCCTTGTGCACCTGCTTGGTCATGTCCAGGCGCGTGGAATTGGTATGCGTTTCAGCGCCCGCCGCATAACCTTCGAGCGCGTGACGCGGCAGACCGCCGTCAAAACCGCCGGCGGCGGCGAGCATGTCCAGCGGCGGCGTGGTGCCGCGCTGGCCGACAATAGTTTCAATGCCGGCGATGTAGAACGGAAAGCCCGGGTTGATGGTGCGATCAATCACCTTGGCGACGCTGCCCACCGTCTTGCCGTTGACGACCTTGGGTTCAACAGTAACCGCGCCGGGGATCGGCGCCATCGCCTTGCCGGGCAGCGGCACCAGACCGGGAATCGGCGTGCCGGCGACGATCTCGCCATCGGGCAATGCGCGGGCGCCCTGCGCCGGCGTGCCGTCTTTCAGTGCCCACGGCGTGGTGTGCGTGCCGGTGCCGGTGACTTTCAGCCGGGTGCCCGACTGGAAGGTGTCATGGGTACGCCACAGTTCCCACATGCCCATCGCAAAGTGCGGGTAAAAATGGCAGTGGTAAATCGAATCGCCCGGCGTGCGGTTGCGGTTGCCGGAACCGCCGAAGGCGATTTCATAGGTGTAGGCGGAACCCGGCCCGACGGACTGCGCGTCGAGATAGCTGGAATTGTCATCGTTCGGATTGAACAGCCACTGATGGGCATGCAGGTGGAACACGTGGTATTCCCAGCCGGCATGGACGTTGCGGAACTTGACGAAATCGTTGAGGTAGCTGTGGCGGACGTTGGTGGGATCATCCGGGTAGTAGGCGCGCGTCGCTTTCGGGCCGATCGCGGATGCCGGCGGAATTTCGCCGGGACGAACGGTTTCCAGTCCGACGTTGGCCGGCACATCAACCAGCATCGCCGGGTCGCCAACGGCGAATGCGGAAAGAAAGAATTCTTCGAATGCGCAGTTTGCGCAATCATGCATCGGGCCCACGCCAAGGCGGTTGGCCAGCACTTCCGAGCCGGCTGAAGTAACGCCGTAGTTGATGCCGAAGGCGTCACGCACGCCGGACAGGGTGTGTTTCAGTACCGGGTCATCGAAGTAGCCGGGAAAGGCCTGTGCCGCCACGACTTCGTCATGAAAGGCGATGGTGAATTCGCGGAAGGCTTCGAGGCGGTTGGGATAGGCCGGGTTGCGCTTGCCGGTGGCTTCCAGGGGATAGGTCGATGCCGGGAAACTGCCGTCGGCATTGGGCCCCATGATCACTGCGCTGATGTCGGAATGCACCAGCTCGTTGCCGGCGCTGAGCATGTTGAGTACCGGCAGACCGGCCTTGCCCTCGGCAATCCACGGCTGCGCGTTCGGATACTTGGTTTCGTAATTGATGAGCGGATGACCGCTGGCGGTTTTGCCGGTGGTGGCCAGACGCATTTCGAGTTCGGTGACCTGGCTGCGATAGAAGCGTGCTTTCAGCGGCTGCACATTGACCACGGCAAACAGGCCGTTGCCGCTGTTGCCGGCGCCGGCTTCACCGCCGAACTGCGCGCCGTGGCTGACCACCAGGAAGGTGCCTTCTTTCGGCGCATAAAAGCGGTAGGTCCGCTGTTCTCCGGGCGCGGTCAGGCTGCTGACGTTGCGGCCAACGTTGCTGGCATCGGAAGCGATCGAGCCGAGCAAGGAAAGACCCTGCACCTGGAAGCCCGCGTGCCGCGACGCCACCTGATCATCGATGTGCATCGCCGGATGCTGGGCATTGCGCGGATTGGCAGTCGGTGACAGCAGGTTGTGGAAATTGACCGTCAGGCAGTCTCCTGCGGCGACACGCAACACCAGCGGGCGGGGACGTTTGTCTTCCCGCAACTGCACCTGGCCCGGACGCAGGGTGCCGCCGGCGATTTCGCTGCGATTGGTCAGCGTATCCACCACATCGCGGCGCAGGGCAAACATCATGCCGTTGATGTTTTGTGCGCCCATGCGGTTGTACATCAGCGGCTGATCGAGGGTGACGACATTGGCGGTGATGGTGCGCGCGCAAGTCGGCGCCTGTGCCATGGCGTTCGGTGATAATCCTGCGACGGCCAGTAATGCGGCCAGAAGACCCTGAGCAACCCGCGCGGCATGTTTCATCTGATATAAACCGAAATATTTGTGTTAATGAAAAATATGATACTTCGATTTAAGCGCTGGGTCAACCACACCCACTTTGGGGCAAATCAAGTCGGCGACTGGGGCTGATTGCGCCGGCGCTGGGCGTAATCGGCCAGCACGGCGGGCACATAGCGGCGGGTTTCGGTATAGGGCGGAATGCGGCGTCCGTGGCGGATCACCGCATTCTCACCGGCGTTATAGGCGGCCAGCGCGAGCTGGGTATCGCCATTGAACAGGGTGAGGAGATAGCGCAGGTACCGGGCGGCCCCGCCGAGATTCTGGGCCGCATCCAAGCGGTCCCGCACCCCGAAACGGGCCGCAGTTTCCGGCATCAGCTGGCCGAGGCCCACGGCGCCCTTGGGCGAACGGGCCTTCGGATTAAACCCGGATTCCACCTTGACCAGGGCCTGCAGCAGTTCCGGCTCCACGCCATGTTCCCGGGCGACGCTGGCGATCAGCGGCGCGTAATGACGGTCTGCGGCGCGCACCGACAGCGGCAATACCGCATCCCCCGCTGTTTCGCCGGCAGCGCTTGCCGCCGCAGGCTCCTTGATCATCAGCACAAAACCCGGATGTTCCCGGCGATCGGAATAGGACACCGCGCCATCGCTGGCGACGTGTACGAAGATGTCGGCGCAGGCAGTACCGGTGGAGACGATTGCACTCAGCAGGAATCCCGCCGCCTGCAATCCACGCTCGAAATTCGATGATTTTGGATTTTTACGCATAACGCCATAATATTCATATCTGATAAATATTGCAATAACGATACTTTGTATGCGCATTTATTCCTACTGAAAACCCGTTTCCAAAATATTTTCGATGCTGGCAACGACTAATAATGGCTTTAAATCCGTAAATATGATAATAATAGAACATGAAATCTTCATTTTTATTGCTCCCGGCCCTTCTGTTGAACCTCTTTGGCACAACTGCCGCCCTTGCCAGCGCGCCACTGGTCGCCGAAAAGGAAGGCGTACGCCTGGAACTGCGCATCAGCGGTGAAACCGGCCGCCTGATGGACGGCGAAGCGGCAACGATTGAAATGCGCCTCTCGGATGCCGCCAGCGGCCAGCCGCTGCGCGGCCTGCGGCCCGCCGCCTGGATCGACAATCGCGGCGTGCTGGCTCATCCGGGCGGCCGTGAAGCCAGTTGCCGGGAACGTGTCGGCACTTATCTGAAAGGCAATGTCGGCAGCCGTCCGCTGATCGATCTCAACGGACACTATCTGCTGGTGCTGAACCGCGACCCGACGATTTCCGTGATCGATCCCGTCGTCGGCATCTCCGGCCGCACCAATCTGTTCACCAACATCATCCTGCCGCAGCCCGGCGCCGACTGGACCGAACACCGCCACCGCCGGCGTCTGCTGGTGACCTTGCCACGGGCCAACCAGGTGGCTTTGATCGATAGCGAGTCCTTCAAAATCGCCGCCCTGCTGAATACCGGACGCGAGCCGGTGCGGGTGGTCAGCCAGCAGGCGGGGCCTCTCGCCTTTACCGGCAACAACGGCGACGCCACGGTAACCGTGCTCGATCTGGCCGACGGCAAACCGCTGACCACCATCGCGGTCGGCAAGGGTCACCATGAACTGCAGCTGGTGGAGTCGGCCAACCGGCTCTTTGTCAGCAATCGTATCGATCAGACCCTCAGCGTGATCGATACCACCGCGCTGAATGTACTGCGCACCCTGACGCTGCCCGGCACACCATCCGCGCTCGCCCATTCCGCAATCGCCGAAGCGGTCTACGCCGCCGCCGGTCGCGAAGGACGCGTTCTGGCCTTCAACGCGCGCAACGGCGAAGCGGGTGCACAAGCCACCCTCGGTTCCGCGGTCGATGGCCTGTATGCCGCCCCCGACGGCCGCACGCTGCTGGCCCTGTCGACCGACAGCCAGCAATTGTTCGTACTGGATGCCGCCGATCTGGCGATACGCCACCGCATTGCATTGCCGGGAGCGCCGTTCCAGATCGCCTTCACCCGGGAATACGCCCATGTGCGCCTGTATGACAGCGAGCGCGTCACGCTGCTGCCGCTGTCAGCACTCAATGCTGCCGCCAGCCCTGTGCTCGGCGGCTATACGGCCGGCACTGGCGCGCCGCGCCGGGAGTCGGTGGCGGTGATGGCCGCCAGCATCGCCGGTACGCCGGACGGCATGGCCGCAGTCGTGGTCAACCCCGCAGACGGTCAGTTGCATTACTACATGGAAGGCATGAATGCGACGGCAGGCAGCTTCCGCAACTACGGCCACCCGCCGCAGGCGGTACGCGTGACCGACCGTGCGCTGAACGAACGTATACCGGGTACTTATGTAGCGCAACTCCGCTTACCCGCATCGGGAACCTTGAGCCTGGCGCTGCGCCTGGAGCAACCGCGGCTGGCCGAGTGCTTTGATTTCGAGGTCGGCGGCAATGCTTCGCTGGAGAGTCAGAAAACAAAGCTGCAGGTGTCGCTTGAACCTCTGGCCAAAGCGCTGGCCGGTGAACGGCCGCAGACCCTGCGCATCCGCATCGCCGGCGGAGACGGTAAAGCCGCGAGCCTGCCAGCCGGCGCACAATTGCGTTATTACCGCGCCCCGGGAACGGATCGGCGCGCGGCGCCGCTGCGTTCTGCGGGCGATGGTCTGTACGAGGCCGAGGTACTGTTTACCCAGCCCGGCGCCTATTATCTGCAGATCGATACCGCAGCGGTGCTGTCACCACCCTTCCTCAGCCTGCACATCCGCGGCGATTGATCGACCGGAGATTACCCCCATGAACAGACGCGACATGATTCTGGCGATGCTCGGCACCGGCGTAGCGCTTTGCCGGCCGCTGCCGCTGCGTGCCCATGAAAACCACACACCAGCCGCGGTCGGCGGGGTCGGCAAAACACGCGTGAAAATCGCTGACGTGGTATTGACCGACCAGCAGCGCAAGCGCGGACAGCTGTCGAAGGACTTCATCGCCGGCCGCATCGTCGTCGCCAATTTCGTGTTCACCACCTGCAGCAGCGTGTGCCCGGTGATTTCGGCGGTCTTCGCCCAGTTGCAGCAACAGCTGCCGGCCGACCTCGCCCGCGACACGGTATTGCTGTCGCTGAGCGTCGACCCGATGAACGATACGCCGGACCGGCTGGAAGCCCAGGCCCGACAGTACGGCAGCGGCGCCCACTGGCGCTGGCTGACCGGCCGGATCGAGGACATGGAGGCCGCGCTGAAAGGTTTCGGCGCCTATTCAGCAAGACCCGACGATCATCTGCCGATGGCGGTAGTCGGCGATCCGGTGACCGATACCTGGTACCGGTTTACCGGTACGCCCGCTGCGCAGCAGTTACTGCGCACCGTTCAGCAACTGCATCAGCAACGCAATACGCCAAGGAAAAAATCATGATGCGTCGGTCCTGTTTCCAATCACTGCTTGTTACAGGATGGCTGGTGCTGGCCGGCCTCGCGGCAGCCCATGAAGGGCCGCACGCCCAGCGGGCGCTGCCGGCGGGGGATTTTTCGGTCATCGAAAAAAAATCCCGTGACTATTTTTCCGATGCACCGCTGGTTGATCAGCATGGCAAACCCGTTCGTTTTTACAGTGACGCGCTGAAGGGCAGTACCGTGCTGATCAACGTGATCTATACCGAATGCAAGGACGCCTGCCCGCTGATTACGCGCAGCCTGGTCGAGGTGCGCAAGGCGCTCGGCAGCGACGCCCCCAAAACCATCCGCTTCGTGTCGATCTCGGTGGACCCGGAACGGGATACGCCCGAAGCCCTGCGCAAATTTGCGCAGCAAAATGAGGCGGAACACCCGGCATGGATTTTTCTGACGGGCCGCAAAAGCGTCGTCGATGGTGTCACCCGCAAGCTGGGGCAATACGCCAGCGAACCGGAAATGCATACCTCGCTGCTGATCGCCGGCAATGTCGACCGCGGCAACTGGATCAAGATCCGCCCGGACACCAAACCGGAACTGATCGCTGCACGCCTTCGCGATCTGGCAAGGCCGTGAAGTTTAGAGGCGCAGCGACCGGGCTGTTGACCGGCCTGGTGCTGGCCGCCAACACTTGGGCGGCCCCTGCCGCAACGGATGCAATGCTGCAACAGGGCGAAACACTTTATCGCAGCGGCACCAGCTCGCGGAATAACCCGGTCATTGCCGTTGTGGCTGGCGGCACACGCCTGCCCGGCAGCGCGGCCAGTTGCGCCGGATGCCATGGCCGCGACGGCAGCGGACGCAGCGAAGGCGGCATCACCGCGCCGGACATCCGCTGGACCGCACTGACCCAGGCCGGCACCCGTGACCTCGCCGCAGGCCGCAGCGCGAAACCCTATGACGAAGCCACACTCGTTCGCGCGATCACCCGCGGCCTGGACAGTTCGGGCAATACGCTGGCAGCGGCCATGCCCCGCTTTGAACTGTATGGTGAGGACCTCGAAGCGCTGAGCGCTTATCTGAAACAGCTGCATCTGCAGCGCGATCCGGGAATCACCGACCAGAGGATCGTGATCGGCACCGTATTGCCGCTGACAGGGGTTGCGGAGAAACAGGGGCGCGCGCTGCTTGCAATGCTGCAAGCCGGCATTGACGCCATCAATACCAGGGGCGGGCTGCACGGCAGGACCATCGCGATTGATGCCGAAAACGCCGAGAGCGAAGACGCGCCGCAGCGGCTTGCAGCGCTGGGGCAACGCACACTCGCCATCGTCGCCCCGTACGCCCCGCGATTGCAAGCCGAGCTCCGGGCCGTGGCGCGCCAGCAGGTGCCGGTCGTGGCCCCGGTGATGGGGCCAGAGGCGCAAGGACTGGACCCGCTGTTTTCGACGCTGCCGACGGCGCGTCATGTGCTGGGCGCGCTCGCCGGTTACTGGTCGCGCCTGCCGGAACAGGAGCGCGGCACGCTGACCGTGGTATTGGGCAAGGTCAACGCCGAAGCAACGGAAGAATTCCTGCGCGATCTGCTGCCGAAAGCGGGGCGCTATCGATTTGTCAGCGCCCAGTCCCTGCTGGATTCGGAATCGGCTCCGGGGCAATGGCTTCTGCTCGAGACCGCGCCGGGTCTGATACAGCAGCTCGGCAGCAAACTGCGCGGCAGCAGACTGCTGGCGGCTTCGACCAGTATCGCCGGCGTTCCCGGAGCCACACTGGCCGAGGTTGAACGCATCGTTGTTGCCGCGCCGCTGCTGCCGCCGCGCGACGATCCAGCCATGGAAAAGATGCAATCGCGTCTGCGCGAGCTCAAACTCGAAGCGCCGCCGGCACTGGTCACCATACAGGCGATGCGCGGCATCGCGGTGATGGAAGAAGCACTGCGACGCAGCGGACGCGAACTCTCGCGTGAACGGCTGATCAGCGCCCTGGAGAACATCAGCCGCATGGAAACCCCGGGTGGCCCGCTGTCATTTGGCGCCCGGCAGCGCGCCGGCGCCCGCGGCGCCACGCTGTTTGCAATGGATCCGTCATCAGGTCGGCTGACCCTGCTCGAACCCTGGGCGCCTTCGCTGTGAAAACGCTGAAGGCTATCGCCGCCATCGCCGCCCTGATCAGCGCCACCGCACTGTGGGCGCAGACACCGGCGGCATTCAGCATCGACGGGGAGTCGTATCCGCGGACACTGTTTGATCTGAAAGTCCAGGCGCGCATGGCCAGCGCGGGGCGCAACATCCAGTCGCTGCGCCACCCCGGCGCACTGCGCAACTACCAGCAGGAAGTACTGAACCGGCTGATTGAGGAGCAATTGCTGGCAAGGGAGGCGCGGCGCAGCGGCATCAGCATCAGCGAAGCGGCGATAGACGCCGCGATTTCCGCGGCCCCTGCGATGCCCGGCATGAGCACACAGGACATCCGCGACGAAACCACCAATCGACTGTTGATCGGCGGCTGGGTTCAACGGCTGTCTTCAAACATCAAGGTCGATACCGGGGACATCATCCGGGCCATGGCAGCAGACACCCGCCCCGTTCTGGCGGAGCGGGCTAAAGCCCGGCATATCCTGCTGCGCCTGCAAAACAGCGCCGACCCGGAATGGATCGACGCGCAAGCGCTGCGGGCGCACCAACTGCTGGCCCGTTTACAGGACGGCGCGACATTCGCCGACCTGGCCCGTGAGCATTCTGCCGATTCTTCCGCCGCCAATGGCGGCGCGCTCGGCTGGTTTGGACCCGGCCAGATGGTCGCGGAATTTGAACAGGCCGCATTCAGTGCGCCAGTGGGGCAGCCCGTCGGCCCGGTGCGCACCGTGTTCGGCTGGCACCTGATCCTGGTCGAAGCCCGTGACCCAGCCAGACCGGCCACCGACGAGGAATGGCAGCAGCGCCTGCGCTCCCGACTGGCGGCTGAGGAATTGGCCCTGCAAATTCAAAAAGTTATTGATAACAGTAGAAAAAATGCTAAAATAATCGTCTATATTGGGGGGTAATACCTGCCCCCTTTAAGGCTTTAATTCAATTTTCTGCTGCGGCAGGCTAAAAAGGAATTTTCATGAAATCGCTGAGACTTCTCGTGCTGGGCTCCCTGTTGTCCCTGTTGTCCCTGCCGACACTCGCCGGCCCGCTCGACGAAGCGCTGTTTCGCAAACATCTGACCGCGATTGCCACCGGGCAACTGGATGCGGTGCAGGCAAATTATGCGCCGGAGGCCTTGCTGGATTGGGTGGGCGGCAATCTGGATGGCCGCTACAGCGGCGCCGAATCCATCGGCAAGCTGTGGCGCACCTTTCATCAACGCCGCCAGCCGCTGCAAATCACCGTGGACAGCATCGAAAGCCAAGCCAACGACAAGGGGGCGACGGTCATTGCCTCGGTCATTTACAAAAGTACGGATGCCACCACCAAGGTGCGGCAGATCGTCACCCTGCGCGACGGCCGCATTCACAGCGAAATCTGGCAGATTGCACCGGCGCTGGCGGTAAAAGCGCCGTAATCATGCACATCCGGCTGCAGCGGTCTCTCTGGTTTGCAGCCTGGATGCTGAGTGCATCAGCAGCCGCAGCCGTTATTGAAGTCAACGTTTACGATCAGGGCAACAAACCGCTGGCTGACGCCGTCGTGGTGCTGCAACGGGCGGGGCCGGCCAAAAGCGGCAACAAGCCCAAACGCGCCGTCATTGAACAGATCGACCGGGAATTCAATCCCTTTGTCAGCGTGGTTCAGACCGGAACGACCGTTGCGTTCCCGAACCGGGACCCGATGCTGCACCATCTGTTCTCTTTTTCCCAGGCCAAGACCTTTGAAATCAAACTGTATCGCGGCGAAGCCCCCCGCGATTTGCTGTTCGATGAGCCTGGCGTGGTCGCACTGGGATGCAATATTCACGACTGGATGGAAGCCTATGTGCTGGTCGTCGATTCACCCTACTATGCCAAAACCGGCAGTCAGGGAAACGCCCTTGTCATCAACCTGCCTGCCGGTGATTACCGGCTGTGGTTCTGGCATCCCCACCAGAAAAAACCGCCACCGCCGCAAACCCTGAGAGTCGCGCAGAGCGACAAGCGCCAGTTGACCACACGTTTTGAAATCGAGAAGCGCCCCCGCCGCGACAAACCGCCGCTGCAGGCCGACAACTATGCGGGTTAAAAATTTTCTGCGGGATTTGCCGCGCAGCGGGGCGGCCGGGGCCGGCTGGAAAAACTCCGCCAATTACCGGGTCAGTCAGCTGCTGATGCTGATCGGCGTAGTCTTGCTGTCTACAAACTGGGGGGTCGAACAGACCCTTTTGCAGATCCAGTCCGCCAACGTCACCACCGTTTTTTCGACGCTCCTCCGCCACAGCCATGGTGAATTGCAGGAACTGTCGGAAGTGCTGGCTTCAGACTTCGGACTGCGCGAAAGCATTCTGACCAACGACCCGCTCACCGTCGACTCCACACTGCGCAACCACCAGAAACGGATTTCAGCGCAGCGGATGCTGGCCCTGTCCGGCAACGCGCAGATCATCGGCGACACCGACAACCGGATCCCCCGGGGAACCAATCTCGCGCAAAGCGACCTGGCCCCGGTCAGCACACAAAAAATCACCACGCTGCATGTCACCGAGGGCAAGTTGTTCCGCTATGCCAAAGCGGTAATTCGGGCCCCCGGGCCCGGTGGACATCTGCTGGTCGGTTACGACATGGAGCGGCGCCTGATCAAGGACGCCGGCGAACTGGTGAACCTGAAAGTTGCATTTGCCTGCGCGGTGGATCAGTCAAACATGCGCATCAACCAGGGCAGTTTCGGTCGGGCGATGGTGCCGGCACTTGAAAACATGGCGCGCAATCCCTCAGCCAAACTGTCCTGGACGCCCACCGTCGGCAATGAGCGGATCATTGCCAGCGTGGAACTGGATAGCACCAGCGACCGCTGCGTGGCCATACTCGGGGAATCGACCCATCCCTCGACCAAGGCCTTGCTGATTGTGGAAATTTTCGGCTGGCTAACCCTGACCAGCGGCCTGGTCATATTCATCGTCGGCGCGCTGATGGCAAGACGGCACAAAAAACGACAGCCCTCCTGAGGCTGCGTCAGTAGCCTTCACCGGCCGGGAGCGTCCGCTCGCGACTGCGATCAAGCGACCATGTAATCGAGCTGGTTTTCCGGCAGCCATACCGTGACGACGGTGCCTTGCCCGGGCACGCTGCTCAATTTCACCTCGCCGCGCAGCATTTCAACCGTTTCCCGGACAATCGCCATGCCCAGTCCGGTGCCGATCATATCGCCAGTCTGGTCGGCACGATAAAAACGCTCAAAAACCCGCTCCACCACTTCCGGCGTCATGCCGATGCCGCAATCCCTGACACTGAGGATGACACCCCTGACGTCATCAAGCTTGCCTGCCGCAGCCTCTATCGACACCACGGTATCCACGCCGGAAAACTTGAACGCATTGCTCAGCAACTGCCGCAGCACCGATTCGATGCGATCACGATCGGTATAAACCTGCAAGTCGGCGATGACCGGCTGGAGCACCGCAAGCCGGCCATCAGGCGCCACATCCGATTCGACAACCGCCTGCAGTAAGGGCACGAGGCTGACCGACTGCAGATCCAGTTCCTCGAGCATGCCCGCATCGATTCGCGCAACGTCCAGCAGATCCCCTGCCATCGCCGAGAGCCGCTTCGCAGTCTGGTGGATGGTATTGAGCAAATCTTGCCGGGTCTCGACATCAAGATCTCGGTTGAGCAGTATCTCTGAGAAACCCAGCACGCTGGTCAGTGGAGTTCGTAATTCGTGTGCAGCAGTCCTGAGAAAATCCGTTTTGGCGCGCTCGACCGCAGCCTCGCCGGTGATGTCCTTGAAGAAAAAGATATGCCCGCCACCAGCCTCTGCAGCACTGATGCAGGAGCGGAGCAAGACCGTGGAGCGGGGGCGTTCCAGCCGAAGCAGGGCAGGCTTCACGTGAACCACGCCGGCCATCGGCATGTAAATACTGCCGCTGGCGACAATTTCTCGGCCGATCGCATCGATGTCGCCAAGGCTACGGCCGACCACATCGTTGGCGTCCATACCAAACAGGCGTAACAGCACGGGATTGGCGAAACTGACCAGACCGGCGGAATCGGTAACCAGGTAACCATCAGGACTCATCCGGTATATCTGGTCCATCAGCCTTGCGCGCTCACTGGCCAGCACTTCGGCCTCCTTGAGCGTCGTCACGTCCATGCAGACCCCTTCGATCTCCTGCAACTGACCGGAGGCATCGAATTTCCCGGAGAGTCGTTCGTTAAACCAGCGCCAATGCCCCTGTGCGTGCTGCAACCGGTAGCGGATGGACATCGACCTGCCCGGCTGAAGAGTGCTCGCTGCGGCTTCCACCAGCGCGTAATCCTCATCGTGAATCAGGTGGTCCCGAAATTCCGCATTGTCGAGCAGTAGCGCAGGCTGGTAACCCAGATGTTTCTCAATGGTCGGACTGACCACAACAACTGCGCCGTCGCGGGCCCGCCATGTCCAGGTAAAAGTGACCGCCTCCTCGGACACCAGCGAAAGGTTGCGCTCGATCAATTCCAGCCGCTCGGTGCGCTCGCGCAACATTTGCTTCATGCGCAGATCGGCGAGTTGCAGTTCCCCCAGCATGCGGTTGAAGGTTGTGATCAGCTGCCCTATTTCGTCGCTGCGCACTGGAAGCTGGAGTTTCAGCGTTGTTCCCATGTCCTTGATGTTGGCCATCAGCCCAATGATCTGGGTCAGGGGCTCGGTCATGCGCTTGCCGACCATGCGCGCCAGCACCACCGCGATCAACAGAGACAGCATCGCCAGCAGCAGATAGGCCAGGTTGAAGTAGTTGAGCGGCTCCAGTACCTGTGCTTCCTCGACTGCGGCAACTGCAGAAATGTTCAAATCAGGTATTTTGAGCTGTGGCCCCAATGCCACGGACTGCATCATCCAGTCGCCACCGGCGTCTCTTTTGCCGGCCAGAACCTCTTGATGGCGGCCGATCAGCGACCAGCTGATCCCCTTGACCGCATCTTCTGTGGCGCTTTGCAGAAGACCGTCAAGATCAACCGAGATCACCAGGGCCCCCTCCCGGGTGCCGGTTGCCTTGTAATGCAGCGGATAGGCAATCAGCAGGCGCGAGCGCTGTTCGTTCAGAAAGATGCGGGTTAGCGGTGGATTTTGAGACTCGGGGAAGGTCTGTGCAAAGACCGTATGGCCCTTGGGTGCGAATTCAGCACCCTGCACCACAATCGGACGTCCGCGGTAATCGTGAATGCTGATGATGGTCTGTTTTTCGGGAAACAGCGCGGTATCCCGCAGACGGTTCTTGACGTTGCTGACGAGCTCCTCGTCGAACAGCACGCCATTGATCAAGGAACTGTCGGCCAGCCGCCGACTGGCCTCAAGCCCCTGATCCAGCGCCCCGACCAGACGGGCGGCGAGTGTGCCGGCGTGCGCGCTCAATGTGGTCTGCGCCTGCCGGTCAAGCTGGTGGCGCAGAAAACTGTAGGTGGCGCCGATCAGCAGAAAAAGCACCAGCACGGTCACCGACAGCGTGGCCACCGAAATGCGATTGGAAATGCTGTGATCAATCCATTGGCGGAACCCCGAATTCAGGCGCTGGTTGAGCTGTCGTAAACCCATCGGAATTCAGCGCCTCGCTGTGTTACGGAGGAATTCCAGCGCGCCATCACTGCGCAACCGGAACAGCGCAACATCGGCAACGGTCAGGGCGTTGTTGCGCCCCAGGGCATAGGGATTGCGGTAATGCTTCAGCATGCCGCGGTGTTCGCCAAGGTCTAGCATCGCGCTGCGTATTCGAACCCGGTCCCCGGTCCCGGAACGGGCGATCGCCATACCCAGCAAACGGGTCAGGTCGTAAGCCTGCAAGGCGGCCGCAGTCACCGGCACGATGCCGGCATAGCGTTCCGGCAGTTGCTTGGCGATACGCTCCAGGACTGCCGCAGACTGTCGGGCATCAGGCAGCACGGGATGTACGACACTCAAATCCAGCCCCTTTGCTTCGGCCGGCAGCACCAGGGCGCTGCGCCCCCCCATAGCCGTCCAGTGCAGATAAAGGGGCAACCGCAGTATTTCCGGGGAAGCCGCCAGTTCACGCAGGATGATTCTGCTGTCGCTTTCGTTGGCGATCAGGAGCAGCGACTCCGCGCCCCGTTCGAGTGCCGCCTTGTAGGCTGGTAGCAGGGACGGGGCCGAAGGTTCATACCACTGCGATTCGAGCACCTCGAGCGAATCACCCGATTTTGACAGCGACAGCAACTGCGCCTCGCGGGCGACGCGTCGCCCCCAGGCATTGGACGGCAGCAATAATCCGATGCGTTTAAACCCGCGCTTCCGGGCATCATTGAACATGAGCATCAGACTGTCGCGTTCGGTGATCGCCAGTCTGAACACAAATCGGGCCGGGGTCTCGCCCAACGGCAGGTTATCGGCGCCCACCCAGGGAATCAGTAACGGGGTCTTGAGGCTGTCAGCGTCCTTGACCAGCTCAGGACCCAGGCTGACCGACCTGCCCGCAAAAATGCCGGCCATTGCCGGCATTGCAGCCAGTTCACGGAAATTATCGATGCTCCTCGCCGGCAAACCCCGATCATCGCGCTCGACCAGCTCGAGCAGGCGCCCGGGAATTGCCCCGCCCGCCGCATTGATGTCGGCAATCGCTGCGCGGATTCCCGCGCGGATGGCCTGGCCGGCATCGCTGGTCGGATGCTGCAGTTCGGCAGTCAACCCGATCAGTATGGATGGCGCCTCGGCCAGCAGCGGTTGCGGCTGCAGCAGCATTGCAGCCAGCGTGATCAGCCATGCGGCACGAGCCAGCATGGTTATGCGCAGAGAGGCCCGAGGTTCGTCAGAATACGCTGCCGGAGATTTTCGGGGCTGAAGGGCTTGATGATGTAGTCATCCGCACCCGCCTTAAGCCCCTCCTGCACGTCGGTCTGCTGCCCTCGCGCAGTAACCAGAATCAGCCGCGTCGCGGCCATCGCGGCATCCGCCCGGACCCGGCGACAGACTTCCAGGCCGTCAATGCCCGGCATCATGATGTCGATCAGCGCAGCCATGGGTTTTTCGGACTGAATCAGTCTGATGGCATCCTCACCGTTATCCGCTTCGACAATCCTGCAGTCATCACCGGCAAAAGTGAGCCGGATCAGCTTGCGCAATTCGAACTTGTCGTCGGCAACCACTAGCGTAAATGCAGTTCTAGCTTTCACGTGAAAGATTCCGTAATCCAGATGCTGGTTGGCGTTGGAGAAGATGCAGAAATCTGTGGCGCTGATGTCGCGCTGACTGGAGTCCGGCGGAAGTCTCCAATTCTAACAAAAGCCCTAACCCGAACCCATAGGGAAGAGGTGCCGACGCAGGAGTATCGACACCGACTGTCGAAACCGTGTACCAGCCTGCCATTCCGGCGCCGCGGCGCCGAACCGCAGGAGGACGTGTCTATCTTGAAATCCGCTCAATCCGCACGGTGCGCCATCAGAGGCGGCGCAGGCTTCCGGGGGCTGCCCCGGTGCGCCTGATCAGTCAGCGGGGCGGCCGACCCGCCTCGCAAGCCTTCAGACCGGCCTCAGGTTCAGCCGCAATAACAGATGCAATTCGCCATTCGCCTGTTGCTTCATTTCGACTTCGGCGGCGGAAACATCGATGTCGCCAATGGCGGAGCCACGCAACGTTTCATACCGGTGACTGCCGCTATCCGCGGCAACGGGCTGTGCCGAGCGATCCCGCGCATTCAACAATTCCTTGACCGACGAAACCAGAATGCGGCGGTGTCCGCCTTCGGTTTTCCAGGCGCGCAACCGGCCGGATTCGGTCCATAACTGGGCGGTGCGCAATGCAACGCCAAGCGCTGCTGCCGCTTGCCTCGTGGTACAGGTCTCACCAGACGACTCAAGTTTGTTCACGGGCTCATGCCTTAATTGATGAAAATGAAATAACAGTACGATATTACACTATTTTTCATAATTATCAATTATTTAATTTCGGTCATCCCGCTGGCGGCCTCATCAGTCACTGCCTGCACAGTGACGCGCACCCGCAATCCGCCCCCGGGACGCGGGAATACGGAGACCACCCCTTGATGAATATTGACGATTTCCTTAACCAAGGCCATACCCAGCCCGCTTCCCGCGATCTGACCGTTTGGATCAACCCGGTAAAACCGGTCAAAAATTCGCTCGATCTGGTCAGGCGTCATCCCCACGCCGCGATCCTCTACGTGAATTTCAACGCGTCCATGATCCCCCAATCCCACACGCAGCTCCACGGGACTGTCGGGGAGCGAGTATTTCATCGCGTTGGACAGCAGGTTGACGATGACCAGGCGCAGTTTGCCTTTATCAGCCCAGACTTTGGGCAAATCGTCGGCAATGATGAGAGTGATCATTCGCTGCGCTTTGAATTCAGCACAGATGGACTCCAGCAGCGCCGGCAATTCGCAGGGCTGGATTCTGAAATCCTTCCCGGCACGGGCTTCGATACGGGCCAGATCCAGCAGTTCATTGACCAGACTGACCATGGCTGAAGACTGGCGATAGATTGTTTCGAGCATTTCGCGGCGGCTGGCGGCATCAAACTCCCGCTTGAGCATCAACTCCGAAAATCCGTGGATGCTGGCCATCGGCGTACGTAATTCATGGGCGGCCGAAGACAGAAATTCGGTCTTCATGCGATCGACATCGTAGGATTCGGTGATGTCCTGGATGAAGATGACCAGCCCGCCGGCCGGCAGCGTCTTCACGGTCCGACGCAACACGAGGTGGCGCGGTTCCTCGAATATCAAGATGTCACTGCCTGAAGGCAGCAGTTGCGCCAACGGCTTCAGCGCTGCATTCTTGTCGGCCAGCTTCGCGACATGCTTTTCAAAAACATCAACTCCGCATCGGTCGGGAATCTGATGCCAGTCCATCTGGTCCATGAACACCCTGTTGACGTGTCGCAGTTGACCGTCTGTGCTGAACAGGGCGATGCCGCTGGGACTGACATCGAGCACGGCTTCGATTTCGCTGGCGATGACTGCGAGCTCGGCACGCTGGCTCAATGTTTTGGTAAGGTCACGGGCGACGGCGACAAAAACCGGCTTTCCCTTGATCGAGTTTTCGGTGACAGCCAGCTCAATCGTCATCTGATGACCATCACGGTGACGCGCCGGCACCTGCCGCCGCCGGCCGACGATGGCGCTCTTCCCGGTCAGCAGATACCGGGCAATGTATTGCGTGTGCTCGACGGCATCCATGCCGGCAATGAGCACGGCGATGTTTTTACCGATCAGTTCCGCCGGAAGCCAGCCAAAAACGAACTCTGTGGCCTGGTTGCACCATTTGATGGTGCCCTCGCTGTCGATGCTGATAATCGCATCCTGGACGATATCCAGTACTGCCTGTAAACGGTATTGGTCAGCGCCATCTTCCGGCGCGGGTGCCGACTTGCGGCGCCGGCTTGCCGCAGGTGGCGCGGGCGGTTTAGCCATTCAATGCATTGCGCATTTTCGGTGATGCCTTGATCGACGCCTTCACCAGGGCTTCCAGTTTGCTGAAGGGCACCGGCTTGGGAAACACCGCAACACCTTCGGGCAAGCCGCCCCGGTCGGAAATATCCGCCTCGCTGAGCGCAGTCACAACGGCGACATTCAGCCCCTGATATTCGGCATTGGCCATCAGGTTGCGAATCATCCTGAAACCATCCATGCCAGGCATGTTCAGATCGGAAATGACCATGTCCGGCCGACTCGCGCCAATTTGCACCAGCCCCTCAAAGCCGTCCGAAGCCGTGACCACTTCGATCGGCAGATTCCAGCTCGCCAGAGTCATCTCGTACAGACGCCGCAGATCCGATTCGTCCTCGACCACGAGAATGCGGAACTTCGACGTCGTGGTGGCCTGCTGCAAAACCTGATCCCGCTGCGCCAGCAGGGCATCCACTGTCGAGCGCACGACACGTCGATGTCCGCCTGCCGTCTTCCAGGCCTTCATTACTCCGCTTTCCACCCAGAGCTGCACGGTCCGTAATGAAACACCGAGCAATTGGGCCGCTTCGCGGGTTGAACAAAAATCAGGATTTTTTTCTTTTTCGGTGGCCATCGTTGCCTCCCATGATCGGATTGAAACGCTTTTGCAGCACAGTTGCTCAACAGCAATGAATGTGGCGACTGGCGCTGTATTCAGACTGTCATTTTATAGATTTTGCCATTTCTGATGTGAAGTTTTAGTGTGATTTATGCGAATTTTCGGAATTTGCCGACAATATTATCCGTTGAGGATGCCGCGACATGCCGCGACTTGAATATCGGCGTATCGGCGTATCACAGCGGCGCAGCAAAACAGCGGACCTTCAAAACGGTAAAATCGAAACGGTAAAATCGATATTATTGATTATTTAAAACCCGGTTTTGACCCAGCCACGCCATGCTCCGCGCAAACAGGCGATCCGCCACCACCCCCGTCACCGCGGTTAGCCCGGGGCAAACGGCAGCACTGCAGGCCTACATATATATAGATATAGGGCAGAGATTCACTGGAGACAGGGGATTTACGCCACTCGCGCCGGATGTTGAGATGCCCCGCCCCTGATGCAGTCGATCACCGGCATTGACCGCGCAGCCGGTAATGTCCGCTCCAATCACAGTCCCTTAATCGCATAAATTAGTCATTTTTTTCAATGACTTAGCGATTACCGTCGGTTTCACAGGTGCGCTTCGTCACCCGCCAAGGTGCAGCCATCGCAAATTCACCGCGCAGCGCCACACCCAGACCCAAAATTTCTTAACAATACTTTGCAATAATCAGCAAAAGTGATACTATTGATAAATCAGCACATCACAGCACAGCACATCAACCCTACCGAGCAAACCATGAATTCAAAACTTAACCCGATTCTTAAAGGCCCCCAGTCATCGAACCGGGGTTTCACCTTACTGGAACTGCTGGTCGTTCTGGTCATTATCGGCCTGCTCGCCAGCTTTGTCGGCCCGCGCTACTTCGGCCAGTTGGCCAAATCCGAAGCCAAGGTCGCCAAGGCGCAGTTGGTCGGGCTGGAAAAAGCGCTGGATCAGTACCGCCTCGATACCGGCCGTTATCCCGGCACCGAAGCCGGTCTTGCTGCACTCAACGACCGCCCGCAGAGCGAACCGAAATGGGACGGCCCTTACCTGAAAGGCGACCTGCCCGTGGATCCCTGGAGCCGTCCCTACATTTACCGCGTACCGGGTGAAAAATCGGAATATGACCTGCTGTCCCTGGGCCGCGATGGCCGTCAGGGCGGCACCGGACCCGACGCGGACATTGCGGCGCGCTGAATCATGAAATTCCGGGTACTGGCCATCTCTGCCGGCGGCGCACCGCACCAGGTGCGTATCGAGGCTGCCAACGCAGAAGCCGCGCAACGCGCGGTTGCGGGTCAGGGCATGCGCGTGATCAAGGTGGAATCGACGTTTCAATGGCAATGGCAGCTGCCGCGCCGTCAGGCGCAACTGCAGATCACGACCTTTGCCCAGGAACTGGTGGCACTGCTGGAGGCCGGACTGACCATCACTGAAGCGATCGATGCGCTGGCGGAACGCGAACCGGAACCGGCAATACGCCAGATGCTTGGAAAAATTGCCGCGGAAATGGCCCGGGGCGCCACGTTTTCAGAAACCCTGGAAAACGCCGACGGGATGTTTCCGCGCATGTTGATCGCCTCGGCACGCTCCTCGGAACGCAGCGGCGGCCTGGCCGACGCGCTGCGGCGTTTCGCCGAATACGCAACCACCGCGGAATCGCTGGTGGCAACCGTGCGCGCTTCGCTGGTCTACCCGGCACTGCTGCTCGGCGTTGGCGCACTGGTGGTGGCCTTCCTGCTCGGCTTTGTCGTACCCAAATTCAGCGAAGTGTACCGTGAAGCCGGCCGCGACCTGCCGGCACTGTCCCGACTGATGCTGGCCTGGGGTTCATTTGCACGCGCCAACTGGCAAGCCGTGCTCGGCTCCAGCATCGCCGCTGTGGTGTTTGCCGTCGCCGGCATCAAGCATACGCTGCGCAGCGGCGCCTTGCGGCGCGCCCTGCTCACCATCCCTGCAATCGCCAACCTGATGCAGACCTTTGAATACATCCGCCTTTATCGCGCGCTCGCCATGCTGCTGCAGGCCGGCATACCGCTCGCGCAGGCACTCGAGGAATGCGTCATTGCAGTTCCCAGGGGTCTGGCACAAGCCGTACGTACCGCGGCACGGGAGTTGCGTATGGGTCAGCAGTTGTCCGACACCCTCGAACGCGGCGGCCTGATCGAAGGCATCGCGTTGCGACTGATTCGTGCCGGCGAACGCTCGGGAAAACTTTCCGAAATGCTCGACCGCGCAGCCAGTTTCGATGAGCAGCGCCTGTCGCGCACTCTGGGCACGCTGACACGGATGATGGAACCGCTGCTGATGGCGCTGCTGGGCATCGTCATCGGCGGCATTGTGGTGCTGATGTACCTCCCGATATTTGACATGGCGGCGACCCTCGAATGAACGCTCACGACTTACCACTGGCAAATCTGCCGCAGATCGATCCGGCCATCATCGCCCGCGCCCGCAAGCAGGCCGCCGAGGAAGGTATCCATATCATCCACGCCATTGACCGCGAAATCGGCGTCGGCGAAGCCGCCGTGGTCACCGCGCTGGCGGCCCGGCTGCGGATGTCCTATTTCGACACCAGCGTGCTGGAACAGGCCACGGCCGATTTTTCGCTGTGGACTTTTTCCGAAGCCACGCGTTCACGCTGCGCCGTGGTCAAGCTCGACGACATGCTGCTTGTCGTCCTCACCGACCCTTTTGATGACAAATGCTGCACCCAGGTCGAATCGCGCTATCAGCACCCGCTGGAACGCGCGCTCGCCCACCCCGCCGACCTTGAAGCCTGGCTGTCGCGGCGCGAAGAAAGCATGCGCGCGATGTCGGCCATCGACAGCGTCGCCGCGGGCGACCCGAACGGTTTCTCGGCAAACACCGAGGAACTGTCGCTCGCACAAATCTCGGAAGACGAGAGCCCGGTGGTGCGCATCGTCAACTCGACGCTGTATGACGGCCTCAAGGCCGAAGCCAGCGACATTCACCTCGAAACACGCCCTGACGGACTGCATGTGCTGTACCGGATCGACGGCGTGCTCAACCGTATCGCCCACGTCGCAGACCGAGCGCTGGCGCAGCGGGCGATTTCGCGCGTCAAGGTGCTGGCTGAACTCGACATTTCGGAAACCCGCGTGCCGCAGGACGGCCGCTTCAAGGCCTCGATCAAGGGCCGCGGCGTCGACTTCCGGGTCTCGGTCATGCCGAGCATGCACGGCGAGGATATCGTGCTGCGGATCCTCGACAAGCAGAATCTGACCACCGCCAGCGAAGGCCTGTCCCTGACCCGCCTCGGCTTTGACGAACGCAACGTGGAACAGATTCGCCGCCATATCACCGAAGCCTACGGCATGGTGCTGGTCACCGGCCCGACCGGCAGCGGCAAGACCACCACGCTGTATGCCGCGCTTTCCGAAATCAACAACGGCCGCGACAAGATCGTGACCATCGAAGACCCGATCGAATACCAGTTGCCCGGTGTGCTGCAAATCCCGGTGAACGAGAAAAAAGGTCTGGGCTTCGCGCGTGGCCTGCGATCCATCCTCCGCCATGACCCGGACAAGATCCTGGTCGGTGAAATCCGTGACCCGGAAACTGCGCAGATTGCGGTACAGTCTGCGCTCACCGGCCACTTGGTCTTTACCAGCGTTCACGCCAACAACACCTTTGACGTGTTCGGCCGCTTCGCACATATGGGGGTCGACAGCTACAGCTTTGTTTCAGCGCTGAACGTGGTGATTGCGCAGCGGCTGATCCGCACGAACTGTCCGCAGTGCGTGAAACCGGTAAAGCCCGAAGCCGCCGAACTGCGGCGCGCCGGCATCACCGAAAGCATCACCGACGCCTATGCTGCAGGTATCGGCTGCGCGCACTGCCGCGGCAGCGGTTATCGCGGACGCCGGGCGATTGCAGAAATTCTCGAAATGAACGACGACATGCGCGACCTGATTCAAACCCGCGCACCGATCCGCACGATCAAGGAAGCTGCCCAGGCAGCCGGCATTCGTACACTGAGGGAAGCCGCCCTCGATATGGTGAAACATGGTCAAACTACAATTGAAGAAGTTCGTCGAGTTACTCTCGCGTCCTGAGTCGCCGGTGCTGCTGCTGTCACCGAAAGAGCTCGTCAGCCTCAGCAAGGGACGTCCTGACGGCCTGGTGCGGATGACCTGCCCTGCGGCCGACGGTCGCGAATGGGCGGGCGCGATGGCCTGCCTCGCCGAATGGTGCGGCAAACAGAAATCCGCGAAGGCAAAGACCGCGCAACCGGTGATCGTCATTTCCAACCACTGGGTGCGTTATGTCGTGCTGCCTGCGGATCGTGGCAACCTGCGCCGTGCCGAAGAAGTCGAATTCGCACGCGCGATGATTGCCGAACGCAACGGCGCGGAATGGGAAGCCAGCACCATCCGCCTTTCCCGCGGCGTCTCCGACGAAGGCATCATCGCGGCGGCCATACCGGATGCACTGCTCGCCGACATCAGCGTAGCGGTTTCGGCGTCCGCCATGCGCTGCAGC
>CAIZLW010000068.1 GCA_903933915.1 uncultured beta proteobacterium | reverse complement strand
TAATCGATGGCCTGCTGGCGCGTCCAGCCTTTGGCGTGCATGCCGGTATCCACCACCAGTCGTACCGCCCGCCACATTTCGTAGGTCAGTTGGCCCATGCGGTCATACGGGTCATCGTACAGGCCCATGTCGTAACCGAGCTGTTCGGCATACAGCCCCCAGCCTTCACCGTAGGCCACGAAGTAGGCAGTACGCCGGAACATCGGCATTTCCGGCAGCTCCATGCCGCGTGCGAATTGGAAGTGATGGCCGGGCACGGCTTCATGCAGGCTCAGTGCCATCATTTCCCATTTCGGCCGGACTTCCGGTTTGTACAGATTCACATAATAGAACCCGGCCCGACTGCCATCGGTGGCTCCCGGCTGATAATACGCAGTCGTTGTGTCCGGTGCGATGCTGGCCGGAATCGCCCGTACGCCATAGGTCATGCGCGGCAATACGCTGAAGACTTTCACCAGTTCCGGATCGATGCGTTTCGACATTGCTTGATAGGCCTCGAGCAAGGCCTCCGGGGATTTATAGAAGAAGCGCGGATCGCTGCGCAGGAAGTTGAAGAATTCCGGCAGGCTGCCTTTGAATCCGGTTTCGGCCTTGACCGCTTCCATGCGCGCGCGGATGCGTGCGACTTCCTTCAGGCCGATGCCGTGAATTTCATCGGCGCTGATATCGGTGGTGGTGTAATAACGCGCCAACAGGTCGTAGTAGGCTTTTCCGTCAGGCAAGCCGGCGGCAGCGATGCTGCTGCGCGTGGCTGCCAGGTATTCATCGTTGAAATAGCGCCCGAGTGCGGCATAAGCCGGCACGACTTTCCCGCTGATGACCGCACGCGCTTCCTTGGACAGGGCCGCGCGCTGCGTGGCGGTGAACGATTCCGGATAGCGTTTGAACGGCGCATAGAAGCCGCTTTTCTCCGGATCGGAAACGACCTGTGCCGCGATCTGCGCCGGCACCCGGGTCATAATTGCCTTCGGCGGCGTCCGCCCGCTCCGCACGCCTTCACGCATCAGTGTGATGTTCTGCTCGATCAGGGCCGGCAGTGCATTCAAGCGTGCCAGCCAGTCGCGGTAATCCTTTTCTGTGGTGAAGGCCAGCAGCTCAGTGATGCCGTCGGCGGTCTGCACCCCGCCCTGGTGGGTCATCGGCATCAGGTATTCGCGGAACGGCTGGCGTTCGATGTCTTTCTTCAGCAGCCATTCGAAAGTGTCGTAATGGAGTTGGTCCGCTGCACTCAGGCTCTTGCGCTCGATGGCGTGCAGGCGGTCCATGGCGGCGCGATCGGCGGCCTCGCTGTCGGCAATCGCCTTCAGGCTCAGATCGGACCAACGGTCGTTGAAGCGTGTGTCGCCATTGTAGGAGGCGTTCTCCGGGCTTTCGCGCATGCCGCGCTCCCACTCGTCGGCGAACAGCCGGTGCAATGCGGGGTTGCCTGTATCGGCATGTGCTGCCGGTATCAGGGTGAAGAGCAGGAACAAAAGGGCCGTAAATCGCATCAGTGAGCCTCCCTGGTTGGTTTCCAAAGTGTATCAGCAACGGCCGAAAAAAAACCGCAGCCCGGAGGCTGCGGTTTCGGTTTCCGACGGTGGATTATCAGAAGTTGACGGTCAGGCTCGACCAGTAGTAACGGCCGACGGTGTCGAAGGTGCGTTCGTCGGTGTTGCCGTTCAGCGAGTTGTTCTGGTAAATCAGCGGCGGCTGCTTGTCGAACACGTTGTCGACGCCCAGACGGAACTTGACCTTGTCGATGCTGACCCCGAACTGCAGGTTGTGGTAGGTGTAGGAGCCGATCGAGAACTGGCAGCCCGGGCTGCCGGAAGGCAGGCCGAGGTTGGCGCAGGTACCGTCCGGTTCGGTGCTGCCGACGGTGAAGCCGTCAACATAACGCATGGTCCAGGACACGTCGAAGATGTCCTTGCTCCAGCCCAGGTTGCCGAGGGCGCGCCACTGGCTGTAGTTGCCGAGGCCGCCGTTGGCCGAAGACAGGAACGTACCGGCATTTTCCTGCTGTTGCAGCACCACGCCGTTGTAGATCACGTCCACGTCAAACTTATCGAGGTAGGTTGCATCCAGGCTGGCACGGAACTTGCCGAACGAGGTGTCCTTGCGGTACTTGAAGCCGATGTCCACGCCGGAG
>CAIZLW010000067.1 GCA_903933915.1 uncultured beta proteobacterium | reverse complement strand
TAACCGGGCTCGCCCGGCAGATAACGACGTCCGTCCTTGCCGATTCTGGGCATCAGCGGACGCACATTGCCCTGTATCGAATCGAGACTGCGGCGCAGGCTGGCAACATCATTGCAGTTGGCAAACGTTTCCAGCGTGCGCACCGTCGGCGTGCGCATCTCGAACTCACCGCGCTGGTGCAGCGTCAGGGCCCCGGCAGGACTGATCCAGGTCGCGGCGATGGTTTCATGGTCATCGTGAAACGGCTCCTGCTCCGGCGGCGCCTCAGCCATGAAAAAACGCGTGTCGTAACGACGCGGTGCGGTGACCGGCGTGATCCAGTGCGCAAAATAAACGAGTTGATCCGCGGCAAGCTGCAAGCTTTCGGCTGCAATCAGTGCGGCAAAATCGAGTTCACCGGCATTCAACTGCCGGCGCTGCGCATCAAAGCGCGCTGCGACCTCGGCATCGGTCAGCGTCACCAGGCTACCGGCGCCGTTGCGTGCCAGCAGCAAACCCGATTCCTCGAACGCCTCACGGATGGCTGCCGCCCAATACGCCAGTCCGTCCGCCGCCACGCCGAGCATTCCGCTCGCCGAAGCATCATCGAGACAATTACATAATCCATTGTTTTTAAACAATAAATCCGCATCATCCAAGCCGCCACCCGGAAACACATACATCCCCGGCACAAAACCCGACTTGAGATTGCGGCGCATCATCAGCACCTCGATGCCGTCGCGCGCGTCACGCACGATGGTGACCGTGGCTGCGGGCATCGCCGGCGCCGGTTCCGTACCTGCAGCACCACTGTCTTTTTTTACGTTCACTCCCGACCTTTCAATGTTGCACCAGTAGTTTGATCAGACTCGATGTATCGAGCTTACCACCACCCTGTTTCTGCACAGCCGCGTAAAACTGGTCGATCAACGCCGTCGCCGGCAGTTGCGCGCCGTTGCTGCGCGCCGCCTCCATCGCGATGCGTAAATCCTTGCGCATCAGGTCCACCGCAAAACCGAAATCAAACTTTCCATCGACCATGGTTTTACCGCGATTTTCCATTTGCCATGAGCTCGCCGCCCCTTTCGAGATGACATCGACCACCCGCTTGCCGTCGAGTCCGGCATGCAGCGCAAACGCCAGCCCCTCGGCCAGCCCCTGCACCACGCCGGCGACGCAGATCTGGTTAACCATCTTGGTTTTCTGGCCCGCGCCGGCGTCGCCCATCAGCGTCACTGCACGTGCGTAATGCGCAATCACCGGTTCGGCACGTGCGTACGCCGCCGCATCGCCGCCGACCATCACCGTCAGGATGCCCTGCTCGGCGCCGGACTGGCCGCCGGAGACCGGTGCATCGAGAAAATGCAGGCTTCGTACCCGTGCTGCAGCATATAACTCCTCAGCAACGCTGGCGGATGTCGTTGTGTGGTCAACAAAAATTGCGTCTGCAGTCATCGCCTGGAAGGCGCCGTCCGGACCAACAGTGATTTCGCGCAGGTCGTTGTCATTACCGACACAGCTGAACACCAGCGCAGCGTCGCGGGCCGCAGCGGCCGGTGTCTCCGCCACCTGACCGCCATGTTTTGCCCCCCAGGCTTGGGCCTTAGTCTTGCTGCGGTTGTAGACGGTGACCGTATGACCGGCCTTGACCAGATGCCCGGCCATGGGACCGCCCATGACACCGGTGCCAATAAATGCGAGTTTCATCAGTTTTCTTCCTGCAGGACTGGAAAAGCCGGTACTTGACCGACACCAACCCCGAATATATCGGCAAATCGGGACAGACCAAAACCTCGGGTTATTCACAATCCTTTGGATTTAACATACTCAGTTGCGGTCAGAACCTGTTTCGGAAGACCAAAAGCATCATGAAACTCTTATTGAGCTGCCGCCTGACCTTGGGGTGGATCATCGGCATACTCGCCATGTCACCGACATGGGCGCAACCTGCCCCCGAACCGGAGCAGCATCCGCTGATCAATCGGATCTGGGATACCCGAGCGCAACGCGCGGCGAGCATGGCCGACATTGAACGCCGGCTGCAACAGGCGCGCTACACGCTCCTCGGCGAAGTCCATGACAACAGCGACCATCACCGCCTGCGCCGCAACCTGATTGCAGCGCAGATTCGCGCCGGTCGCCGACCGGCCATTGCGATGGAACAGTTCGACCGCGAACAGCAGACCGCATTGGACCGCGCCATTGCCGAAGCGCCTCGCGATGCCGAGCGGATCCGGGTCGATAGCCGCTTCAACGACCAAGGCTGGCATTGGCCCGACTATGCGCCCATCGTCAGCCTTGCGCTGGACAACGGACTGCCTCTGGTGGCCGCCAACCTGTCACGCGCCGAGGCTTTTCGCATCGCCACCTCAAATGCTACCGCCGTTCTCGGTGAACAAACCGTGGCAGCCCTGGGCCTGAACCTGCCGTTGCCGCAAACCGCACAACGCAAACTGGAACGCGTGATTGAAGACGGGCACTGCGGCAAGGCTCCGGCCAGAATCCTGCCCGGCATGGTCGCTGCGCAACGCGCCCGCGATGCGGTAATGGCTCAGATTCTGGAGCGACACCTCGCCACCGGTGCGATTCTGGTTGCAGGCAACGGTCATGTGCGGCGCGATTTTGGCGTGCCGCATTACCTGCAGGCGCGAACCGCGCCAGAGACCATCGTCGTCGTGGGATTCATTGAAGTGCAGGAGCAGCAGACGGAAGCCGGGAGTTATTACGACCCGGCAGCCCCCGAATACGACTACATCGTATTCACTGCACGCACAGCGCGGGAGGATCCCTGCGCCGGCATCACCTTCAAACCGCGTCAGCCGATGACACAGCCCTGAGTCGTTGCCTTGGGCCGCTCGGCAAAAGTGGCGACATCAACGCCATTACGGATGGCGGTCATCTCCGCCAGAATCGCCACTGCAATTTCCGGCGGCGTCTTGCTGCCGATCTTCAGACCCACCGGACCGTGCAGGCGCGCGATCTCTTCCTGCGACAGGTCGAACCCGGCCAGACGCTCGCGTCGTGCGTCATTGTTTTTCCGCGAACCGATGGCGCCGATGTAGAACGCCGGCGATTTCAGCGCCTCCAGCAGCGCCATGTCGTCGAGCTTGGGATCGTGGGTCAGCGTCACCACGGCACTGTGACCGTCGAGGTTCATCTCGGTGACCACATCGTCGGGCATACCGCGCTTGAGGACTATGCCGGGGACATCAAAAGTGGTGGTGTATTCCTCGCGCGGATCGCAGATGGTGACCGAATAATCCAGCGCCTGCGCCATTTGCGCGAGATAAGTCGACAACTGGCCGGCGCCGATGATCAGCAGTCGCCAGCGCGGTCCGAAAACAGTCGTCAGCGTCGCGCCGTCGAAAGCCAACTGGTCCTGCCATTTTGCGGAGGTCGTGGTCGCGCGGCCGGTTTTCATGTCGAGACGGCGCAATACCAGTTCATGACGCTCAATGCGCGCCAGCAGATCGTCGAGGCCGCTGGCGGCCGAAAGCGGCTCCAGCACCAACTCCAGCGTGCCGCCGCAGGGCAGACCGAAGCGCTGCGCCTCCTCGGCGGACACGCCGTACTTGGTTGTCGTCGGCAAAGTCTCGGCAAGCTTGCCGGCCTTGACGCGATCGATCATGTCGTCTTCGACGCAGCCACCGGACACCGAGCCGACCACCATGCCGTCGCCGCGTATCGCCGACAAAGCGCCAATCGGACGTGGCGCGGAACCCCAAGTCCTGATGACGGTGGCAAGCACCACCTGATGGCCACCGCCCACCCACTCGCGGGCGGTGCGGATGACCTGTAAATCAACGCTGTCCATAAGCCGCTCCTTAAGCAACCGTAAGCAGGGCATTATTGTAGCGTGCCGCATGGGTTAACATCGGGTCTGGGCAACAAATGGAGTTTTATTGCAATGGAAATGACCGGCGAACAACTGATCGCCCTGCCCCACCAGGCGACCTGGGATGCACTGAACGATACCGCAGTCCTGATGGACTGCATCCCCGGCTGCGACTCGATGGAAAAACAATCGGATAACGAATACCTGCTGACCATGACCGCCAGAGTCGGTCCGGTCAGCGCCAAGTTCAAGGGCAAGATGACGCTGAGTAAAGTCAATCCGCCCGACTCCTACAGCCTGCACTTCGAAGGCCAGGGCGGCGTCGCCGGCTTCGCCAAAGGCGAAGCGCATGTACAACTGGCGCCGGAAGGCGATTCGACGAAGCTGACTTACAGCGTCAAGGCCAGCATCGGCGGCAAGCTCGCGCAGGTCGGCGCGCGACTGATCGACGGCGTCGCCAGAAAAATGGCCGAACAGTTTTTTACCGCGTTCAACAAGCGCGCCAGCGACAACACCTCCGACTGAACGACTGAAACAACAACGCCGGCCCCGGGGCCGGCGTTGTTGGCAGTAAAAGCGATCCTCAGCCGACGTGTTTGCGCAAAAACGCCAGCGTGCGTTCGCGCGCCAGTTTGGCGCTGGCCGCATCGAACGAACCGCGCTGGTCGCAGTTGAAGCCGTGCCCGGCCGAATAGAAATGGTGCTCCCATTGCGGCTGCGCCACCTTGACCTTCTGCGCGGCCTCCAGCGTGATCGACTGATCCTTCTCGCCCCAGTGGAACATCACCGGACATTTCGCCTGCAGCGAAGCATGGTTTGGAATGCCGCCGCCGTAATGCGGTGATGAACACGCCAGGCCCGCTACTTCCGCCGCGGCTTTCCAGGCGACAGTGCCGCCCCAGCAGTAGCCGACGATGCCGACCTTGCCCGCAGACGCAACCTCTTTGATTGACGCAGTGACATCCTTGATGGCGTCATCAAGACTCGCCTTCTGCATCAATCCGCGACTGACTTCGATTTCCGGCTGGGTGTAACCGCATTCGTAATTGCGCTGCACACGGTCGAACATCGCCGGCGCGATCGCCACATAACCGTCAGCGGCATAACCGTCGGCGACGGCACGGATGTGGCTGTTGACGCCAAAAATCTCCATCACCACCACCACGGCACCGCGCGGTTTTCCCGCAGGCTCCGCTTTATAGGCGCCGAATTTGTGGCCGTCAGCGGCCGTCAGTTCAATCATGCTGCCCATGCTTATTCCTCCACCGTGTAAGAAGTAAAAACCAAAAACATTATAGCTTGCAGCCGCGACCGCTCCATGGCCCTTAATGTAAACTCTCAGCCAACCTGAATGACCGCAATAGGAGCCGGGACATGCTGAAAATCTGGGGGCGCACCAACTCGATCAATGTGCAGAAAGTGCTATGGACCTGCGCCGAGCTGAACCTGCCTTACGAACGCATCGACGCCGGCATGCAGTTCGGCGTCAACAATACGCCTGAATACCGGGCAATGAATCCCAATGCGCTGGTGCCGCTGATCAACGATGATGGTTTTGTGCTGTGGGAATCCCACGCCATTGTGCGTTACCTCGCGCGCAAACATGGCCTTGGCACGTTATGCCCCAAAGATCCACAGGCCGCAGCCGCTGCCGACCGGTGGATGGAGTGGTACAGCACCACGCTGTGGAATCACATGAAGCCGGTGTTCTGGATCCTGATCCGCACACCGCCCGAAAAACGCAATATGGCGGAAGTCGAAGACAACCGAAAAAAACTCGCCGCTTACCTCGGGATGGCGGACGCGCATCTCGCGAAGAACCCGCACTTTGGCGGCGACGCGTTCACGATGGCCGACATCCCGCATGCCGTGCTCGCACACCGCTGGTTCAATGTCCCGATCGAGCGCCCCGCACTACCCCATTTCGAACGCTGGTTCCGCACGGTCTCGCAACGCCCGGGGTTTCAGCAGCATTGCGCAGCGCCGCTGACCTGACTCGCCCCAAACCCTGAGCCACAGAGGACGCAGAGAAAAATAAAAGCGAGCAGTTAAAACCGGCAGAATGCCCCCACAATCATGCACACAACGACAAGCCCGACCTTGGTTTTCTCTGCGCCCTCTGTGGCTAAAGGTTTTTTTCAATCATGACCACCCAGCGTAACTTCCGCTATTACGAATTCGTGATGGTGGCTTTTGTCACCGTGCTGATCTGCTCCAACCTGATCGGTCCCGCGAAAATTGCCCAACTCGATCTGCCGTTTCTGGGGATGGTTACTTTCGGCGCCGGCGTGCTGTTTTTTCCGATTTCGTACGTCTTCGGCGACATCCTGACCGAGGTTTATGGCTACGCCCGCGCCCGCCGCGTGATCTGGGCCGGGTTCGCCGGACTGGGTTTTGCCTCGCTCATGGCCACTGTCGTTGTCGCGCTGCCGCCGGCACCGTTCTGGGCACATCAGGGCGCCTACGAAATCGCCTTCGGCAATACGTCGCGCATAGTAGCCGCATCAATGCTCGCCTATTTCTGCGGCGAGTTCGTCAACTCCTATGTACTGGCCAGAATGAAAGTGGCGACACAGGGCCGCTGGTTGTGGACGCGCACCATCAGCTCGACCATCGCCGGCGAAGCAGTGGATTCAGCGCTGTTCTACCCGCTGGCGTTCTACGGCGCCGGCATCATTCCCGATGACAAGCTGCCGCTGGTGATGGCGGCACAGTTTGTCACCAAGGTCGGTGTGGAAGTCCTGTTCACGCCGCTGACCTATCGCATCGTGGGTTTTCTGAAACGGGCCGAACAGGAAGACCACTACGACCGCCACACCGATTTCAGCCCGTTTACGCTGAAACCGTAAGCGCCGGTTCAGTCGCGCAGGAAACGCACCAGCGCGTACATGCCGCCGCCGGTCAGCATGCCGAAAATCACCATCTGCAGCAGGTAGCTGAACCCAGCATGGGAGATGTCTTCGTCGCGCTCCATCAGGTTCTTGCAGTAATGCAAAAACGGCGAAGGCTGCTTGAACAACTGAAGATGGCTGTAGCGCACATCAAAAATGCCCTTGGCAAACAACAAGGCCGCCAGGACCGAGAGTGCCAGCACCGGATTGTGCGGTACGATAAAACCGAAAAATGCGCCCAGCGCGATGACGTACGACATGATCGGATGCGGGAAAGACCCAAAAAAATACAGAAAAGACAAAAGAACTGATTATCTGGTCGGGGAGACAGGATTCGAACCTGCGACCTTGGCGTCCCAAACGCCCTGCGCTACCGGACTGCGCCACTCCCCGAAAAATCGGAACTCGATAAAAAACAAACTGCGGTCAAGGTTTTTCGATGCCGATCAATGCTGTAAAACCCGCAATCTTCTGCCATCGGGCAGCACCGCGATCGGCCGGCATTACCCCTGATTTCGCAAGTGCCGCATTCTACCGGAAAAGCCCCGCTGGCAGCCTGCGGCCCGGACGACCACGGCGATTCCGTTAGAATCCGCACTTTAGACATCGGATCAAGATGCGCGCATCTTCCTGGAGAACTCCCGCAGCCGTGCTGTTCTGCGGCGGCATGATCCTGACGATTGCGCTGGGGGTGCGCCACAACTTCGGTCTCTACCTGCAGCCGATGACCGCCGATCTGGGCATCGGCCGGGAAACCTTCGCTTTCGCCATCGCCATCCAGAACCTGCTGTATGGCATTTCGCAGCCGATCACCGGACTGATCGCCGACCGTTTCGGCACTGCGCGCGTGCTCATCGGCGGCGCCATCCTCTACGCCATCGGCCTGTGCCTGATGTCGGTCTCATCCACCGGTCTGGAACTGACACTGAGCGCCGGCCTGCTGATCGGCGCCTCGCTCGGCTGCAGTGGTTTCTCCATCGTGTTCGGCGTCATCGGACGCTCGTTCCCGCCGGAAAAGCGCAGTGTTGCGCTCGGCATTGCCGGCGCCGCCGGATCGTTCGGCCAGTTTGCGATGCTGCCCTATGGCCAATGGCTGATCAATCAGGTCGGCTGGCACCAGGCGCTGGTCATCCTCGCCATCACCGTGCTGGTGATCATCCCGCTGTCGAGCGCGCTGGTCGAAGACAAAAAAGCGCAGGCCGCATCATTGTATAAGCAGTCGGTCAGCGAAGCCCTGCGCGAAGCCGCCGGCCACCGCGGCTACATGCTGCTGTGCCTGGCCTATACGGTCTGCGGTTTTCAACTGCTGTTTATTGCGGTGCATTTTCCGGCTTATCTGGTCGACCAGAAAATGACGCCTGAAACCGGCATGCTCGGATTGGCGCTGATCGGCTTTTTCAACATGATCGGCAGTTATGCCTGGGGCTGGCTCGGCGGCAAACACACAAAAAAATACCTGCTGTCGCTGCTCTACCTGCTGCGCTCGATCGCCATCGCCGTGTTCATTTCATTGCCGGTGACGCCGATGACAGTCTATGTGTTCGCCGCGGCCATCGGATTCCTGTGGCTGGGCACGGTGCCGCTGACCGGGGGACTGATTGCCCATGTATTCGGCGTGAAATACCTGTCGACGCTGACCGGCATTGCGTTCTTTTTTCACCAGGTCGGCAGTTTTGCCGGCGTATGGATCGGCGGCTATGTGTTCGACACCACGGGTTCGTATACGATCATGTGGATGCTGACCATCGGCATGGGCATCGTCGCCGCCCTGCTCAACCTGCCGATTGATGACCGGCAGATCGCCCGCACAGCCCCGAAACCCGCCTGAGATTCAGGCCGGAGCGACGCTGCCGTCTTTGGCGGCTTCGGCGATCAGCCAGTCGCGGAATGCCGCGACTGCGGGCCGTGTTTTGGCATGCGGTTCGCATACCAGGTAATACGCGGAATCCAGCGGCACTTTCAGATCGAAGGGCATCACCAGCTTGCCGGATGCCAGTTCCTCCGCCGCCAGTGAAGGCATCGAGGCCACCACGCCCACAGCATCGATCGCTGCTTCAAACGCCAGCACGGCATGACTGAAACGGGCGCCGCGCTTGGCATCAATGCCGGTCACACCCGCAGCATCCAGCCAGACTTCCCAGAACGACTCGCCGTCGTACATATCGCCGGTGTCGTCATGCAGCAGCATGTGGTGCTTCAGATCTTCCGGGGTTCGCAACGGATGCTCGCCGGTCAGCAGCTTGGGGCTGCAGATCGGCGTGATGGTCAGCGACAGCAGCCGGTGCACATCCATATCCGGATAATGTCCATGGCCATAAAGGATGGCGACATCGGAATCATCCAGCCAGGTTTCGATGGTCGCGCGCTCGGCGACATCAACCTTGCCGTCGACACTGACCCGACGCATGCGAGCCGAAACCCGAACGTCAATTTCATGATGTGCGGCGATAAAACGGTGCAGCCGCGGCATCAGCCAGCGCGCGGCAAATGAAGGCGCTGCGCTGACCGTTAGCATGCCGCCACTGGTGTGGGTGCGCAGCCGCTCCACCGCCTGCGCCAGACAATCGAAGCCTTCGCGCAGTTTGGGTAAGCAGGCACGGGCCGCATCCGTCAATTCCAGGGCACGGTTGTAGCGATGGAATAACTGAAGGTCGAGATACTCCTCCAGCGTCCGGATCTGGTGGCTGACCGCCGCCGGGGTCACATTGAGCTCAACTGCGGCTTTTTTCACGCTCAAATGGCGCGCCGCGGCCTCAAAGGCCTTTAGCGCATTCAGTGGTGGCAAACGCTGTGACATAGTTGGCATTCACCTTACCATAAGTATCCCGAATAGTGACAATTTATCAGGTGTTGCAATGCAACATTACGGTCTTGAACGAGTCTATAATTCAGTCCGAACTCATTGACTTATATACGCAGTGAGACCTCAACGCCGGGACGGCGAACTACTGGAAAGACAAGGAAAACTAACATGAAAAACGATCTCAAAATCAAATTTGGCTCAGTCATTTATGACAAGATCAACACCGTTCGCATGAGCGAGCATGAGCGTCTGGTCGCGATTAATGCGATGCACGATGCCGATGCCATCGTCAATGCGATCATGTGGATCTCGAGCAAAATCGAGCAACTGGGCGCAGCGCTGTTCCTGAGCCCCAGCATCAAGCACTAAACCGCTCGAACCACTGAACTCCAGCCGGGAGGCCTCTCCTCCTCCTTCCGGTTGCGCGGTGCCCTGCGGGCGTCGCCAGAGTAGGCGCAGCGGCTGATGCCGCTGCGCCTTTATGTACGTCGCTCAAGGGCGACCCATTTACCCAATAAGAATCAACGCGTTGCG
>CAIZLW010000066.1 GCA_903933915.1 uncultured beta proteobacterium | reverse complement strand
GACGATGGCGACGACGATGTCGCCGGGTACTGCCGCCACGCGCTTTTCAACCACGACGCGATCACCCGGGTGGATGCCGGCGTCGATCATTGAATCGCCTTTGACGGTGATCAGGATGGTGCGCGAGGGTTTGTTGACGAGGTATTCATCAATGCTGATGCCGTCGGGCCGCATGTCGGCGGCAGGGGCGGGCATGCCGGCGCGCACGCTTTCGGCAACCGCGCGTTCAAAAAAACGTTTACCCGGTTTCAGCCGGCGGTCGGGTGCACTGTCCAGAAAACCTTCCGCTTTCAGCCGCATCGCCATCTCCGCCACCGAGGCCTTGGAACTGAGCCCCACCAGCGCGCCGATCCCCGAGTAGGAGGGCAGCATGCGGTGGCGGGCGTAGTAGTCCTGCAGTTTCGCCAGATATTGAGCGTCGTAAGTCATGGGGTTACGATACCGAACGATCGTTCGGTGGTCAATGGAGGGCGGTGATGGCAAAGGCAAAGGTCAAAACAGGGGCGGCAGGCGCCGGTGCGTCGCTGGAACCGCTGATCGTGCGGGTGCGCGGGCAGCGGGTGATTCTGGATGCGGATCTGGCGCGGTTGTATGGGGTGACGACCGGTGCGCTGAATCAGGCTGTGAAGCGTAATGCAGAGCGCTTCCCGGCAGATTTCGCATTTCAATTGAGGCCAGTTGATGTCGAAAACTTGAAATCACAAATTGTGATATCAAGTTCGCAAGTCAATGATTGTATTAATAAAAGTGATAACTGGTCACAAGTTGTGACCAGTTATCACGGGGGTAGCCGTCACTTGCCTTGGGCCTTTACTGAGCACGGTGCGTTGATGGCGGCGAATGTACTGCGCAGTGCACACGCCGTGCAGATGAGCGTGTTCGTGATCCGCGCCTTCGTGCGCCTGCGCGAGCAGGTGGCCGCGTCCCCCAAGGGGACTTCCTTCGGGGCGAATACTGCGATTATCAAACGCCTGGCAGAGATCGATAACACCCTGCTGCAGCACGACACGGCCTTGCGGGATATTTATCAGAAGCTGCTGCCGTTGCTGCAGCCGGCCCCTGAACCACGCAAGCGGCGGATTGGATTTATTACGGACGATGACTGATTGAAAGAGGTTAGGAAGCCGCTGCTTCTGCCTTACGCGATCTGCCTGAGGTCACAAATTGTGACTTCAAGTTTTTAAATAATTGAATTTCTTATAGAAATTGATATCTGGTCGCAATATGCGACCGGTTCCTGCCAAGACAAATATACCTAATACGGTATAGTTGCGTCTTTATAACGGTGCGCAAATCAAGAGGTACGTTATGGCGGATAAAGTTACCGGTAAAGCAACGCGCCGCGGCAAACCGGATGCCGTGGATGCCGGCAGCGGCAATGTATTCGCTGATCTGGGTTTCGCTGATTCGGATGAACGCCGATTGCGTGTGCAGCTTGCCATGCAGTTGAACGATTTGATCACCGCACGCCCGCTTACTCAGGCGCAGGCATCGGTGTTGTTCGGGATTCCGCAGCCGCATGTTTCGGAGTTGCGTAATTACAAACTCACGCGGTTTTCGGCTGAGCGGCTGATGCGTTTTCTGACACTTCTGGATCGCGACGTGCAGATCGTCATCCGCCCGAAGGCCCGCGGACGTGCGGCGGGCTCGGTTTCGATGCTGGTGTCGTTAGGAATAAGCGGTCAACAGAACGATTCAAAAAATAAAACAGCGCAATCCGATAAACGCAATCTCTTCGCCGAATTGGAAGAGGGTTTGGTCGCGTTGGCTGCGGCGCGACAAGGCAAGCGGGCATTGCGCAAGCCCGTAAAGCCGACGCTTGCCGGTGAGCAGTCTGTGAGTAAGGCGCGACTGCGTCGAGCCTGATCGCTGCTTAATTCTCCAGCTTGAGGTTGGCTTTTTTCACCACGTTGCGCCATTTGTCGAATTCGACCTTCGCCTGCTGGGTGAACTCACGCGGCGTGTTGCCGACCGTCTCGGTGCCGCCGGCTTCCATCTTGGCGGCCAGGGTCGGTTCGGTCACCGCTTTGGACGCTTCCTTATAGAGCTTCTCGATGATTGGCGCCGGCAGTTTCGCCGGTGCGAACAGGCCGAACCACGCGCTGACTTCATAACCCGGCACGGTCTCGCCGATGGCGGGCAGGTCGGGCAGGGCCTTGAGGCGTTTTTCACTGGTCACAGCGATGCCGCGCATGCGGCCGGCTTTCATCAACGGCTGTGCGGAGATCGGGCTGCCGAGCATCCAGTTCACCTGACCGGAGATCACTGCGGGGTATCCGTCGGCGACGCCTTTGTACGGCACATGGGTCATTTTGATGCCCGCCAATGTCGCTAGCAGTTCGCCACCCAAGTGCAGCACGCCGCCGGTGCCCGATGAGGCGTAGGTGATGGTGTCGGGTTTGGCTTTGGCGAGGTTGATCAGGTCGCTGACGGTTTTGACGGGCAGCGAAGGCGTGACAACGATGATGTACGGGTTGGTGGTGAGTTTGGTGATCGGCTGGAAGTCGGCGATGGGGTCGTAACGCACGCTGCGGATCGCGGCATTGGTGATGTAGCTGCTGCTGCTCACCATCAGCGTGTAGCCGTCGGGGCTGGAGCGCGCGACCAGCTCGGGGCCGATGCTGCCGCCGGCGCCGGGCCGGTTATCGATGATGAAGGGCTGGCCCCACACTGCGTTGTAATGCTGGCCGATCAGCCGCGCCAGCGCATCGACGCCGCCGCCGGCGGAGACCGGTACGATGATGCGCACCGGGCGCTCGGGATAAGCGGCGGTGGCACTAGCGGGGACGATGAGCAGCGCGGCAATCAGGGCGCGCTGCAGGGGTGTTGTGGTGATGCGCATGAAAACTCCTTCGTTGAATGGCCCCAAAAATACTCTGATTGGGGCGGTCCTGACCAGTGGACGGTGAATAAATTGTTTCAGTCCGCGATCTGGTCGGGGTTTGTAGCCCGGATTGCATCTGGGGAGAAGCGCCGTGGTGATTTTTTTCGACGCCCACCCCGGATTGCGGCCTTCGGCCTTCATCCGGGCTACAACACCATCCGCAGCCCCGTAGCCCGGATGCGCCCCGAAGGAAGTCCCCTTGGGGGCAATCCGGGGAGAAGCACCGTGGTTAATTTTCAATGCCCCCGATTTGATCGGCAGCCTCCAAGAGGACTTGGTAAGGGCCTTTTGGCCCTTACCAGCGTCCCCCAGGAGGACTCGCATAGAATCCCGCTAGGATTCTATGCAGCGTAATATCCGATCAGTAGTTGCGAAGTGGCTTGTCCACTTCATTCAGTTTCTCCACGCAGGACTCTCAAGGACTACGAAAATGGCCAAAGGTCAGCAGCGCAGCAACAAGGAACAGAAAAAACCCAAGAAGGATAAAAAGGCCGTCCCGGTGGCCGGCGGATTGGCCAAGCCGAAGACGCTGGATGCCATCAAGCTGAAGTAATCCGGACGGATTGCGCAGGCGCGCCGTTCATTGAGCAGTCTGATTGATGCAGGGTAAACTGCGTCTGTTGAATGGCTGTCTCCGTTTCGGAGGCAAAGGAGTTCTCGATGTCGACCGAAGAGTTGCTCAAGCAGGCAAAAGCGTTGGCTCCGGCGCAGAAACTGGAGTTGGTTGAGGCGCTGCTGAACGAACTGGATCGCACCGATGATCGCGTCGATGCGACTTGGGCCGTTGAGGCGGCAGACCGGCTTGCGGCTTACCGCAAAGGCGAGATCCATGCGATCCCGCTGGCACAGGTATTGGCCAAGTATCGCGTGTGAAGCCGGTCAGTCTGCTCGCGCCAGCCCAGCGCGAACTCGATGAGGCAATTTCCTATTACGAAGCGCAGGTAGCGGGGCTGGGCGACGCGTTTCTGCTGGAAACGCTGCGCGTGTTTGATCTGATTGCCCGTTATCCCGATGCGTGGCATCCCCTTGGTGCTGAAATTCGCCGCTGTCGTTTGAGCCGGTTTCCCTATGGCGTGATTTATGCACCCGAGCCTGAGGCGATTGTTGTACTGGCGGTCATGCATCTGCACCGCAAACCCGAGTACTGGCGTGATCGGGTGAATTGCTAGCGTACGGACCGCGCCGCGGTATGATGCGGGCCCTTTCTGCCGCAGGCCGCACATGGATTTTGACGTTATCGTTCTGGGCGCCGGCGCTGCCGGCATGATGTGCGCGGCGGTGGCCGGTGCACGCGGTCGCCGCGTGCTGCTGGTCGATCACGCGGCGACTCTTGCTGAAAAAATCCGCATCTCCGGCGGCGGGCGCTGCAACTTCACCAACCGTGAAGTCAATCCGGCGAATTTCCTGTCACGCAATCCGCATTTCTGCCGCTCGGCGCTGGCGCGTTATACGCCGCGTGACTTCATTGCGCTGGTGGAGCGCCACGGCATTACCTATCACGAACGCAATCTCGGCCAGCTGTTCTGTGATGACAGCGCGCTGCAGATCATCGCTATGCTCAAGGCTGAATGTGATGCGGTGAATGTGCAGTGGGCGATGCCGGTGACCATATCCAGCGTGGCGCGGCTGCCCGGTGACACGCCGGGTTTCGAGGTCGCCACTACGCAGGGAAGCTATCGTACGCAGTCGCTGGTGGTCGCCACCGGCGGTTTGTCGATTCCGAAAATCGGCGCAACACCTTTTGGTTTGCGTCTGGCGGAGCAGTTCGGTTTGCCGGTGGTGCCGCCGAAACCGGCGCTGGTGCCGTTGGCCGCCCCCCCGGAATGGCTGGAGCGCTTCGGCGCGTTGTCGGGTTCGTCGTTTGATGCGGTGACCTCGTGTGTCGAGGTGCCGCGCGGCGCGGTGTATCCGTCGTTTCGCGAAGCGGCGCTGATCACTCATCGCGGTCTGTCGGGGCCGTCCATCCTGCAGGTGTCGTCGTATTGGCAGGCGGGTGGCGCGCGCGGGCCGGTGGCGCTGGATCTGTTGCCTGATATTGATGCCGGTGCGTGGCTCAATGATCATCGGCGCGACCAGCAGGGCTTGGGGGCGTTGCTGGCGGAACATCTGCCGCGGCGTTTTGCCGTGAGTTTTGCCGAACTGCACGGCTGGACGCAGCCGCTGGTGCAGTTGTCGAATACAACGTTGGCGACGATTGCACAAACGCTGAAGGGCTGGCCGATCCAGCCTTCGGGCACGCTGGGTTATGCCAAGGCCGAGGTCACGCTGGGCGGTGTGGATACCGCGACGCTGTCTCAGCAGACGCTGGAAGTGCGCAGTGTGCCGGGTCTGCATTTCATCGGTGAGGTGGTGGATGTCACGGGCTGGCTGGGCGGCTACAACTTCCAGTGGGCCTGGGCGTCCGCGCATGCGGCGGGGAGCGCGGCGTAGGTTTTCGTAGCCCGGATTTCATCCGGGGTTGGCATCGAGAAAATCCATTGCGGTGCTGCTTCCCCGGATTCCGGCCTGCGGCCTCCATCCGGGCTACAAGTTCCACTGGGCTTGGGGTGTTGGAACTT
>CAIZLW010000065.1 GCA_903933915.1 uncultured beta proteobacterium | reverse complement strand
CCGGCATCGTCGCACTCGCCGAAATCGGAGACAAAACGCAATTGCTGGCGCTGATACTGGCCGCGCGTTTCCGCAAACCCTGGCCGATCATCTGGGGCATTCTGGTGGCCACGCTGCTCAATCACGCGCTGGCCGGCAGCGTCGGCGTCTGGGCTGCGACCGCACTGAGCCCCGAAACCATGCGCTGGATACTGGGCGGATCGTTTCTCGCCATGGGCGCATGGATGCTGGTTCCCGACAAGCTCGATCCCGAAGACGCCACCACGCCGAAAGCCCCACTGGGCGTTTTCGGCGTCACGGTGGTTGCGTTTTTTCTCGCCGAAATGGCCGATAAGACCCAGATCGCCACCATCGCCCTCGCCGCGCGCTTTGATACGCTGGTCGCTGTCGTGCTCGGCACGACACTGGGCATGATGATCGCCAACGTGCCCGCGGTGATGCTGGGTGAAGTCGCCACCAAAAAATTTCCAGCCAAAACCGTGCATGCCATTGCTGCGCTGATTTTTGCAGCGCTCGGCATTGCCGTGTTGTGGGGTCCGCTGCCGGACTGGATGCCCGGGCGCTGAAAACGCAGCCGTTAACTCCGCGCCACGTCCGTTATCAAGCCCCGGGCTTGCTTGGGCTGAGGCTCGGCTCCAGGGCTTCGCGCTCATCGAACACGAAACAATTGCCCTGCCAGTGGCGGCCGTTGGTTTGTTCGAAATATTTCAGGATTCCGCCATCGAGTTGTACGACATTGTTGAGCCCCAGTTCATGCAGGTATAACGCCGCTTTTTCGCAGCGGATGCCGCCGGTGCAATAGCTGACGATGGTTTTGCCTTGCAGTTCGTTGCGGTGGGCCTGCACCGCCTGCGGAAATTCGGTGAACTTGCGGATGCGCCAGTCGATGGCATTTTCAAAGCGGCCGTAATCCACCTCGAAATCATTGCGGGTGTCGAGCATGACCACGGCATTCCCCGCGTCATCGCAGCCCTGATCCAACCAGCGCGCCAGGGTTTTCGCATCCACCGCCGGCGCCCGCCCCTCGGCAGGACAAATCGTCGGGTGATCCATGCGGATGATTTCTTTTTTGACTTTGACCTTGAAGCGTTTGAACGGCACCTGTTCTGACCAGCTTTCCTTAGCCTGCAGGTCGGCAAATCCGGGCACGGCCCGCAGCGTATCCAGCATGTCGCGGCAGGACTTTTCCCCGCCGGCCAGGAAAGCGTTCAAGCCTTCCGGGGTAATCAGCAGCGTGCCCTTCACACCCAGCGCGCGACCGGCCGCCTTGAGGGTTTCCAATGTGGCTTGCGGATCGGGTATCGGCCAGAAGCGGTAGGCGGCCAGATTCAGAACAGGCATGTCATCAACCGTTGTGCAGAAGCATGAGCGTTGTTCCTGAAGACAGGATTCAACCCGAAACGCGGGATGGTTGCCGCCGCGCAAAAAAAAAGCCGCACCCGTGCGGCTTTTTGAAACATTGGTGGTGCAGAGGCGACTCCACAAAACCGTGTACGGCGGTAATGAGAGTAAATCATCATGCATCCGTCCCCGCATTATAGCTTGAAGCTGTTACTGCGCGGCGTAGCAAAAACGTAGTGAGTTCGATTTTCGTGGTCTGGAGTTCGATCCCCAAGTCCGCAATCAAACCAGCGTCCGCATTTGCCTGCTTAGGCTCGCGCAGCGTCTTTGACCATCTCTCGAAATCATCGGTGCTCCAGAGTATTCACGCCCCGCACATTGCGACCTACTGCTCTCTCACTTTCGAATTTCAGTTTGGTTGACAAATCATATTATTTGCAGGATCATGCTGATTGACAAATTTGATATTTTGCAAGGAACCCCAAAAGTGAACTCTAGCCACCCAGTAGCTTTCTACCCCGAACTTTCCGATGATCGGTTGCGCATCATCGCGGTCGACCTGCTCGACATTCGGTATTCGACGTTTCGGGAAATGAATTCCCCATTCGACGATAACTACACCCGTGAGACGGCAGTCTTCGGGCGCTCAAGGAATATGCTGATCGACATGGCTCTTAACGGCCAGCATGACTGGATGTCACTCAAGCATGCTGCTATGGATGTCACTTTCAACATTGGTCAAGTGCCCTGTCGATTTTTTCGGGATGACCCCAACAGTCCGGAAAAATCTGGATTTTTCAAGCGCAACGCCGTCGATGATCTTTTCGCGATGGACGAGCAACACCCAGTGATGTGGAGGTTCGTCGTTGACAAGGCCCTCACCGAAGATGATGAGGATCGGGTTTTTTTCGTCGGTTACAACGTCTATCAAGAAAAGGTTTCGGAGTGGATGTATCGAGCCTCAGCACCGACCTTGCATGCGGTTGATAAGGACGTGCCCGCAGCAGCAGAAATTCCGCCTGCGTTTGTTGATGTGCGCGAAGATGATTCTGCGAGTCAAGGCAGCGACCGCAAGACCGGAAGCGATGAGTAAAAATAAATGGATATCGCATTCAACGGAGCAGAGCTTCGGCTCGCCCGGATATTCAACGGACTAGCCCTGGAGGAAGTTGCTGAGCGCGTTGAGAAAACGCGTCAGTATGTGCATAGACTCGAAACGGGCCTGGCCACTCCGACAGAGCAGCTGCTCGCCAGTCTCGCCTCGGTATTGCAAGTGGAACCTACGTTCTTCACGAGTGGCCCCACTTTGATGATCGCGGAGGATCAGTTTCATTTCCGCAAACTTTTCACAACTAAAGCCATGGTTAAGCAATTGGCGATGGCGAGGGGGGAGTTGATCGGTCGTCTAGTAACCTATTTGGATCGCGAGCTTCGACTTCCTGAGATTCGAAT
>CAIZLW010000064.1 GCA_903933915.1 uncultured beta proteobacterium | reverse complement strand
TGGGAACTGTCCCGGCGCAAGTCGGTGAGCCCGCATGACGGCCTGGGCAGCAACCTGATCGTGCAGACCAAGCACGACAAGGTGATGCGCGTGCTGCCGCTGGAAAACGAAGATATCAACGAGTGTTGGCTGACGGACAAGGAGCGGTTCTCCTATCAGGGTCTCAACTCTCAAGGTGACAATGGGCGGCTGACGAAGCCGATGGTGAAGCAGGGTGGCGAGTGGAAAGAGGTCGACTGGAGCGTTGCCCTCGATTACGCCGCGCACGCGTTGCGTGACGTAGCGAAGACTCACGGTGGCGCGGCGATCGGTGGCCTTGTGAGCCCGCACTCGACACTTGAAGAAATGTACCTGGCGCAGAAGCTGCTGCGTGGCCTTGGCAGCGAGAACATTGATTTTCGCCTGCGCCAGAGCGATTTCTCTGCCGACGGACAACGCCGCGGCACGCCGTGGCTGGGTATGAAGATCGCCGACATCAGTCGCCTTGATCGTGTGCTGGTGGTGGGTTCCTTCCTGCGCAAGGACCATCCGCTTATCGCCCAGCGCTTGCGCCAGTCGGCCAAGCGCGGAGCGCAGATCAGCATCCTGCACAGCGCGGACGACGATCTGCTGATCAAACTGGCGGCGCGCGCCATTGTCGCGCCCTCGCAACTGCCAGCGCAACTCGCCGAGGTGGTCAAGGCGGTCGCCGAACTCAAGGGTGTGGCGGTCGATTCCGTGCTGGCAAAAGTCGGCGCTGGTCTTGTTGACGTAAATGCGGCGAAGAAGATCGCGGCGAGCCTTGTTTCCGGAAACATGGCCGCGATTCTGCTCGGCAACTTCGCCCAGCAGCACCCGCAGGCGGCAACGCTGAATGCGCTGGCCCAGCAACTGGCCGGATTGCTCGGCGGCAGCTTCGGTTTCCTCGGTGAAGCAGCCAACAGTGTTGGTGGCTATGTGGCCAAGGCGGTGCCTGGCGCCTCAGGAATGAACGCCGCGGCAATGCTGAAAGACCCGCGGCAGGCCTATGTCGTGGTCGGTGCCGAGCCGGAACTCGACTGCGCCGATGGTGCGCAGGCGCTTGACGCGATTGGCAAGGCGGCCGTCACCGTAGTGCTTACCTCTTTCAAATCGCAGGCCATGCTCGACTATGCGGCGGTGCTGCTGCCGGTATCGCCGTTCTCGGAAACCTCTGGCACCTTCGTCAACACCGAAGGTCGCGTGCAGAGTTTCTACGCTGCGGCAAAGCCGTTGGGCGATGCCCGTCCGGCGTGGAAGGCGTTGCGCGTGCTGGGCAATTTGTTGGCGGTAGACGGTTTCGGATTCAACAGCAGCGAAGAAGTGCGTGCTGAGGTATTGGGCGGTACGTCTGACGTTGTTTCCGGTCTGGACAACGGCATCGATGGCGTGGCGCTGAATCTTGCGGTCGCGCCGGGCGGGCTCGAACGCGTGGCCGACGTGCCGATCCACTTTGCCGACGCGCTGGTCCGGCGAGCTCCAGCACTTCAACTGGCTGCGGATTCCGCAGCGCCGACCGCACGCATGAATGCGGGGACTCTGACGAAACTCGGCGTTGCCGAGGGTGGCAAGGTGAAAGTCGGCGCTGGCGGTACGGCGATTCTGGTCGCCGAACTTGATGCCGGGCTGCCCGATGGCACTGTGCGCGTGGCGACGGCTCATGCCGGTACCTGTGCGCTTGGTCCGATGTTCGCCACCTTGACAGTGGAGAAGGCATGATGGAAGCCATGGCCGTCTCTTTCTTGCAGGGTTTGTTGGGCTCGCAGTGGGCGCTGGTCAAGCCGGTCTGGCCGCTGATCTGGACCATGCTCGGGATCGTCCTGATCATGGTGCCTCTATTGTTGTCGGTAGCCTATCTGACGTTCTGGGAGCGCAAGGTCATTGGCTGGATGCAGGTTCGCATCGGACCCAATCGTGTTGGTCCGTGGGGTTTGCTGCAGCCGATCGCCGATGGCCTGAAACTGTTCCTGAAAGAAATTGTTTTCCCGACGGCGGCCGACAAGAAGCTTTTCGTGCTCGGCCCGATCATGGCCATTGCGCCGGCGCTCGCCGTGTGGGCCGTTATTCCATTCTCTCCGGGCTGGGTGCTGGCCAACGTTGATGCTGGCGTACTGTATCTGCTGGCGGTTGGTTCGGTTGGCGTCTATGGCATCATCATTGCCGGCTGGGCGTCGAATTCCAAGTACCCGTTCTTCGGTGCTATGCGCGCGTCGGCGCAGATGATCTCCTACGAGGTATCGATGGGCCTGGCGCTGATTACCGTTTTGATGGTATCGAGCAGTCTGAACCTCAGCGAAATCGTCAGCGCGCAGGGGAGAGGCCGCTTTGCCGACTATGGCTTTGGCATGTTCTCCTGGAACTGGCTGCCCTTGCTACCGATGTTCGCGGTGTACCTGATCTCGGGCGTGGCCGAGACCAACCGGGCGCCATTTGACGTAGTCGAGGGTGAGTCGGAAATCGTCGCCGGCCACATGGTCGAGTACTCGGGCATGTCCTTCGCGATGTTCTTCCTCGCCGAATACGCCAACATGATTTTGATCTCGGCGATGACCTCGATCTTCTTCCTCGGCGGCTGGCTGTCGCCGGTAGGGTTCCTGCCCGATGGTTTCCACTGGATGGCAGCCAAAATGGCGGCGGTCCTATTTTTCTTCCTCTGGATTCGGGCCACCTTCCCGCGCTATCGCTATGACCAGATCATGCGTCTGGGCTGGAAGGTGTTTGTGCCGCTGAC